>NZ_JADNQW010000005.1:1232857-1541071 GCF_015709455.1 Methylosinus sp. H3A
CCCCGCGCCATGATGCGGCAGACGATCGAGGAGGCCGCCGCCGAGCTCGGCGTGACGCCGGACGCGATAATCGAAATCTCCGTCGACAGAGGCGAGGAGCTCGCCCGCTCGACGCTCAACGGGAGGCTCGGCATCATCGGCGGGCTCTCCATTCTCGGCACGACGGGAATCGTCGTGCCCTATTCCTGCTCCGCCTGGATCGACACCATCCATCGCGGGATCGACGTCGCCCTCGCCAGCGGCCTGCGCCATATCGCGGCCACCACCGGCTCCACCTCGGAAGAGGCCGTGCGCAAGCTCTACGGCCTGCCCGAGGAGGCGCTGATCGAGATGGGCGATTTCGCCGGCGGGCTGCTGAAATATTTGCGCGCGCACACGGTTCCGCGGGTGACGATCGCCGGCGGCTTCGCCAAGCTGACCAAGCTCGCGCAGGGACGGCTCGACCTCCATTCCGGCCGCTCCTCCGTCGATCTGGGCGATCTCGCGACGACGGCGCGCGCGGCGGGCGCGAACGAGGCGACGAGCGAGGCGATTCGCAACGCCAATAGCGCGCTCGAGGCGTTGGCCATCGCGAGCGCGGCCGGACTGGACCTCGCCTCGCCGATCGCGCGACGGGCCTTCGACACAGCCGCCCGCGCGCTCGGCAATCGCGCGACGGAGCTGGAAATCATCGTCGTCGGTCGCGACGGCGCCATACTCGCGCGCTCCAGCTTCCGACCCGCGATTCGAGCAGAGGACGAAACCGAGTGAACAAGCCCGCCACGGGATTTTCGCGCGCCGATCTGAGCAAGAGCGAAATTCTGATGATCATGGTCGGCCTCGGCCTCGCCATGCTGCTTTCGGCGCTCGATCAGACGATCGTCGCCACCGCTCTGCCGACGATCGGCCAAGACCTCGGCGATTTCGCGCATCTGCCCTGGATCGTCACCGCCTATCTCGTCGCCGCGACCGCGGTGACGCCGCTCTATGGCAAGCTCGCCGATATCCATGGCGTGCGCGTGATGCTGCTCATCGGCATTTTCACCTTCGTGCTCGGCTCCATCGCCTGCGCATTGTCGCCGAACATCACCGCGCTCGCCATCGCACGCGCCGTGCAGGGCATGGGCGGCGGCGGGCTCATCGCGCTGGCGCAGACCATCGTCGCCGATCTCGTCAGCGTGCGCGAGCGCGGCCGCGCGCTCACCTATTTTTCCGTCGTCTTCGCCGGCGCCAGCGTCGGCGGGCCGATCCTCGGCGGCGTCTTCGCCGAATATCTGCATTGGTCGCTGATCTTCTGGATCAATGTGCCGCTCGGCCTCGCGGCTTTCTTCATGACCTATTTCAAGCTGGCGCGGCTGCCGCTGCGCCGCCATCCGCATCGCGTCGATCTCGCCGGCGCGGCGCTGCTCGTCACCGCCTCGGTCGCCTCGCTGCTGGCGCTGTCCTGGGGCGGGGTGCGCTATCCCTGGGGCTCGGCGCCGGTTCTCGGCCTGCTCGCCACCGCGCTCATCGGCTGGGCGATCTTCGCCTGGCGCACCAAGACGGCGGAGGAGCCGCTGATCCCGCTCGCCGTGCTCGCCGACGACGTCATTCGCAACGCCATTCTCTCCGGCGGCTTCGGCCTCGGCACTTTCGTCGCGCTGACCATGTTCATGCCGATCTATTTCGAGGGCGCGCTGCGCCTTTCGGCCGATCAGTCCGGCCTCGCGCTGATCCCGCTCACCGTGGCGACAGTGACGGGCGCGACGATCTCCGGCCGACTGCTGAGCCGCGTGCGCCACTACAAAGCGGCGCCGCTCGCCGCTCTCGCTTTGGCCTTCGTCTCGCTGCTCGCAGCGCGGCAATTTCTCGTCGATCTGCCGCTGGCGGCGCTGGACGCGCTGCTGGCGATCGTCGGTCTCGGCGTCGGAACCATGCTGCCGGTGACGACAGTCTGCGTGCAGAGCGCGGCGCCGGGGCATAATCTCGGCACGGCGACGGCGGTGATGCAATTCTTCCGGCAGCTCGGCGCCGCGCTGATCGTCGCGGTCTTCGGCGCGATCGTCATCGGCGACGGCCATAATGCGCTGGCGGCGGAAGCGGCCACGGGCGCCGATGTCGAAGCGCTGCGCGAGACGTTCCGCACGGCGTTTCTCGTCGGCGCGATGTTCATCGCTGTGTGCTTCTTCTTCCTCGCGCGGATGGAGGAGAGGAATTTGCATGGGGAGGGGTGAGGGGGGAGTTGCGCTTTTTGAGCCTGAACGCGCTGGACGACTTTTGCCGCCGCTATCCATTGAAATCAGGGCGCCTGGCGGCCGTTCAAAGAGTTCACGGGCAATTAAAATAGCCCTGTGCGGCTTTGCTGCCCTGTGGCAGACTTACAGCTATGACCCTTGATGACCTTGCTGCTTCGCTACCGAACGGATTTCACGACTCAGTGTTGAAGGTCGTCACGATTGACTATGTAAACCGCAAGGCGAAGCTTTCACTTGAAATCTGGATGGCCGACGGCGATGCGTCCTCGGCTGCTGATCGTGAAGCATACAAGCAAGTAGAAGTGTCTCTGTCAGGTTTGTTTTTTTGGGTCTGCGAGCCGCCATGCACTGGCTACCCGTATGACGCTAAAGACGAAGTCGTGATCGACATCGGCGCGGTCGAGACGCTTGCCACGCCGCCATCTCCGGCATTACCTTCCGCGCCCGTGGGCTGCTTTGTCAGCTGGATATTCGTCAGGGCCTGGAATGCATTTATCTATGTCGCAGCTCACGATGCCAAACTGACATGGCTCGCCTAAACACTCGATGCAACTCATAAGGGCCGCTCTCATAGGGCAATCGGGTGAAGGGCAGCCACCCTCGCCCTCATGCTGAGGAGGCTCCGCAGGAGCCGTCTCGAAGCACGATGGCGAGCTCCAGAAGGCGGCGCATGAAGGCTTCCTCGTCCTTCGAGACGCCCGCTGCGCGGGCTCCTCAGGATGAGGAAACCTTCACCCGATCGTTCTGGCCTCTCTCACAGCCCGACAGTGAATGCAGCCGCGAAAACCGCCGTTCGTCTCTTACCCGTCATGCGTATGTCGCGAGCTCAATGAACGGATCGGTCGCAGCGCGACGAGAGTCGGAGCGTGTTCCATTCCGTCGGAATAGCGACGCCGCCTCGCAGATGCTCGACACTACCTTCTTCGTTCGTTCATAAGCGCCCGCTCGGCGCGGCGCGGGCAAAAGGCCGAAAGGCGCCTCCGCGCCCCTCGGCCCCCGCTCGTCTCAGCTGTTCCGCTGCGCGCCCGTATGCACGAGCGTGCCCACATGCTCGCCGCGCAGCGCCGCGGTGAGCCGGCCCGGGACCAGCCCGTTGACGATCTGCACGCGCTCGATATGACGCGCCGTCGCCATCACCTCCAGCATTGCGCGATCGAAAGGCAATGGGCCCTTCTGCTCGGCCAGCTCGGCGGCGCTCGTCTCGCGGATGAGCTGCGCCTTCTCGCCGCCGGGGGCCTTGGGATCGGCGGTGTAGACGCCGTCCACATCCTCGACGATGGTGAGGCCGGCGGCGCCATAGGCGTCGGCGAGCAGAAAGGCGCCCGTGTCGCCCCGATGCGGCGGAATGCGCGAGCCGGGGAACTCATGGTGGTGATAGGGCGGAAAGGCGCTGCCCACCACCGCGCGGGTCGCGGTCAGATGGATCGCGAGCTGCGTGGCGATCGTCGGATGCTCGACATAGGAGACGCCCTCCGGCGCGAGCAGCGAGGCCAGCATATGGCCGTTCTGCCCGGCCTCGCTCGCCGCGAGCGGCGCCAGCGAGCCCACCGGCAGGCCGAGATCGAGGCCGACGCCATAGACATGGCGGGCGCGCACGCCGGCGCCGGTGAGAATAAGCAGACGATGCTCGGGCAGGAGCTTTCGAATCTCGTCCACGATCGGAAGGATCGCCTCGGCGCCGCGATCCATGATGGAGCGGCCGCCGATCTTCACCACCTGCAGCCAGGGTAGGAGGCGGATCGGCCGCCGGCCGGCGACGGGACGCGTGAGCGAGCCGTCCAGCAGGGTCTGGCGCGCGAGCGGCGAGGCGACGTGCTTGATGCTGTCGGTTTTGGTCATGTTGAAATCTCAGCTCGCGGTGATGATGGTGCCGACATGCTCGCCGGCCAGGGCGCGGGTCAGATTGCCGGGGACGAGACCGTTGACGACCTGCACCTCGTGAATGTGACGCGCCGATTTCATGAGATCGAGCAGTGGGAATTCGAGGATCGAATCATGCAGCCCCTTGGCCTTCATCTCGTCGATGGAAATCTTCGGGATGAATTTCGCATTTTTGTCGGTCTTCGGATTGGCGGTGAAGAGGCCCTGCTCGTCCTTGACGAAGATCATCGCCTTGCAGCCGAATTGCTCGGCGACGAGGAAACAGCCGGCGTCGGTGCGATAGGGAGGAATGACGCCCTCGGCCGCCGGACGCATCCAGAGATTGTAAGGCGGCATGCCGCTGAACACGACGGCGTTCACCTCGGCGAGATAGAGCGGCACCGCCGAAAGCCCGGCGCCGTCCACCGCGGAGATGCCGTGCTTGGCGAGAAGCTGCCCCAGCATGGCGGCGTTCTGATCGGCGACCGAGGCGCCGAGCTGCGACAGCACGCCCGCCGGCAGGCCGAGCCCCGCCGCTATGGAGTAGAGGTGACGCGCCCGCGTGCCCGCGCCCGTGCCGATCAGCATCTTGTGGAGCTTGCGCGCGGCGACGATCTCCTCCACCAGCGGATAGACCGCCGCGCGACCGCGATCGATGACGCTCTGGCCGCCGATCTTGATCACCGTCGCATCCGGCAGGATGCGGAAATCCGTCGCCGTCTCCGTCGCCGCGAGAAGCTCCGCATCGGTCAGCGATCGCTGCATGAGGAGCGCCTCGAGCTCCGCTGTCGTATTGGCCATTAGGACGCCTTTCGTCGTTTCGCCTGATCGAACTCTGGTCGTGCGTCTGCGTACAACTCTCGGGAGTCGCTCGCAATATGTGAAAACGGCGCGCGTTCGACGCAAAGACTCGCCAAAAATGCGCTTCTCGCACTCGGCCGGAAAAAACAGCGAAAAACGCGCAATTCAATCGCTTCAGCTAGTCGCGCGATCGGCGCCGTCAAGGATGCGACACAGGCGCGCGCCCTGTCGCATCGTCGCGCCGCGAGCGCGAGCGCGAGACATTCCTCGCGGTCACGCGAGCTTCATTCGGCCGCCATCACGCTGATATCGGACGTCCCTAGTTTCGCTCACGGCGACGCTCGCAGCGATCGAGACGCCGCCACATCGAGCCGAGGTTCTTTTCTTTACGAACTCGAGGGCGACCATGAAAATTCGTTTGCTTTTGAAAACCGCCTGCCTCGCGACGACGGCGCTCACCGCGACCGCGAACGCCGATCCGGCGACGCGCACGCCGATCAAGCATGTCATCATCATCGTCGGCGAGAATCGCTCCTTCGACAATCTGTTCGGCGGCTATAAGCCCGTCGCCGGCCAGAGCGTCGACAATCTGCTGAGCAGAGGAATCATCGAGGCGGATGGAACGCCGGGCGTGAATTTCGCCAAGGCCGGGCAGAATATCGGCTCCGATCTCTATCATTATGAGGTCGTGACGCCGACGACCGGCGCCTACGCCACTCTGCCGCAGCCCTACACCACTTATGCGGCGGGCGTGCCCCAGGGCGTGCCGGATACGCGCTTTCCGGCCGATCTGCCCAACGGGCCCTATCAGATCAGCAAATATGTGCCCTACGCCGCCTATACCGGCGACCCTGTGCATCGCTTCTTCCAGATGTGGCAGCAGTGGGACGGCGGCAAGCTCGACAAATTCGTCTGGGTCGAGAAGACGATCGGCACGGGCTCCAACGGCAATCCGCCCGCCGGCTTCGATCCCAAGGAAGGCGCGATCTCCATGGGCTTCTTCAATATGAACGCCTATACGGATTCGCATGGCGTCGCGCAGACCGGCGACGCGCCCTATTTCAAGTCGCTCGCCGACACTTATGCGATCAGCGACAATTTTCATCAGGCGGTGATGGGCGGCACGGGCGCCAATTTCCAGGCGATCGTCACCGGCCATGCGGCCTTCTACACCAATCCGACGACCCTCGACGGCTCGCCGGCGACGCCTCCGACCAATCAGATCGAAAACCCCGATCCGGTCAGCGGCACGAATAATTATTACACGCAGGACGGCTATAGCGGCGGCTCCTATGTGAACTGCCACGATTTGTCGCAGCCGGGCGTCGCGGCGGTGGATCAGCAGCTGCGCGGCCATGGAGCCTATGAGCGCAAATGCGCGCCGGGGCATTATTATCTCGTCAACAACTACAATATGTATTGGAACCAGACGCCGTCGTCGACGCGCGCGCTCGGCGCGACCAAGTTCACCCTGCCGCCGCAGAAGGCCTCGACCATCGTCGATGTGCTGAACGCACATGGCGTGTCGTGGAAATATTACAGCTCCGACCGCGGCGACGATCCGACCGTCTTCGCCAATTCGGTCGATGGCGTGAACTTCCCCGTCGCGGGCGGCGCGCCCTTCCACGCCTATTGCGGCATTTGCGATCCGCTCACCGGCTATCTCCAGGTGATGACGACGGGCGAATACGCCAAGCTGCAGAACTACGGCGCCTTCCTGAAGGATTTGACCGACGGAACGCTGCCCGCCGTGTCATTCGTGCGTCCCTTCGAGGCCTTCGCCGCGCATCCGGCGGATTCGACCAGCCATCTCTATGAGCAGTTCCTGAAGACGCTGATCGCGCGCGTGCAGGGCTCCTCGGCCTGGGGCTCGAGCGCGGTCTTCATCACCACCGACGAAGGCGGCGGCTACTACGACTCGGGCTATATTCAGCCGGTCGACTTCTTCGGCGACGGCACGCGCATTCCGCTCGTCGTGGTCTCGCCCTACGCCAAGAAGGGCTATGTCGACCACACTTACTACGACCATGTCTCACTGCTGAAATTCATCGAGCGGAACTGGAAGCTGCCGGCGGTCTCGCATCTGAGCCGCGACAATCTGCCCAATCCGATCCCGTCTCGCGAGAATCCTTATATTCCCGTCAATCGGCCGGCGATCGGCGATCTCGTGAATCTCTTCGTCTTCTCCGATCACGATCGCGATGACGATGACGACGATCACGATCATCATCATCACCACCACGGCCGCGATCGCTGACGCGAAAGCGAAGCACGAGAACAAGGCCGCATCCGAAGGACGCGGCCTTTGTTTCATTCGTTCTCGCGAGCGAAACGAAAAAGGCCGCGCCACTCGGGCGCGGCCTTTGTCAGTCGACGAGGAAAACCGCGTCTTTGCTCAGAAGCCGACGCCCACCAGCACGAAGCGGGGGCAGGTGATCACTTCGCAGCGCCGCGGCGCGGGACGCAGCGCCTCCGCCACCGGCGTGGGAAGGATCGGCGCGCGCGCCTCGATGCGGCGGCGCGGCGGATGCGAATGATGCACGAGCCCGACCGGCCGCCGGAAGATATTGCGAATCTTGTGGTGGGCGACGGGCGTCGGCCGCGCGACGAACGTGCGCTCCACGATGGGAGGAAGCGGAGCGGTCTCCACGACCGGAACGGGCACGGAGGCGCCGACGTCGAGCTGGGCGACGGCAGTGGCGGCGATAATCATGTCCGCGGGCGTCGCGGCGGGCGCTTCGAGCGCCAGCGCGGAAAAAGAAAAGCAAGTGGCGAAGATCGCCGCAGCAAGCCGCATGGGCTCATCCTTTCGTCTTTGAAGTCGTCGCCTCGGGCGTTCGCCACCCCGGCCGTCGAAATCCGATAAACCACACGCGCTAAAAACCGCGTCGATATTACGACGCCAAAGCTCTTTCAAAAGCGTTCACGCTCTCGATGCCCGGCAAGCTAGCCGATTTCGGCCGCCTTGGCCAGCGCGTCCGGCAAACCGCTAGTCCTTCGGGCCGAGGAGAAGCACGCGCAGCAGACCGGAGGGCCGAAAATCGGCGGCGCGCATCTCGAAGGCGGTGGCGGAGATTTTCTTCAGATCGACGAGGCAGAAGCTCACGAGGCGTGTCGGCTTGCCCTTGTCCACGACGAGACGGAACTGGCGCACCGGAGCCGCCGGCGCGCCGGAGCCGAGATCGAAGGAGATGCGGCGCTCCTGCAGATCGCCGACATTGGCCTCCGGGAAAACGCGGATCGTCGGCTGTTTTCTCGCGGCGTCGGTCGCGGCGGGCTCCGGCGCGGCGCTCTCCGCGGCAGGAACGACGGTCTCGACCGCCGCCGCGCGACGCGCCGCGGCAGTGGAGACGATCTTGTCGACGCCCGCCAGAAAACTGCGGTCGAGGCAATAATCGGCGCGGCGGCGCTCCACCTCCTGCCCGAGTTCTTTCGACGAGCGCAGCGGCTCGCGCAGCACGGTGTCGCGCGCGACGCCGACGCTCGAGCGAAAACGATAGTCCACCAGCACGTTCTGCCCCGGCGCGAGCTCCAGCGCCCGCGACGCCGAGGCGCGGACCGACCAGCGCGGCGAATAAATCGGATTTCCCGCCGGATCGGTCCCATTCTCGACGATGAGCCCGTCCTTGACGAGGCGCGCGCGCGCATCCGCCGTCAGGCCGGCGAGCTTGTCGTGAAAGAGACCCACCGGAACGAGCGGAAGCCCGCTGCGGCGCAGGACCGCGGTCACATCCTTGCCCTCGACGACGGCGCTCTGCGCGACGGAGAGCGGGGCCGCCTTTTGATCGATGGTCGCGGCGAGGCCGACATAATTCACCGGGTCCGAGCCCGGAATGGACCATGCCGCATCGGGATCGGAAAAATCGATCTCGGGAAGCGGGAAGATCAGAGTCGTTCGCACCGGCGCCGAAGTCGGATTGACGATCCGATATTTGAGCGAGCTGTTCTGCGGGCCGAGCGCGAGCTCCATCGACTCCACGGTGAGCCCGGCCGCCTCGAGGCTCGCGAGCTCCGGCCCGCGATGGACGAGCTCCTGCAGCGTTTCCTCCGCCCGCGCCGGGCAAATGCCGAGCGCCAGAATCGTCGCCGCCAATCGGACGCTCCGGGGGAAGAGAAGACTCATCGAAAGCCGCCTTTCGTTGCGCGTGGTCGCGCCGCCTTGAAATGCCGGCGAGAATATCGTCTCCCGCGCAAAAGCGATATGGGCGCGCGCACAGCGCGGTTGACCTCGATGGCTTATGCAATAGGCTGACAGTCGTTATTCGAGATCATTGGAGGAGGGGACATATGGGCCGGCCTGCAGCGCGCGTGACCGATCCCGTGGCCCATCCTCTGCCGCCGGTGCTGACGCCCGGCCCCGGCAGCTTCAATGTGTTCATCGGCAAATTGCCGGCCTGGCGCGGCGTCGGCGGCGCGGCCGCGGCGGCGATCCAATCCGCGAAATCGGTTTCCGACACGACGATCCAGGTCGCGGAGGCGGCGACGCTCGCCGCCGCCGGCACGCCGGGCGCTCCCGCCGCCAAAGCGGCCGAGGAGGCGACCAAGGCCGCGGCGGCCGCCAGCATGGGATCGATGATCAGCGGAGCGGCCGGCGGCGCCGATATTCACATTTGCGCGACGCCGCTGCCGATCCCGCCGCATGGGCCGGGCGTGGTGGTGGACGGCTCCACCAGCGTCTTCATCAACGGCCTGCCCGCCTGCCGCCAGGGCGACACGATCGTCGAGGCCGTCGGGCCGCCGAACAAGATCACCATGGGCCTGCCGACGGTGCTCATCGGCGGTTAGACTACCGAGCCGCCACGCTCGCGCGTCACTTGATCCCGTAGAATTTCGTCGCGAAGGACCATTTTGGCGCGCGCGTCGGACGCTCGCCCTCGGCCGGCAGAATCTGCAGCATGCGCGTCGAATCCTTCACGAAATCGACGGCCTTGGTCTGGCCGGCGAGCGCCGCCGGCACATCCGGCAGATCGACGATCTGCAGCGGCGTGTCGCTCAATATCGCGACCACCATGCCGACGCCCGCCGGCGGCGAGGCGACGAAGCGATAGGCGGCCTTGCCGCCCGCCTCCGGCAGCGTCATCGACTGACCGGCTTTCAGGAAATTGGCTTTCTCGTCGACGCCCGCGGGATCGGCCAGCGTCACCATATTGGGAAAGATCTGCGCCAGCTTTCCCTGCGCGTCGACATCGACCAGAATGACATAGCCCGATTTCTCCGCCGTCACGCGAAAGCTCATCGGCGCGCCGAGCGCGAATTCCTCCTGCGGCAGCACCTCTATCCGCACGCCGGAGCCGGCGCCCTTGCCCGGCTCCTTGGGGATCGCCGGCGCTTGCGTCGGCGCCGCCGGCGCCTCGGCGGGCGGCTCGTCGAGAATCCGCACGGAACGGGTCGCGTCCCGCGGCTCGGCGACGACGACGCTGGAGAAGACGCAGAGAAAGCCGAGACAAAGACGTCGCATCATTGTTTTCGCCTTCTCCTCAGCGGGTCGTGAAAATGCCGATCGTGCCGAGCTGCGCGTCGCCGCCGGCGAAACGCGAGACGATGTCGATGATCTTGGCGGGATTGCGCAGCCGATCGAGCTGGCGCAGCGCCTGCTCGAGCTGCGGCATGCTCCGCGTCGAGGCGATGGCGACGATCTGATCGGCGCCGAAGGGCTCGCCCGCGACCACGCTCAGCCGATAGTCCGACGATTGCACGACGGGCGGGTCCGAGGGCAGCGGATAGAGCAATTGCAGCACGCCGTCGCCAGTGAGATCGAACAGCAGGAGATTGCGGCCGGCGATCCCACTTATGACGATCTCGACGCGCTCGCCCTTGCGACGCAGCCCCTCCGGCGAAATACGCATCGGCAGCGGCCCTTTGCCGGCGACGAGCTTCAGCCAGCGCACCGTCGCCGCGCGATCGATGAGAACATCGAGCTCATGCGCGTCGACATTATGCGCGAGCACATCGCCGCCGGCGAGCGCGTCGCGCGTCGCCGCATCCCAGACGAGGTCGGGAGCCGCATCGGCGCCGACGAGGACGAAAGGCGCCTGCGCGCCCGCCCCCATTCCGCGCTCCGCCGCGGCGCCGCGCACGGCGAGGCGGATCGGCTCCTTGGGCCGCGGCGGCATGGCGACGGGCTTTGCCGGCGGCAGACTCTGGCCCGGCCCGATCGCCATGGATTTGGGCGTGAGCGGGGTGATCGTCAGCCCGCCGCCCGAAGGCGCGGCCTCCTCTTCCTCGCCGGCCGGCGGTGCGCCGACCGCCTGCACGCCGACCCCGCGGCCGAGCGGCGCCACGAGCTGCGCGATCACATCCTTCGACACGTCGAGGCCGCGCGGATGAAGGGCGACGATCTCCTGCCGCTGGTCGCTGAGCTGATAGGTCAGCTGCCGGACATAAGCGATGAGCTCTTGCGTCGTGACGAGCGCATCGCCATCGGCGTCCGCCGCGCCCTCGAGCGCGCGCGCCACAGAATAGCTCAACGCGCCGCGATGGCCGGCGCCTGGAATGTCCACCTCGGGCGCCTTCGATTGCGCGTCGGCCGCGGCGAGAACGACCGAGCGCGTAAAATCGCGCGACGCGACGAGCGCGAGCCGATCGGGAAGCGGCCGATCGTTCAGCGAGCGATAGACGAGCCGCTCCGCGCGCGGATCGACCGCGCGAGCGAGGCCGCCGCCAAAAGAGGCGTCGACGATGAGGACGACCTGCGCGCCTTTCTTCTCGAAAGATTCGATATAGCGATCGAGCTCCGCGCGCAGGATTTTCTCGCTGTTTTTGCGCTTGTCCTGCGGATCGAATTTCGGCAGCGGGAAGATGGCTTCGTCGTTCTGCGCGCCTTCCAGCGCGCCATAGCCGGCGATGGTCAAGAAGATCGTGTCGCCTTTCTGCGTCCGCGCGAGCATCGCGTCGAGCGCGCGCAATACGGCGGCGCGCTCCGCCGCCGTGTCGATGAGCGTCACGACATCGCGCGCGCCGCGCCCGCGTAGAACAGCCTCGAGATCACGAGCATCCGCCACGGCGCCGCGCAAGGGCGGCGCATGCTCATAGCGATCGACGCCGATGACGATGGCGCGCGTCTCCGCCGCGACAGCGCGCGCGGAAAGGGCGAGCATTGCGCAGGAGAGCGCGAGCGCAGCGCCGGCGCGCCGCGGAAAAGCCGCCGAAAGAACAGGAAAAGCGATCATGCGCGCGACAGATCTCGATTGACGCAAAAGGCCCGAACAAGCAAAGCGAGACTATCATTCGCCGCGCAGCGCCCGCAAGCCGCGCAGGAGCCCTGCCAGGGCTCCCAATTCAGCTTATCAAATCCTATGCAGCCGCGTCATGCCCGCGCTTGTCGCGGGCATCCACGCCGAGACATTGTGACACGCGAAGAGAAGAGGCGGCGTTGTTCCGCTCATGTTCTCAGCTTTCCGAATTGTCGCGGCGTGGATGGCCGCGACAAGCGCGGCCATGACGCTGGAAACATGTCTGCTCGTCAACGCGAGTTCAGAACTCTCTAGGACCGAGCGTGATCGTTGCAAAAAGATATCGGATGTGAAAGCTCTCGGCGCATTCGTCCGGCCGCCACGGAAAAACCGCCGAGCGGCCCTCGAGGCGCGGCGCGCCTGTCATATTCCCGGAGGAGAATTCGACCATGCTGCGCCTGCTCATTCTCCCCTTCACGCCGCGCTTCGTCGCGCTCACCCTCAGCGTCGCCGGTTTTCTCGGCTGCCTCGTCGCGGCGATGGGCGATTGGTCGAGCCTCTTCTTCCTCGCGACGCTCGCCTTCGGCGCCCTCTGTGTAATCGGCGCGCATGATCTCTATCAGCGCGAACATGCGATATTGCGCGCCTATCCCATCTCCGCGCATCTGCGTTTTCTGCTTGAGCACATAAGGCCGGAGCTGCGGCAATATTTCTTCGAGGACAATAAGGACGGCCGTCCGTTCAGCCGCGACAAACGCGCCATCGTCTATCAGCGCGCCAAGATGAACATAGACAAGCGACCCTTCGGCACAGAGATCGACGTCTATGAGGAGGGCTTCGAATGGCTGCGTCACTCGATCGCGGCGCGGCCCGTCTCGCATGAGCATTTCCGCACGCGCGTCGGCGCCGCGAGCTGCGCGCGGCCTTATGACATCTCGCTTCTGAATGTTTCGGCGATGAGCTTCGGCGCCTTGAGCGGCAACGCCATACGCGCGCTCAATCTCGGCGCGCGCAAAGGCGAGTTCGCGCAGGACACGGGCGAAGGCGGCTTCAGCCCCTATCATCAGGAGAGCGGCGGCGATATCGTCTGGCAGATCGCCTCCGGCTATTTCGGCTGCCGCACGCGCGCGGGCGCGTTCGATCCGGAGAAGTTCGCCGCTCTCGCCGCGAGTGATCAGATCAAGATGATCGAGGTGAAATTGAGCCAGGGCGCCAAGCCCGGCCATGGCGGCGTATTGCCGGCCGTGAAAGTGAGCGAGGAGATCGCGCGGATTCGCGGCGTGCCGATGGGCGAGGATTGCGTGTCGCCGGCGGCGCATTCCGCCTTTTCGACGCCGATCGAATTGCTGCAATTCCTCGCTTTGCTGCGCGGACTCTCCGGCGGCAAGCCGGTCGGCTTCAAGCTCTGCGTCGGCCAGCCCTGGGAGTTCCTCGCCATCTGCAAGGCGATGCTGGAGACGGGCCTTCATCCAGACTTCATCATCATCGACGGCAAGGAGGGCGGAACCGGCTCGGCGCCGCTCGAATTCATGGATCACATCGGCATGCCGATGCGCGACGGCCTCGCCTTCGTGCATCACGCGCTGATCGGCGTCGGCCTGCGCGAGACGATCCGCATCGGCGCCGCCGGCAAGATCGCGACCGCCTTCGACATGGCGCGGACTCTGGCGCTCGGCGCGGATTGGTGCAATAGCGGGCGCGGCTTCATGTTCGCGCTCGGCTGCATTCAATCGCTCTCCTGCCATACGGATCGCTGCCCGACCGGCGTCGCGACGCAAGATCCGTCGCGCGCCCGCGCGCTCGTCGTCTCGGACAAGGCGGAGCGCGTGCGCAATTTCCATCGCGCGACGCTGATCGCCCTCGCCGAGCTCGCCGCCGCGGCGGGGCTCGACCATCCGAGCCAATTCGCGCCCGAGCATTTCTGCCGTCGCATTTCCCCGCATGAAGCGGCGAGCTTCGCCGATCTCTATCCGGCGCCGGCGCCGGGCGCATTTCTCGCCGGCGAGATCGACGCGCGCTTCGCCGCCGCATGGCGCCGCGCGCGCGCCGATTCCTTTCGGCCCGCGCAGCTCGTGAGCGCCTGAGCCGCACGCCTTGCCAGAGTGCGGGAATTCATCGAGGATCGGCGGCATAGATCGAAGATCGATAGGTCGCGTGCCGACGCCATCATTGCGAGCGCATTCTCATGAGCAATGTCTATGACGAGCAAGACTATCCTTACGCCGTCCGCCATTGGACGCATCCGACGCAGCTCGGCGCTCTCGCGCAATTGATGGGGCGCGCGGCCGCGCCCTTTCAGGATTGCCGCGTGCTAGAGATCGGCGCCGGCGACGGCGTCAATCTCGCCAGCATGGCGATCGGCGCGCCGGGCGCGCAATTCGTCGGCGTCGATCTCTCCGAGCGCGCGGTCGCCGCGGGCCGCGAGCTGATCGCCGCGGCCGGCGTCGCCAATCTACGGCTCGAATGCGGCGATCTGCGCGAATTCGAAGCGGAGCCGCAATCTTTCGATTATATCATCGCACATGGCGTCTACGCCTGGGCGCCCAAGGTTGTGCAAGACTCGCTGATGGCGCTGTGCGGTCGGCTTCTGTCGCCGCGCGGCGTCGCGATGATCAGCTATAATGCGCTGCCGGGATGCCGTCTGCGCCAGGGCGTGCGCGACCTGCTGCTTTCCGCCGTCGCCGGCATAGAGGAGCCCGAGCGCAAGATCGCCGTGGCGCGCGCCTCGGCGGCCTTCTACGCCGAACAATGGTCGGCGAGCGACAACGCCTTCCGCAAGGCGCTGGAACTCGAGACGCGCGATTGGCTCGGCCGGCCGGATGGGCTCATCTTTCACGACGAGCTCGGCGAGATCTATGATCCGCAGCTATTCTCCGACCTCGTCGCGAAAGCGCGCGCGCAAGGGCTCGATTATCTTTGCGACAATGATCCCTCGCTCGTCGCCCATGCGCTGTGGGAGACCGAGCTGTGGAGCGCGTCGCTGCCGCTCACGGGCGGCGATCAGATCGCCTACGAGCAGGCGCTCGATTTCGTCGAGACGCGGTTTTTTCGCCGCAGCCTGTTCTGCCGCGCCGGCGCGCCGCTGGAGCGGCGTTTTTCGCCCGAGCGTCTTGCCGGCCTCTATCTGGAGGCGCCGCTGGAGCCTTTCGTCGACGCCAGCGTCGGCGAGGGCGAATTCGCCTTCAAGACCGCCGGACGCGGCGAGGTCTCGACGCGCGATCCGGCTTTCGCGGCGGCCATGCGGCGGCTCGGCGAAGCCTATCCGCGCGCGCTCGCCATAGACGAGATCGCCGCCGAGGCGCCGGCGCGGGCGGCGTTGCTGCGGCTCTACGCCGGCAATATGGCGCGGCTGGCGACGGAGCCTTTTCCCGTCTCCCGCGACGCCGGCGAAAAGCCTTTCGCCAATCCGCTGGCGCGCGCCCAGGCGCGCCTCGGCCTCGGCTCGGTGACGAGCTATCGACATTCACAAGTGTCGTTGGAAGGCGACGACACGCGCCGTTTCCTCGCTCTACTCGACGGAACGCGGACGATCGACGATCTCGTCCGCGCTATGTCCGAGAGCGCGTCAGGAACCGTCGACACAGGCGAGCTGGTGCAAGCCGCGCTCGCGACCTTCGCGCTCTGGGGGCTGACCCGCGGCGCCAGCTGAGCTGCGCGGACAAAAGCGAGCCTGAAGGCTCGCGGTCCGGGGGACGCTTTGGACCACGAACCTTCAAGGCTCGCATCGTATCAAAAGCCCGGATTATGCGACCATGAGAGGGGCTTCGCCGCCATCGGGGCGGGCGCAGCGGCCTGGACAGGCGGGGCCGCACGCACGGGACGGGCGGTCTGCGCCGGACGCTCGCGCATGTGACGCGGGGCGACCGGCTCCACGACCTGATGGCGCTTGCCGCTCCGCGCCGGACGCTCGTCGTCCTCGTGGCGACGCGCATTGTGCTTGACCGGCTTGCTGGTCGGCGCGGCCTCTTCCCGGTTCGCGTCCTTGACGGGCGCTTCCGCGGGCTTGGCGGCGAGAGGCGCGGACTGCGGCGCGCAGACGGTCTCGGTCTGGCCCTGCAGCCCGGCGACGAATTCATCCGTCAGCCGGCTCGGCGCGGCTTCGCCCTTCTTGCTCGCATAAGCGGCGACGGCGGATTTGGTCGGCTCGTCGAGCTTGCCATTGGCGGCGGCCGCATAGCAGCCGAGCGTCTTCAATTGCGTCTGCGCCGCGCGCACGCGGGTCTCGACGGCGGCGAGCGTCTTGTCCAGATCGCCGCGCGCATCGGCGCAGGAGAATTTGCGGCCGCGCAGCGCGCCCAATTTCTGCTGCGCGTCGAAGCTCGTCGCATCGACATCGGCGACGCTCTTGCGATCGGCGGCGCAGGCGCCCTCGAGCTCGGCGATTTTCCGGCGGGCCTCGGCGCGCGCCGATTCGCAGCTCATGCCGTCGAGAGCGGCGCGCAGGCCGGAAAGATCGCCGGCTTTGCCGTCCATCGCCTTGCGATCGGCGTCGCAGCCGTCCTTGGCGACGCGCTGCTTCTTCTCGAGCTCCGTCACCAGCGCCTTGGCGTCCTTGCGCACATCCTCGCAGGTCGTCGCCAGCACGGCGGCGCGCAGAGCGACGAGGTCGTCGGCTTTGGATTGGAGCGATTTGCGCTCGGCGTCGCAAGTCTGGCGCGCGAGCGTCTCCTGCTCCTCGAGCTTGGCGACGCGGGCTTTCGCATCCTCGCGCGCGGCGTCGCATTTCATGCCCAGCGCCGCGGCTCGCAGTCTCGAGAGGTCGCCAGAGCCAATGCCGGCGACGGATTTGCGCTCGGCGTCGCAGCTCTGCCCTTCGACGCGGATCGCCTTGCTCTCGAGCTCGGCGACCAGCAGATTGGCGTCGTTGCGCACCGCCTCGCAGCGCATTTTGGCGGCGGCGGATTTGAGAACGGCGAGATCGCCGACGCCGGCTGCGCCGAGCGCCTTGCGGTCGACGTCGCAAATGTCGCGCTCGCGGCGCTCCTTCTCCTCGAGACGGGCGAGCACGAAACGCGCGCCCTCGAGCGCGGCGGCGCAGCTCATGCGGCCGACGACGGCGCGCAGGCCGGGAAGATCGCTCGGATCGACGGCGGCGAAAGCCTTGCGCTCCGTCTCGCAGACCTCGCGCTCGCGCCGCTCTTTCGCCTCCAGCGCCGCGACGAGGGGCTTGGCCTCCTCGATCGCCGCGCGGCAGCCGAGCCGTCCGGCGACTGCGCGCAGGCCCGGAAGATCGTCCCGCGCGACCGAGTGCAGCGCCACGAGATCGGCGTTGCAAATGTCGCGATCCCGCTGCTCCTTCTGCTCCAGCCGGACGACCTGCTCTGCGGCGCGCCGGCGCGCGTCCGGACAGGTCATTTTCGCGGAGACGGCGCGCAGGCCGGCGAGATCGTCCGGCGCCAGCGCGCCGAGGGTCTTGTTATCGGCCTCGCAGCTCGCCAGCTCGCGGCGCTCTTTCTCCACCGCCTTGGCGACGAGCGCTTCGGCGCTCTTGCGCGCGGCGTCGCAGGAGAATCGCCCGGCGGCGGCGCGCAGGCGCGGAAGATCGTTCGGGCCGATCGCCTCCAGCTCCTTCTGCTCCGTGTTGCAGCGCTGCACGCTCTCGAAGAGATCGAGCCGCAGCTGCGCGTCACGGGCGCGGGGAGAGGTCGGATAGAGCGTGAGAATGCTCTGGAAGTCGGCGGGCTCCTGCGTCTTGGAGGCTTTTTGCCACGCCCGCTCGGCCATTTCGTCGGGGCTCAGAAAATAAAAATCGCCGTAGATGCGGCTGGAGATCTCCGGCGCCTGCCTGCCCTTCGTCGTGCGCGCGACATCGTCGCTGACGAGATTGAACAGGCGGCGGATTTCGACCTCCGGCGCTTTCAGATTCTTGAGCAGCGCCTCGGCGAAGGGGCTGTTGCGGCCGGCGCCGTCCAGCGCGACCTCGTGCGGCGCGGCCGCATAAGCGACGAGAATGCCCTTGGCGCTCTTGTTCACCGTCAAATTCGGCCGATCCAGCCCGCGCACCCCATCCCCCACCGAGCGCGCGGCGACGACGCTGTCGAAAGGATTGTTGCGGCAGGCGTCGAGGATGAGGATGTTGACGCCGGTGGATTTGGAAAGCGCCCGCTGCACGCGGTCCATGTCGAGCGCCTTGAACTCGACGTCGGCGACGTCCTTCACCGCAATGTCGGTCGGCAGAAGATAATTCCTGCCCTCGTTCTGCACACCATGGCCGGCGTAATAGAACAGAGCCACATCCGCGCCGGCGGCCTTGCGCGAGAAATCGGCGAGCGCGCCGTCGAGCTGATCCTTGCGGGCGTTGACGAGCGAGATCACCTCGAAGCCGAGATCCTTCTCCAGCGTCTCGGCGACGTCCTTGGCGTCATTGACGGGATTTTTGAGCCTGGCGATATGGTCGTATTCGGCGTTGCCGAGCACGAGAGCGACGCGCCGCTCGGCCGATGCGGGAGACGCGAAGACGGCCGCGAGAACGAGGCTCGCGAAGGCAAGGACGAATGGTTTCCAATGCTTCGTCATAATCGCCGAATGCCGTTGCGTCAAAAAAACCGAAACGAACGATAACTTTATCAGACCATAAAGCTATCACCCGAGCCACTCGCTGACAATGGAGCATCAGGGAATCGCCCGCTGTGCGTTCGCGCACATTCCAAACGCCCTTGTTCAGTCGAATACCACCGCACGCCCCATCAGCGGCATAGCGTCGAGCAGCACATGTTTGATTTCGTCGATGTCGTCAGGGGTGAGCGATCTCGAACCATCGCGATAGGCCAATTCGATCCGCTCCCTGAAATCGAATGCGACCGTCGGCGTTCCGTTTTTCTCGAAATGTTCGCAAGGCAAAATTGCCACGGTCCCGTTCTTGCGAAAATAATAGGAGAACCGGTCGCGGCCGGAGACTTGATAGGCACCGTCCTCGCTCAGGACTCCACCGGGCGAATATTTCCAGTATCGGGGCGATCCGTCTGTCATTGAGGCGCCATGCCCTCTATAGCTCTGAAAGCGGACCCGGGGCTGTTCTCCTCCATCGAGCGCAGGAGTTGGGTCGGCATCCCGTTTATCGAGGTGACTTTACGATTCTCGAGAAGAACGGGCAACTCCGTCTGAGCGAAGACGCGATCGGGCGAAGCGCCATGCACATAGGCCGTCACGTCTCCGGACGCGTTCTCGGCGAAACGCTGCGAGGCGCGAGTCCAATAGCCGTCCGCCGTCCTATTGCGAAGCTCATTGGCCTCGCTATACAGATTTTCGGCTTCGAGCGCTCTGCCGCATTCCGTTTTGTCGATCGGAACCGATCCTCGCTCTGCCGCAGCCAGCGCCTTCTTTCGATTGCCCTCACCCGAGTAGAAGACGGCCTTGTCCTTCGGCGTCGCCACACTCGCTTCGTCCGCGATAGCGGCGATTCGCTCGGCTTCGGTTCTTGGCGCGATCCGGGCCTTCTTCTCGGCTGGTCTCTCTTCATATCTCTCCGCCTTCGGCGCCTTCTCCGGCGGCGTGTTGCGCAGGCCCGGCTTTTTCTCGGTCCAGCGCGCGGCCTTTTTCGCGGCGCCATGGGTGAGCGCGGCGATCAGCACGACGACGCCGAGCTTGGCGACGCCATCGGCGAAAACCGCCGCCGCTTCATCGAGCTGCACGCGGCTCGACGCCGTCCCCATCAGCTCGAGCGCATGGAACAGCGCATGGAGACCTCGCCAGAGCTGCGGGCCGCCGAAATAGAGACCGACCGCGAGAAGCACGGCGTCGATCGCCTCTCCCGCCCCGAAGGCATGGGAGACCGCCCAGATCGCCAGCACCTCGACAGTGGTCGCGAGCGCCTTCGGCTCGACGAGCGCGGCGAATTCCTGCTTCGTCGCTCCGGTCAAATGGTTCGGGACGAGCCTCAGCGTCGTCGCGATGCGCTCTTTCAGGCTCATGCCGGCGAGCCGCTCGGAACGATCCGCGACGACGAAGGCCGCGAGCGTCCCATTGCGGCTCATCCGCGCGATACGGTCGATCAGAGCGCGATCGTCGGCCTCGCGGATTCGCGCGCCCTCCTCCCGCCAGCGCCCGAAGGCGCGGCGCAAGGCGTCTGCGCCCTCGGGATCGGCGAGCGCGATGCGCAGCCGGCGGCGTACCTCGTATTCGCTCGCCAAGGCGCCGCCGGCGAGCGCCGCGAAGGACGCGAACTCCGCGCGCGGACCTAGGATCAGCGTCTCCGAGCCGGTTCGCAGCCGCAGGATCATGCCGCGCTCACCGCGCCTGCGTCTTGGCGGCGCCGTTCGGCTTGGCGAGCGCGGGCTTCTCGGCGCCGTTGCGGTCGAGCGCATCCGGCTTTGTCTTGCCGATGGGCGTCGCCGTGGTGACGGCGGCGACCGGCGTCGGCGCGCTCAGGTCATTGGCGAGGCCGCGGAAGCGCACGGGCCGATAGCCGCGCGCCAGCAGCGAGCCGAGCGGATAGATGTTGCGGCACACTTTGCCGTTGCAGCCGCCGGTCGAGGATTCGATCACCTCGGCGCGGCGATCGGGCGTGAAGCGCACAAAGAGCATCACATGCGAGCCCGGCTTGTTGAGCGCGTCGCCGGGCAGAAGATCCCAGGGGTTGCTCAATTCGCGCGAGATCGCCGGAATGGCCATGGTCGTGAAATGCGTGGCGAGCCCCCAGCAGGCGCTGACGAAGGCGGAGCAATCGACGCCGGCGACGTCCGGCCGCGGATCATTGCGGGTGCAGATATTGCCGGCGAGGCGGCCCGCGCCGATCTCCGCCGCTATGCGCGGCAGCGATCCGTGACAGCCCCAGCAATAGGGAATGCCCACCACCTCCTGCCCCAGCTTGCCATGCAGATAGCCCGGCCGGCGGATACGCGCGAAGCCGCTGCAAGCGCGATCCGGGTCCGCCCCATAGGCGCCCGCGTTGACGCGCCAGCGCACATTGGCGAATTGCAACGCGGTCTGGATGACCTGCGTGCGATCGAGCGGGCGCATCGCCGCCGTGGCGCCCTTGCGCTTGCCGAAATCCGTCAGCGAATAGGAGAGAATCGTCGGAGCGGGCGGCGCGAGATCGATAATCTGCCCGTTCTTCATCGGGCGAAAGCCGACGCCGAGCAGATCGACCGAGCCTTTGCGCGTGCGCAGGAAATAGACGTCGCCCTCCGCCGAGACGGTGACGAAGCGGCGCGACAGCGCAACCTGCTTATCGAGCGGCAGCTCATAGACGCCCTCGAGCGCGCCATTGGAAGCGTATCGGGCGACGAAAGTGGAAGGCTGATCACTCGCGTCGGTCGGCACATTCTCGCCCAGCACGAAAATGCGGCCGCGCTGATCGACGTCCAGCACCTCCACCGAGCCGATGCGGCTGCGCACCTGCATTTTGAGCTTGGCGAGCGCCGCGCCATCCTTGATCTGCAGGGAGATGGACACGCCCTTCTTGTCGAGAGGGCTCACATCGGCGACCAGCTGGCCGCGCCCATGCGAGGCGATGGTCTGGCGCGAACGCGCGAGCTTTCCGTCGGTGAGGCCGCGGGTGGCGTCCGCCTCGTCGCCGATCTCCTGCGAGCCCGTCTGCGCGAAGGCGGAGAGCGTGGCCTCGTCCGGCGCAGCGACGGAGCGCGTCACCTCGAGGCTGCGCGTCTGCGCATCCGCCGGGCCGGTGGCCTGCAAGGCGCGCGGGCCTTCGTCCCACACATAGATCGTATCTTTGGCGACGACGATGTCGGTCGGGCGCAGATCGCTCGGCAATTCGAGCGAGCGCGTCGCCTCGGCGGGCCTGCGCGGATCGAAGCGCAGCACCCGGCCATTGACCTGGTCGAGCAGATAAATCTCGCCTTCCGCGCCGGAATAGATCGACTGCGGACCTTCGATCTCCGTATCCGCGCCGGCCTCGACCACGCCGACGGAGGCGACGTCGCCGCCCTGATGGAAGCTGCGGACGAGCTGGTCATCGGCGAGCGCGCGTCCATGCAGCAGAGCGAGCATCGTGAAGGCCAGAAAAGGCGTGATCACCCTCCCCTTCAGGGGCAGGGTCGGATGGCGAAGCCATCCGGGGTGGGGTTGCACGGCAAAGACTCGGCGCAAACGCCCGCACCCTATCGCCTTCGGCGCTCGACCTCCCCCCTCGAGGGCTATCGGATTCACACATCGCGAAACGCTGCAGCCGTCATGGCCGGGCTTGTCCCGGCCATCCACGCCAAGCTGCTGAGAAACCGAAGGAAGGCGCCCGCTGTCGACGGATTCATCCCACGGCGGACGCCCCACCGGAGCTTCGGCGTCACGCCGAACTTTCGAGACGCCTCGGCGTCCTGGCGTGGATGGCCGGGACAAGCCCGGCCATGACGTCGCGGGGGCGAGGGGCTCGGGGCGTGAAGCGCAGCGGAAAACGCCCTGGCCCCTCATCCTCACCTTCTCCCCGCTCGCGGGGAGAAGGAAGGCGGCGAAGGCCGAGCGAAGCGAGCGATCGAAATCGCCTATCATCGATCGCATCATGACTATCCTCCACCCGGCGCAGAGCCGGAAAATGCGAATTCCAAAATCCGAGGTGAAAAGGTCTCGGCGCTCAGCGCCCCGAGACCAGCAGCACATATTTCAACGCCACCGAAGGCGGCGGCGAGACGCCCGCGAGATCCTCGGCGAGCCTCGCGAACACGTCCCTAGCCGTCGCAGCGCGGGCGGCGCTGGCGATAGAAATGGGCGTCGCGCCGGCGATGGCCACCAGCAGCACCGGCCCCTGTCGGGTCGCGCGCAGCTCCATCGCGAAGTCGCGCCGCCCAGTCTCCTGGCCGAGCCGACCGCTGAGATCATTCACCAGTCCGTCGTCGTCGACTATGAGAAAACGCACATTCTCGGCATTGGTCTCGATCGCGCCCTCAAGCCGGTCGCCGGCGCGCTGCAATTGCGTGCGCGCGACGTCGAAGCGCAGCGGCTCGCGAATCGCCAGGAATTTCTTGGCGAAACCCAATGCCGGACATTGCGGCGCCGTCACCTTGCGGACGCTGATCGCGGCGGGGACGCCCATCGCGTCCTTGAAGGATTTGTCGAGCGCGTCGAAGGGCTCGCGGCCGCGGCCATAGCCGTCGATCTGCACCTCGCCAGCGGAAATGTCGCCGACGACGGCGAGAAAACAATCGCCGCCATCGAAATCGCGGGCGTATTCGCGCAGGCGCACGAATGGATCGGGCCGCGTCTCGGCAGGCTTTTGCGGCGGATCGACGAGCGGCGGTTCGGCGTTGGAGGCGGAGACGTCCGTCGTCTGGACTTCGGTCGTCGTCGCCGGCTCATCGTGATGAAGATAGCGCCAGCCGCCGAAGCCTGCGGCGGCGAGCGCGACGACGCCGAGGAGAGAGCCGACGAGCACGCCGACGCGCCGCGGCTTTTCCGCCTTCGTCGGCGAGACGGGTTTCGGCGGCGGCGCAGGGACCGGAGCGGAGCCGATCGGAACCGGAATCGGCGGCGGAACCGGGACGGGCGTGAGAGGTGTCGCGCGCGGCCCACGCGGCGCGAAGACGGTGGAGCCGCGCTCGTCGTCCGGCGTCCAGGCGGCGAGCTCGGCCATGCTGCGCGGCCGCGCCTCGGGATCCGGTTGCAGCATTGCGGCGATGATCGGGCGCATCATCGGATCGATGGCCGAGAGATCGGGAAGGACGCGGCGGCGCTCGATCACCTCGACCTGCGTGCCGTCCATGGCCAGCGGCTTGCCGATGAGGCAGGCCGCCAGCACCAGGCCGAGACTGTAGATATCGGAGGCCGCGCGCACATCGCCGCCGAAGAGGCCGAGCTGCTCCGGCGAAACATATTTGTATTTGCCGGCGAAACCCGAGCCGATCACCGTGCTGTCGCCCACTCGGAGCGAGCGGGCGATGCCGAAATCGATGATGCGCGAGCGAGCGATGCCGGTCTGCGGCACGATGATATTGTCCGGCGAGATGTCGCGATGGACGACATTCTGCTCATGCGCGGCCTGAAGCCCGGCGGCGACGCGGCGCATCAGCGCCAGCACTTGCGGCGCCGGCAGAGGGCCGCGGTCCAAAATATCGGAGAGCGGCTGGCCCTCGACGAACTCCATGGCGAGATAGTGCCGGCGCAATTGCGGCTCCAGCGTGAAGCCGAAATAGCGCACGATCGCTTCGTGATGGATGCGGCGCAGCGCCAGCGCCTCATTGCGGAACATGGCCAGCACGGCCTCGTCGCCGGCGAGCTGGTCGCGGATCAGCTTTATGGCGACCGTGTCGCCGGTCTCGATCTCATGGCCGCGATAGACATCGCCCATGCCGCCCGCCTTCAAGAAGGCGTCGATCTCGTAATTGGCGTTGAGCCGCGTGCCGGGCGGCAAGGCGCCGTGGATCGAGTGAACATCCGGCGGATAAGACATTTTCTGGCTCTGAAAACCGGCTCTGTCGCATGTGGTGTGATGATAGACCGCCGACGCGGGCCTCTTCAACGCGGCCGCGTCGTCTCTCTGGACTCCTCGCGCCCCGGACGCAAGCGAGTCGCGTCCTGCTCCGTCCGATAGGCGGCGACGAGCACCGTGACATTGTCGGTTCCGCCGCGCGCCAGCGCCAGATCGATCAGCGCGCGGCAGGCCTCCTCCGGCGTGCGGCCGCAGGCGAGGCCCGCGATCTCCGCCGCCGAGAGATGGCCGGTGAGCCCGTCCGAGCAGAGCACGAAAATATCGCCTTCGAGCAGCTCGCCATTGACGAAATCGAGCGCGAGCGTCGCGCCGGCGCCGACCGCGCGGGTGATGACGTTGCGGCGCGGCCAGTTGCGCGCCTCCTCGGGCGTGAGCACGCCATCGGCGAGCAACTGCTCGGCCTCGGTGTGGTCGATGGTGATCTGCAGAATATCGCCTCCGCGCAGCAGATAGGCGCGGCTGTCGCCGGCCCATAGACATGCGTAATAGCGATCGAAGGTCAGCAGCATGACGACGGTGGAGCCCATTGTCGCGACGCCGCGCAACGCCGCCTGCCGCTGAATATCGCGGTGCGCGCCCTGCAAGGCCTCCTCGCATTGGCGGCGCAACTCGACCGCCGCGCCCTGCGGCGCGACGCGGCTCAGACTGTCGACGACGACCGCGCTCGCCGTCGCCCCCGCCGCATGGCCGCCCATGCCATCCGCTACGGCGAAAAGGCCCGTCTGCGGCTTCGACAGAAAATTGTCTTCATTCTCCGCGCGCACCCGGCCCTTGTCGGAGAGCGCGAAGGCGCGCATCCCGCGAATGTCGGTCATGGCGCCCGAGCCTCGCCGCCGGGCGCAGGCGACGTGAAGCGGCCGGTGATCATGGCCACGAAGAGCGCCGGATCGGGCATCCCCGTCGCGGCGAGCGCGAAGCGCTCGAAACCGTCGCCGCCCTCGGTCCACCAGAAGCTCTGATCGGCGACGGCGCGGGCGCGGGCGACAGTCTCGCGCGCGAGGCGACACGCCTCGCCGAAGCCGGCCTCGCCGACGCGCGCCGCGGCGACGGTCTCCGGCGTCAGAAGACGCGCCCCCGTCGCGCCGAGCGCCGGCGCGGGCAGGGCCTCGAGAGCTTCGAGCACCGATTCGAAGACGACGCCTTGCTCCAGCGTCGACAGCAGAAAATCCTCGATCGCCACGAACCAGCCGTCCTGTGGATCGGCCTCCGGCGGCGGCAGACTCTCCCCCTCCTCGGCGAACATTGCGACGCTGAACGGAAAATAGCGGCCGACGCCATCCATGGAGGGCATGAAGGCGCCGATCGCCGTCGCCCCGCCGCAAAGTTGCGGCCCGAGCCAGAAGCGCCAGATCGGCGCGGTGAGATAGGCCGCCCGCCACTCCGCGCCGAGCTGCGCCCGGCTGGAGGCGACGCCGCCCTGAAGCCAGGGCTCGAAGGCCGTAAGGAAGCCGCGCGGCGCGCCCTGGGACACGAAATCCCGCTTCGCCTGCAGCTTGCCGAACAATCCGCGCCGCATGCTCGTCCCTCACAATTGCGTCGGGCAGTGGAACTCGGTGAGCGCCGGCAGAGTGAGCGGCTTCAAAGTGGAGCCGGCCTGGAAGCCGAAGATCAGCGTCTGCTTGCCGAGCGAGAAGGTCGCGTTGAGCCGCTCGCCGGCATAGGAGCGGCCGGCGGCGTCGAGCAAGCGGAACAGCGCCCAGCCGCCGAAACGCTCCAGCACGATGGGCGCCGCCGCCGGCGCCGAGCCGTCCGCCGCGGCGGTCTGGCTCGGCGCGAGTTCGGTGGCGAGGCTCACCGCCGCGCGGCCGCCGCCGGCGCCGGGCCATTGGATCGCGCGCGGGGTCACCGAGGTTCCGGCGACCGAGGTCGCCTCCTGGCCGTTCACCTCGAATTTCGCCGTGCGGCCCGCGCCGCTGAGCGGCGGCGGAAAGACGGTGAGCGCGAGATTGGGCATGTTGCCGCCCGACGGGAAGAAGGCGTCGCGAATCTGCGCGGCGCGCTGGAATTCGCGCAGGCTCGCCGCCGAGAGGCGCGCGGTCAGCGGATATTCCGGCCGGAGCGTCCAGGGCGATTTCGCCGTGTCGACATATTTGGCGAGCGACTGTTTGAAGAAGGAATCGAGTATGCCGTTCGGCCCGAACAGCCGGCCGAATTCGGCGAGGCCGATCTCGCTGGCCGCGCCTTTGACGAAAGGATAGCGGCCGGGCGTCAATTGCTGGCAGGAGGTCGCGACCTGCTCGCGGAAAGCGGAGGTCAGCCGGATCAGCTCCGAATCGAGCACGGCGCGATCAAAATCGGAGGCCGCGCCGGTGAGCATGGGGCGGAAGGGCTCGGGCAGGCGATCCGCCGTGCCGCGGAATTTCTTCAGCTGCATGGCGAGCGCCGCATTCGCCTGCGGAGAATTCTCCGGCAATGTGGCGCCGACGACGAGATTGTCTTTTATGTCGTTGAGCTCGGCGAGCAATTCGTCGATCGGCTTGCGCGGTCCCGAGCCGTCCAGCCAGATCTGGAAGGGAACGAAGCGCTTCTCGATCTCCTCGCCCGGCGGGCGATCGCCGCGACCGGGAAAGAGATCGCTCAGCGCGATCTGCGGCGCGGCGGCGGAGCCGTCCTTGGCGGGCGTCTCTTTGCGCGTCTTGCGCTCCTTGGTGAGCGCAGTCTCCTCCGCCACCGATTCGAACAGGGCCTTCAAGGGCGAATTGGAGGCGGTCGCGGCGCCGAGCGCCTTATATTGCGGCTTGTCGGCGTTGAGACGTTTCATCTTCAGCCGGGAGAGCGCGCCGCGCCAACCGGCGTCGAAATCGCGCCCATAAAGCGCCAGCAGATCATTGCCGAGCGAGCGATATTCGTCGCCGAGCGTCGCGTCCCCACCAGGGCGGCCGAGCACCCAGCGCTCATTGCGCACGCGATCGGAGATGCCGGGAAGTCCGCGCAGGAAAGCGCGTTTGAACCCGTCATAGGTATAGAAGCCGGGCACGCGGATCGTATCTATATCCTTGCCGCTCGCCTCCTCGAACAATTGGTCGAAGAGGAGCCCGCCGGCGCCCGGCGCGGTCCAATCCGCAATGTCCAGCGTGCGGGCCTCGGACTTCAGCAGCTCATAGGCGCGCTCGGAGAGCTTCAAGCGCGCGAGCGTCTTCTGACTTTCCTCTATGAGCGTCTGATTGGGATGGACGAGCAGCTCGCCATTGTCGAGCTCGAGCATCGCGTCGAGATGCTGCTCCAGCGCCTTGGCGTTGTCGGCGAGCGGACCACGGAAGAGATTGTCGCGCCAGTCGCGCCGCTCCCAAGCGAGAATCACCTCGCGATCGACCGGCGTGCGCGCATGACCGAGCATCAGATAGACTTTCAGCGCCTCATAGATGAAGCCCGGATCGTCGCGATGTTCCTCGAGCAATTCCTCGAGACGGAACAAGAGGCGCGGCCGCAGCAGACGCTCGAGCGCGAGACGATAGGAGGCCGTCGACGCCGCGACGAGCCGCGGGCGCTGGCCGAGCCCCAAGCCTTCGAAGAAGGATTCGGGATCATTGCGATGGGCGTAGCCGGTCGGCGCGTCGCGCAGCTTCTGCAACAGGCCCAGAATCTTGCCGTAGTCGCGATCCTCGACGACCATCTGCCGCGTCAGCGGATAGGCCGCGTCGGCCGCATATTCGCGCGCCATAGTCTGCGCCGTCGCCGTCAATTCGGCATTGGCGGAATAACTCTTCCACATCGCGAAAGTCGCGCCCGCGCTGACGAGGGCGATCAATACGTAGGCGGCGGTCTTCAAGAGAAAACTGCGCCGCACGGCGCCCGGATCGGTCGACACCCAGGCGGCTTCGCCGATGATGACCTTCTCGACGAGATCGAAGAGGAAGAAGCTTTTGCCGAGGCCACGGAAGCCGAGCCCGCCCACATCGCGCGCGCCGAAATTCTTGACCAGCGCATTGATGAGCTGATCGATCGGCGTGCCCTCCTGCGTGCCGGAGGTGAAATAGAAACCGCGCAGATTGGCGTTGGAGTGATAGCGCGTCGGCTCGAAGATGGCGTTGAGGAAATCATGCACCGGGCGCTTGAGCGCCGCCATTTGCGCGGGGAAGCCGTAGAGCGCCACGCGATTGGCGGGATTGGGCTCCTCCTGCAAGCGATCGAGCATGTTTTGATTCAGCCGCTCGATCAGCGCATCGAACTCGCGCGGAACCTCGGCGACGAGATTGAGCTTCTTGTCCGCCGTCTGGAAGGTCGCGCCGAACACGCTGCGCAGCTTGTCCGAGTCGAGATTGGCGTAGAATTCGGTGAAGCCGGCGACGAGATCGGCCTTGGTGAAGACGGCGTAGACGGGGAAATCCACCTTCAAGCGCTCGTGCAGCTCGAGCAGGCGGGCGCGAATGGCGCGCGCATGGGCGGCGCGCTCCTCGCGCGGCAGCATCAAAATGTCCTGAATGCTGATCGCGACGAGCACGCCATTGACCGGCTGGCGCGGCCGGTGCTTCTTCATGACGTCGAGGAAAGAGAACCAGCTGCGCTTGTCGAGCGCCGCATCCGAATCCTGCGTGGTGTAGCGGCCCGCCGTGTCGATGAACACGGCGTCCTCGGCGAACCACCAATCGCAATAGCGCGTGCCGCCGGCGCCGGCGACCGCCTCGGGCGTGGCGCCGCCGGACAGCGGAAAGCGCAGGCCGGAATTGACGAGCGCCGTCGTCTTGCCGGAGCCCGGCGGGCCGATGATGACATACCAGGGAAGATCATAGAGATAGGTGGCGCCGCCCTTGGCGGATTTCTTCAATGTGGCGAGCGCGTCCTTCATGCGCTCGGCGAGCACGATGGAATCGTCCTCGTCGCCCTCGGCGTCGGCGACGCCGTCGGCGAGCGATTTGGCGTTCTTGCGCCGCCGCCAGAAGGAGAAGCCGGCGAATGACGCCGCAATGGCGATGATGAGCACGATGACGATGTCGCGCACCATCTCATTCTCGAGCGGGCGCCAGTTCCCGAATGCGATGAACGGCCCGGCGAGATAGATGATGCTCGAGATCGATGCGAGGCCGAGGCCGAGCAGAATGATGCGGACGATGTCGCCCTTGACGCCGGGCTTGTCGGACATTGGGAAAAATCCTCAGTCTATGCGGCTGACGAGCACTTCGACGCGCCGATTGAGGCGCCGTCCGGCTTCATTGGCGTTGTCGGCGATCGGCTCGGATGGGCCGCGGCCGGCCTCCGAGACGCGCGCGGGATCTTTGAGCAGCGGCTTCAGCAGAGAAGCGACGGCGCGCGCGCGCTCCTCCGACAGACGCTGATTGTCGCGGAAGGGATTGAGCGGGCTCAAGGGCTGATTGTCGGTGTGGCCGATCACTTTGATCGGCCCCGTCTCGCCGTCGATCGCGCGCGCGATGCGCTCGGCGATAGGCGAGAATTGCGGCAGCACCGCCGCCTTGCCGGATTGGAACAGCACGGCGTCGCCGACCTTGATCTGCACCCATTTGCCATTGCAGGTGACGCTGACGCCGTCGCCCACCTGCTCGCCGATGCGCTTGCATTGCACGGAAGGTTGCGGCGGCGGCTCCACGCGCGGCAGATTGAGCCGCTCCTGCAGCGCGATCTTGCTGGACGGATGCAGAGTCTCGATCTCCGCGGCGACCGATTCGCCGATTCCGCCGAGCTTGGCGCGCAGGCCGATGAAGAGGCCGAAGAACAATAGAGCGGCCACCGCCGCGGTCGCCCACACAGGCGGCGCGAAACCTTTGCGGCCGAGCGGCAGCGCCTGGCCCTTCCAATGCGGGGAGAGATCGAGCATGGGCTTGGGCCGCACGCGGCGCAGCAGCTCATAGAGATTGCGCTGAATATATTGCAGCTGATTGGGGCCGCCTTCGGCCGCGCGATATTGGCCCTGAAAGCCGAGCGCGAGACAGACATGCTGCAATTCCAGCACGTCGAAATTGGCGCCCGGATCGCGTTGCATCCATTCGAGCTGCTTGAAGAAATTCACGCCGCCGAGCCGCTCGCCGAAGAAGCGCGAGGTCATGCTGTAGCGCGTCCACAAATGGCGATCGTCGGTCGGTATGTTCTGCACGATGTCGTCGGCCGTCGCGCAGATGAGATATTTGGCGACATTGGCCTGCTCCGGCGTGACACCGGCGCTGCGAATATCCTTGTCAAAAAAGGCGACGGCGGCGGCGACCTGCTCGAGCAGGCTCTCGAGATCGGCGCTGAGCGCGGCGACGCGCAGCCGGCCCAGCAGATGCAGCAGCGGGCCGGCGGCGCGCAAAATAGGATTTGGATGCTGCGCGACGAGCGCGTCGAAATCCAAATCCTCGGCGCGTTGCAGAGGCGCTTGCGCGCTCTGCTGCGCGCGGCCTGTCACCCAGGCGTCCGGCGTCGGCGCGCGCGGCGCGCCAGCCGTCTCGAAAGGCGAGGGCGCGAATTGGCCGTAAGGATGCTCGGCCGGGCGCGGCGCGCCGAAATCTTCGGTCGGCGCATAGGCCGGCGCCGTCTGCGGCGTGTATCCGGGCGCAGGCGGCGCGGCGGGACGCGGCGGCGGACGGCGCCCGCCCGGATTGGGCTGGAACACGGTGCGATCGCCGCCGGAAGGACCGAAAGGATTGTCCTTGTCGCTCATCTCTTATCCTCCCGAATGGCCCAGAGCTCGAGCTCGAGGTCCGGCCAATCGCCGGAGAAATGCAGGCCGATCGCGGCGGCGACGCTGAAATCGGCCCAGAGCGGACTCTTCTTGTCGATGTAGAAATACACATGGTCGCCGAGCAGACGTATCTGCGGCGGCGGCGAGGGCCGATGCACGATCGGCACGCCGGGAAGATTGTAATGCACGATCTCGTTCATGCGCGTGTCGGGACCGATCTTCAGCAGATTGGGAAACTGCATCTGAATCTCGGTGAGCGGACGCCGCGACGCGACCTCGAGATAGAAGGACGCGTTCTGGAACAGCGAGCGATCCTTGATCGGCGATTTGAACGCATTGGGCGCGAGCTGCTGAAGCTCGAGACGAATGGCGCGATGATCGGCGTCCTTGCTGAGGAAATCCTGCAGATCGCGTAGCACGGGCTCGAATGTGTTCTTCAGATTGTCGTGGTCATAGGCGCGATAGCTCGGCGCGCGGCGGTCGACGGCGCAGAAAGTGGCGAGCTCGCCGGCGAGCCCGACCAGGAAGACATAGAGCCGCTCGGGATGGAGATGGTTCGACGTATGCTCGAAATGCTGGAGCGCGGGGATCGCGCGATTGAGCGCCTGGAGCAGCAGATAATCGCGATTCTGAAGGCCGCCGCCAGCGGTCGGATCGGCGGCGTAGCGCGCGATGGCGTCGAGCTTGTTCTCGACCCAGCCGATGACGCGATTGAGCCAGCCGACGACGACGTCATGCGCGCGGCAGACGAGCACTGTGGGCGCGAATTCAGGATCGAGCAGGATCGCGCCATTCTCGAGCTTCACGATGCGCGCGACAGGAAGATTATTGTAGCCGCGCTTGCGCTCGCTCTCGAGATGCAGCTCCATGCGCGGATGCGCGACCTCTATCTCCTCCTCGCTGCGCAGCTCGGAGGTGGAGTCGATGAAGGTCTCGGAGGCGTGGAAATAGCGGCTCGCCGAGACGCTGTCGCGCCGCGCCACCTCGCGCGTGTTGGGCGAGGCTTCCGGGAAGGCGAGCCAGACGATGCGGTTGGCGATCTTGTCGTCGATCGGCAATGGCTCGGGCAATTCCTCCTTGCCCTCGAGCTGGAAGGGCGTGCCGTCCTGCATCACGCCCCAGGCGGCCTCGAGCCCGAACTTGCCGCGCTGCGCGAGGCCATGGTCGATGTCGAGGCGGGAGAATCCCCAGGAGAAGGGCGCGAGATTGCGCGTGCGGGCCGTCGTCGCCCATTCGAGATAGCGGTCGCCCTGCTGGAAGTGATGCGGGCGAAGGAACAATCCCTCGCTCCACACGACCTTGCTGCGCCAAGACATTTGCTCCCCCCTGTTATTTTATTTTCGGGCGTCGGCCCGGTCGTAGCAGTCGGCGAAATTGCGCATGAAGGCGTCGGCGAGCTTGTCGCCGGAGCGCGGGCTCATCGCCGCCCAGCGCTCGACATAGCGATCCCAGAGGCGCGCCTTGCGCGAGCCGACGAGCGAGGCGATGCCAGAGTCCTTGCCCTGCCCCTTCTCGATTCCTGCGGGATCGAGACCATCGCTCAACATGCGCACCGCCTCCTGCATGGCGGCGTAGGTGCGAAGCTCATGCGCCTTCACATCGACGAAGGCCTGAGCGAAGGCGGGACCGGCGGAAAGATAGCCCGGCCGCGGCGGGCCGAAGACGATGCGCAACGCCTCCTCCGTCGTCGGCGCGAATTTCAGCGGGTTGTTGCCCTGCGCCTCGATGATCGTATGGCTCGCGCTGCGCGTGAGCCGCTTGGCCTCGGCGCGCGCGCGCAGCAATTGCCGCGTCTCCTCGGCGACGAGGCGCGTCAGCCCGCCGAGCTGCTCGCCCAATTGCGCCGGCGTCGCGCCCGCGAAAATCTGCTCCGACGCGCCGAGCGCGCGAGCGAAGCTCGCCAGAAATTCCGCATAGGCCTCGTCGCTCGTCGTCGATGGAGCCGGAGCGGCCGCCGGCGGCGCGACAGGAGCGCGCGGCGGCGGAGCGGCCGCGACGAGGCTCGGAGGGGGAATGGGAGAAGACGGAGGCGGCGCCCAGTCGACGCCGGGCGCAGCGCTCGCTTCACGCGCCACGGACAGCGGGGGCGGCGGTGCGCCCCAAATATCGTCGGGCGCGACGACCGGGGCGGAAGCGGCCTGAGCCGGCGGCGGCGACAGGCCCCAGATCGAAGCGGGCTCGGCGGAAGGGCGCCGCGGCGTCGGCGTCATCGGCGTCGGCGCGTCGGCGACATGATCGATCCAATCGACATGCGGCGTCGGATCCAGCCGACGTGGATCGAGCAAGCGCGGATCTATGGGCGGCGGCGCCGGCTCGGAAGAGCTCCAGAAATCGTCATAGGAGGGCGTCGACTGCGTCGCCGAGACGGGAGCGACCTCGACGCCCGGCGCGTCGCCCTCGACATGCACGACGACCACATATTCGCCGATAAAGAGGCGGTCGCCGTCGCGCAGCCGATAGGGCGATTGGACGTGATTGTCCGGATGGTTGACGAAAGTCCCATTCGTCGAGACGTCGGTGAGATAATAGCAGCCGTCGCGCGGGGCGATCTCGCAATGGCGCCCCGAGATGAAATGGTTTTCGTCCGGCAGGCACCAGTCGAGATGTTGATTGCGGCCGATATCGATGCTGCGGCGGCCCTCCGCGACATAGGTCAGCGGGCCGCCGTCCGGCCGCCGGCTGAAATTCTCTATCGTCAATGTCAGGCGCATTCCCCGATGGCTCCCCCCGCGGGCCGCGCGCCCGCGTCTCACAGCGTCACGACCGGCCGAGATCGCCGACTGCGCAACACAGCCCCGCCTCTATCCATTCGACCTGCGCGGCGTCGCGACGCTCGGGAGAAAGAGCTCCGAGCGCGATCAACACGGCGCCGCGCGCCGCCTGCGCCGTGGCCTGCGGCGGCGGCTCCAAAAAATAGGCCGGATTAGGCGAGACATTGCCTCCCGACCATCCCGCCGCCTGCGCGACCCAGGCCGCGGCGAGCGATTTTTGCGCCTGCGCGGCCTCCTCGAGCGCGCGCCGCCGCCGCGCCTCGCTCGGCTCCGTGACCCATTCGTCCGCCGCCTGCAGGCAGCGCCGCGAGACGGCGTCTTCCGGCGCGGTCTGGCGCACGCAGCGCGCGGCCCACCACACCGCCTCCCGCCGGGCGAGAAGATAGGCGCAATAGGACAGCGCCGCGCGCCTCTCTCCCTCCTTTGTCAGGCGGGAGACGAAATCGGCGGAAGGCTCGTCGCAGCTCTCGACCCCGACGTCGACTTCCGCAGTGGGAAAGGCGGCGTAGAGGTCGCGCACCGTGGCGAAGCGAATCTTGCTCGACGCGGTCAAGGGCTCCCCCTTCAGTTCAAGTCGATCTTGGTCGCCGACAAGGCGATCATCGTCGAGCTGATCTCGATCTTGCTCGGCGTGAGCTTGATCGAGCTCGCGCCCGTCTGCAGCGTGATGGTGTCGCCGAGCGATTCGATCTTGATGCTCTGATCGACGGTCGTCGCATCCTTGCCGCCGTGGATCGTCGTCGAGCGCGAGCCCGACTGCAGCGTCAGCTCGTCGCCGCCCTGCTTCAGAGTCGTCTTGCGCGACGCGCCGCCCCCGGAGAAAGCCTCGCCGATCTCGACCGTCTGCGAATTGCGGATCACCACTTGATGATCTTTCTCGGCGTGCATGCGGATCTTCTCGGAGCTCTTCTTGTCCTCGAACATGAATTCATTGTAGCCGCCATGACCCTTGGACGAATCGGATTTGATCCCCGACTGCGTGTTGTTGTCCGGCAGCTTGTAGGGAAACTTGTTGCCGCCATTATAGACGGCGCCGACGACGATGGGCTTGTCGGGGTCGCCCTCCAGAAATTCGACGACCACCTCCATGCCGATGCGCGGAATGAATTGCGCGCCCCAGCCGGGACCGGACCAGAGCTGCGCCACGCGCAGCCAGCAGGAACGCTTGTCCTCGCGATCCCAATGGAAGCGCACCTTGATCATCCCATGGCCGTCGGGATCGGTGTCGATCTCCTCGCCGTCGGCGTCCTTGCCGCGCGCGACGACTTTGGCGGTCTGCGGCCCATGGACGAGCGGCCGCGGCGTGACGATGGGCGCGCGGAAGACGCGGTCGACCGGTTGCAGCTCGTAATTGCCGTGATAGGGCGGCCGCCCGTCGAGAGCGCCCGCGGAGCGAAAGGCCTCGTCGGCGAAATGATGCGAGCAGCGGATGACGAGATATTGCTTGTTCTCCGCCTGCGTCGGATGGCGGTCGAGCGTGGCGAGGCCGCCGGGAAAGAGATTGGCGGCCTGGCCCGAGCCGTAGCGGCGATAGTCGATCGCCTGCTCGGCCTCGAGCCGGGCGTTCGCATAGAGCCGGCCGTCGCTCGTCTTCTCATATTTGCCGGGGTAGTCGTAATATTCGTAGGTCGTCGCCTTCGCGTAGCGCTCGGAGCCCTGGGCGTTGGTCTTGAGATTGGCGCCCGGCTCGCGAAACGCATAGTCCCGCAATTCGATCTTGCCGGTGCGGAAACGGCGCTCGGACGACCAGGAGAACAGCCCCTGCTCCTGTCGAGTCGAACCAGCGAGCGCATTGGCGAAGGCGATGGAGGCCCCGCCCGCGATCGGCTCGTGCGACGAGCGCGAATCCGCCAGAACGAGCTTGTGCGCGCCGTCCGAATGCTTGAAGTAATAATAAATTCCGTGCTGCTCCATGAGACGCGAGACGAAGTCGAAATCCGTCTCGCGATATTGCACGCAATAGTCGAGCTCGGGATAGCCGACCGTGGTCGCATCCTCTATCGAGACATTGCGTTCGCCGAGCACGTCGGTGACGATCGTCAGCGCCGTCTTGCGATGAAAGATCCGGCAATTGGTCGTGCGCGTGAGCAGCCAGAAGGTCGGCCGCAGAACGAAGCGATAGACGAAGAGATCCTCGAAGGAGCCGATCGCCTGCGCCTCCGCCACGACTCCGCTGAAAAAACGCTTCGGCCGGTCGAGCAGCGCCAAGGAGACAGTGCATTCGCGCCCGAGCAATTGATCGAAGTCGATGTCGCCGGCGACGCTCACGGCCTCGAGACGAAACTCGAAGAGCTCGCTCAAACCTTCCGTGGCGTCCAACGCCGTGATCGCCAGCCTGTCCTTTCCCAAGGGAGTGGACAGGACTGCGATGCGGCCTTCCTGACTCAAAAAATCAGCCATCGTGTGTCCGAATCTCGAAACAACCTAGAAAGCCAAACGGGCAAGCCCTTGACGATACGTAACGGCAAAAATAGTGTCGAGGGGTATTTTTGTGATGGGGACGACATATTGCGACGCAAGGCTCATCTCGCATTCCTTCTGTCGCTCGCCGCGGCGTCTCTCTCGTGGACAAAGTGCCGAGCCGATGAGGCGCCGGCCTATTCCGCTTCGGATATCGTTCGGCGTTTCGCTTCCGAGCCCTCCTTCGGCGCGTCGCGATCGATCTGCATCGGCGCCGCGACGGATTGCGGCGGCGATGCGCCGAAAGCCGCGAAGGACGAGGCCTTCGACCTCGAAGTGACATTCGAGCTCGGCTCCGATCGGCTGACCGCCGGCGCGCGAAAGAATTTGGACGAATTCGCCAAGGCGCTGACCGATCCCTCGCTCGCCGCGCGGCGTTTCCGCGTCGATGGACACACAGACGCGCGCGGACGCGACGAGATGAATTTGCGCCTGTCGCAAAGACGCGCCGAGTCGGTGCGCAACTATCTGGTTTCGGCGGGGATCGATCCGATCCGCCTCGAAGCGCAGGGCTATGGAAAGACGCGGCCGAAGCTGAATGATCCGCTCGACCCGGCCAATCGCCGCGTCGAAACGCGCGCGGCGGAGTGAGCGGCCATGGCGATCGTCGATCCCGCGCTGTTGTCGTCGCCGGTCACGGAAACGGACCCCTGCGGCCCCGATCTCGACGAGACCGGCGACGCCGCCTTCATGAATTTCTTCGCCTTCGCGCCGTTTCAACTTCCCGACACCTTCTTTTCGGACGGTCGACCCTTCGATCCGACCGACGCTGAATTCCGAGAGGCCACAGAATATATTCCGGCGATGCTCGCCGATGTGATGAAGCGCACACGCGATCTCCGCCTCATGGTTTTTCTGGCCCGCCTCGCCATACTCAGGCGCAACCTCGACGAGTTCGTCGACACGGTCGCAGCCATGGCGACGCTGCTGGAGCGCCAATGGGAGGCGTTGCATCCGCGCCCGCGCGACGGCTCGGTGAAGGCGCGCGCCGATATTCTCGACGAGCTCGACTCCTCGGTCGTGACGATCTCGCTGCAATTCGTCACGATCCACTCCGACCGCCGCAAGGGCAATATCGCCTATCGCTCCACCGTGCTCGCCGAGCAGGAGAAAGCGGCCGAAGGCGGCGAGGGCGGAGAGAAGCCCGCCGGCGGCCGCCTGGCGGCGATGACGCAAGAGCAGATCGTGCGCGCCCTCGTGGAGGCCGGCGAACAGGCCGTCGGAGCGACGCGCGCCAGCTTTCGGCGCCTCGAGGCGGCGCTGAAGGAGATTCGCGCCCGCTTCCTCGCGCAGGCGGGCGGCGCGGAAACGCCGGAATTCGGCCAGCTGCTCAAGGTCGTCGGCGGCGTGCTGACATTCTTCTCCCTCGCCTTTCCCGACCCGACCGCTCCCGAGCCGCAAGAGGGAGAGGAGGGCGAGGGCGCCGCCGACGCTCCGCGCGGGGCCATCGCCTGCGCCGCTCACGCGCGTCGCGCGCTGGAGGCGGCGAAAGACTATTTCTGCTTCTACGAGCCCTCCAATCCCGCGCTCCCGCTCGTCGCGCAGGCGATCGGCCTGCAGGGCAAGACATTCATCGAAGTGCTCGCCGCGCTGCTGCCGGAGCGGCACGCCTATGCGCAATTCGCGATCGGCGGCGAACATCCCTTCAAGCTGGCCATCGCCCCGCTCGGCGAGATGACGCCGACCCGCGCGGAATATTTCGACGAGCGTCAGGGGCCGCGCAAGACGCGCCGCCGCCGTGTGGTGCAGCCCGCGTCGACGCCGCGGGAACTCGAAGCGCCGACGCCGATCGAGGACGAGACGCCGCCGATCGCGGAGGAGACGTTCGCGCCAGCGGACGATGCGCAAGCGTCGCAAACGGAAAACGCCGCGCCGGAGGAGAGCGCCGCCGAAGATTTCGCGCCCGAATCGGCGCCGGACGAAGTCCCGGTCGTCGTCGCGGAGCCGGCATTCGAAGAGATCGAAGAGGAAGAGATCGAAGAGCATGTATCCGACGCGCCGAATTTTACGGCGAGCACGCGCACACAGGCGTTGCTGCTGCTCGACGAGATCGCGCGCTATTTTCGCCTCGCCGAACCATCGAGCCCCATTCCCTGTCTGATCGACCGCGCGCGCGCGCTCGCCGACAAGGACTTCATCGCCGTGCTCGGCGCCGTGTTCGAACGCGAGAATGCCTACTGATCGTCGTAAATTCGCCATGCGGCGGCTCGACCTTGCCTCGATTCAACGCGGTCTGAAACAATAACGACGATCGCGCGCCGCGCGCCGGCGAAGACGTCGAGCCCGATGGCTTGACAGAACACCGACGCTCGGTTTCTCTATCGCGAATTGATGAAGTCGCTTAACTGGGATTATTGTACATGGCGAAGATGAGTGGACAAAAGTTCATCGCGCGCAATCGGCCCCCGCGAGTCCAAATCGAATATGTCGATCCGACCGCCGACGAGAAGGTCGAGCTTCCGTTCGTGATGGGCGTGCTGGCCGATCTGTCCGGCAATTCGCCCGGGCACGGCAAGGAAGACTTCGACAAGGGAACGGCGGCGAGCCGCAAGTTCGTCGAATTCGACATGGACAATTTCGACGAGCGCATGAGCTCCGAGCACGGCGTTCGTCCGGGCGTCAGCTTCCATGTCGAAAACAAGCTGACCGAGCAATCGGGCGAGAAATTGAGCGTGAAGCTCGATTTCAAGAGCATGGCCGATTTCAGCCCGGCCGCCGTCGCCAAGCAGGTGCCGATTCTCGCCGAGCTGCTCGAAGCGCGGCAGAAGCTCGCCAATCTGCGCGTCTATATGGACGGCAAGGACGCCGCCACCCAGCAATTGCGGACTCTGCTGAAGGATCCGCAAAAGATGGAGGCGTTGAAGGAATTTCTCGCCGCGACGCATTCCGGCGACAAGTAATCGAGGCGCGAAATGACGACAGAGCTCTCCCAGACCGAAGCCGCCGTCTCCGCGACCGGCGGCGAACTCGACGAATTTCTCCAATCGCTGAAGCAGAGCTTCAAGCCGCCGAAGGACGAATCGGCGGCCAAGGAGCAGAACGCTCGCGTCCAGGACGCGATCTCGATCTTCGTCGATCAGGCCTTGTCCAACACCGATGCGGTGATCAAGGACGATGTGCTCGACACGATCGAGCGACTGATCGCCTCCATCGACGAGAAGCTGACGGCGCAGCTCAACGAGATCATCCACGCCGAAGAGTTTCAGAAGATCGAGAGCGCCTGGCGAGGACTGCATCACCTCGTCTACAGCTCGGAGACCGACGCGACGCTGAAAATTCGCGTGCTGAACATCTCCAAGACCGAGCTCTATCAGCATTTGAAGGATTATCCCAAGGCCAAATGGGACCAGAGCGAGCTCTTCAAGAGAATCTATGAAGAGGAATACGGCCAGCTCGGCGGCCAGCCCTATGGCGCGCTCGTCGGCGATTATTATTTCAGCCATCATCCGACCGACGTGCAGCTGCTGCGCGATCTCTGCAAGATCGCGGCGGCCGCCCATGCGCCCTTCATCTCGGCCGCCGATCCGAGCCTGATGCGCATGGACAATTGGAACGAGCTCTCCAATCCGCGCGACATCGGAAAAGTGTTCGACACGCCGGAATATGCGGCGTGGAAGAGCCTGCGCGATTCAGAGGACGCGAAATATCTCGGCCTCACTCTGCCGCGCGTGCTGGCGCGTCTTCCCTATGGCGCGAATTCCGAGCCGGTCGAGGAGTTCGGCTTCGAAGAGGACACCGACGGCCACAAGGGCGAGAAATACGCCTGGATGAATTCGGCCTATGCGATGGCGGCGAATATCACCCGCGCCTTCAAGGAGCATGGCTGGTGCTCGCGCATTCGCGGCGTCGAATCGGGCGGCGAGGTCGAGGATCTGCCGACCCACACCTTCCCGACCGACGATGGCGGCGTCGATCTGAAATGCCCGACGGAGATCGCCATCAGCGACCGCCGCGAGGCGGAGCTCGCCAAAGCGGGCCTGATGCCGCTCATACACCGCAAGAACACCGACCGCGCGGTGTTCATCGGCGCGCAATCGCTGGCGCGCCCCAAGGAATACAACAATGATCCCGACGCGACGGCCTCCAGCAATCTGGCGGCGCGCCTCCCCTACATGTTCGCAGTGTGTCGCTTCGCACATTATTTGAAGGTCATGGTGCGCGATAAGATTGGCTCCACCAAGGAGAAGGAGGAGCTGCAGAGATGGTTGCAGAACTGGATCGTCCAATATGTCGACGGCGACCCGACGAATTCGTCCGACGAGGTCAAACGCAAGAAGCCTCTCGCCGGAGCGAAAATCACCATCGTCCCGAATGAGGAAAATCCAGGTTATTATTCCGCGACATTCGAGTTGCGGCCACATTATCAGCTCGAAGGCATGAATATCGGAATGCGCCTCGTTTCCCGTCTCCCGATCAAATAGAGACGACACGGGGAAGGCAATTCGCAGTTTCAAATGCCGATCATTCGAACCCGATCAAAGGAAATAGTACGATGGCTACCGATATTTTCATCAAGTTCAGCCCCAAGGTCGAAGGCGAGGCCACCGACTCCAAGCACAAGGGCGAGATCGAGATCATGAGCTATGGATTCGGCGTGACCAATCAGGGCACGTCGGGCCATGGCACCGGCGCCGGCGCCGGCAAAGCGGATTTCCAGGATCTCCATTTCACCAAATCGGTCGATAAATCTTCGCCCAACCTGCTCAAATTCGCCGCCGAAGGAAAGCATTTCGAGGAGACGCTGATCACTGTCCGCAAAGCGGGCGGCGGGCAGCAGGAATATCTCAAGATCACGCTCAACGACGTGTTCATCACCTCCTTCCACAGCGACGGCCACAGCGGCGCGGTGCCGACGGAGAGCTTCACGCTCAACTTCACCAAGGTGAAGCTCGAATACAGCCCGCAAAAGGCCGACGGCTCTCTCGACCCGAGCATCAGCGGCGGCTACGACGTGAAGGAAAACAAGTCGTTCTGACGATGGATGACGTGTCGGCGGCCGTCGCGCGACGAGGCCGCCGACCGCACAGCGCTTTGCGCGCCGGTCGGCGCGTCGATCCGGCTCGCCGCGCGGGAAAAGCTTCATGACCTTCGCGTCGACGACAAGCGTCCGTCCAGCTGACCGGCTCAGCCCGCCGCTCATGCATGTGTTTCGCGCCGCGCATCGCGACCGCCACGAGCAGGCGCGCGAGGCGGCGAGGCGGCAGGCTCTCGCCCGCGACGGCGTAGCTCCGGAGCCGGAGCGCAAGACGCGGCCGCAGCGAGCCCCGATCACCGAGCAGGAGCTGAAGATCGAGGTCGAGCATGACGTCGCCGCGCTGATGAATCATGTCTCGATGGATTCGACGATCGATCTCGAGCCTTTTCCGCGCGTGCGCAGCTCCATCCTCAATCATGGCTTCCCGGACCTCGCCAATCGCACGATGGACGAATTGGAGGCTCGCGATCTCGATGGGGAGATCATTGCGGTGCTGAAGCAATATGAGCCGCGCCTCGTTCCCGGAACCGTGCGTGTCACGCGCGACCGCTCGCCGGAGGCGTTGCAGGAGATCCGCTATATCGTCGACGGTCATCTCCTCTGCCAGCCGCTGAACGTGCCCATCGAATTCGTCGCCAAATTCGAGGAAACGACAGGCAAGCTCCATTTCACGCGGCGCTGAACGATGAACCGCGAATTCCTCGACCTCTATAATCGCGAGCTCGACCTCTTCTACGAGCACGCCGCCGAATTCGCGGAAGAATATCCGGAGATCGCCAAGCGGCTCGGCGGGCTCATCCGCGACCGCGCCGATCCGATGGCGGCCGGCCTGCTGGAAGGCGCGGCTTTTCTCGCGGCGCGCGTGCAATTGAAGATCAAGCACGAGTTTCCCGAATTCGCCAATAATCTCCTCGAGCAGCTGGTTCCGCATTATCTCGCGCCGACGCCCTCGTCGCTGCTCGTGAAGGCGCTGCCGCAATATGGCGATTCGGCACTCGCCGATGGACGCTTGTTTCCGCGCGGCTCGCAGATCGACGCGACCTATGTCGAGGCCGACAAGGAGATCGCCTGCCGCTACACTCTGACCGCGCCGATCCGGCTCTGGCCCTTCTACGTAAAGTCGGCGGAATATTATACGAGCGCCGCGGCGCTGCAGCCGCTCAAGATCAATGTGCGACGGGAGACGGTCGCCGGCATGCGCATCACGCTCGTCGTCGCGACGAGTTCCGATCCCGCCGACGAGCTGCGCGAGAAAGCCGCGCCCCCCCAGCCCTGGTCGCTGTTCAGCGATAATAAGGCGACCGAGCTGCCCTTCTATCTCGCCGGCGCCGAAGCGCACGCCAATGCGATCTATGAGCAGATTTTCGGCCATTGCACCGGCGTGTGGTTCCGTTACGTCGACGCCAACAATGACGCCACGGTGATCGAGGCGCCGAAGGACTGTCTTCGCCAGCTCGGCATGGACGAGCAGGAATCACTTCTGCCGAGAGACGACCGTATTTTCCGCGGCTTCGATCTCCTGCATGAATATTTCATGTTCTCGCGAAAATTCTTGGGGTTCGAGCTCGCGCTCGACCGGGAGAAAGTCACGAGCCGCTTGCTCTCACGCGTCATCGACATCGTGATCGGCTTCGACGAGGTCAACACCGCGCTCGCCGCCAGCGTGCAGAAGGACATGTTCGCGCTCTATGCGGCGCCGGCGGTCAATCTCTTCGAAATGGCGACCGACCGCGTCCCCGTCAAAGCCAATCAGCACGAATATCACGTCATTCCCGACAAGAGCCGCTATCTCGTCTACGAGCCGCATCGGCTCATCGACGTCTTCGCGCATTTTCCCGGCAACGCCGAAAAGCGGCCGGTGCGGCCGCTCTACGCCTCTTCGACCGATCTGCGCGAGAAGAACGCTTTGCAATATACGATTCGCCGCGCGCCGCGGCGGCGAACGATCGAAGAAAAGCGCTATGGTCCGGCCGGCAATTATTTCGGAACCGATCTCTTCATCTCGCTGAGCGACACGGGCTCCTTGTCGGATGAAAACTCCGGCGTCACCGAATTGAGCATTCGCGCGCTGTGCTCGAACAGGCATCTGCCCGAGCATCTGCCGATCGGACAGAACCGCGTCGATTTTCGGCTCGCCGATGATGTCGAGCTCGATCTCGTCTGCATCGCCGGCCCGACGCGGCCCGGCGAGCCGCTCGTCTCCTATCAGCGACGGCGCGCGGAGACCTCGCATACAGGCGCCGTCTCCTGGCGGCTCATCAATATGCTGAGCCTCAATCATCTCGGCCTCACCGAAAGAGAGGCCGGCGAGAATGCGCGGGCGCTGCGCGAAATATTGACGACATTCACCGAGCCCAATGACGCCGCCGGCGAAAGACGCGTCCGCGGCGTGCTGTCGGTAGAGAGCCGGCCGGTGGTCAGGCGCATTCGCTGCGGCGGCGGCGTCGGTCCGGCGCGCGGCACGGAAGTCACCGTCACTCTGGATGAAAAAGCCTTCGAGGGAACCGGCGCTTTTCTGCTCGGCGCGATCCTCGATCGCTTCTATTGCGAATACGCCGCCTTCAACCATTTCACACAGCTCGTCCTGCGCACGACCGAGCGCGGCGAGATCATGCGCTGGCCGGCGCGGCTCGGCGCGCGGAGGGCGCTTTGAATTATTTCGACGGGCTGAAGCGCGAGCCCTGGCGCTTCGATTTTCTCGACATGATGCGCCGCGTCGAGCGCAGCCTCGGCGAGCGCCTTTCCGGCGACGGGGTCTTCGCGCAGCCGCGCCCGCGCATCGGCGACAGCGCCACGCGGCGCGACGAGGTGGTGCGCTTGCGCGCGGAGGAGTTCGCGAAAGAGGTCGCGATCTCCTTCGGGCAGGAGGCCTGGATGGCTTTTCCCGGCTCGACCGTCCGCGAGATCACGCCGCGCTGGAACAGGCCGCTCGCTCGCTCCGAGAGTCTCGCGCGGGCGGAGACGCCGGCGGACCGCGCGCATGTCGTCTCCGCCTTTCTCGGCCTGCTCGGCCCGCAGGGCCCGCTACCCTATCATTTGACGGAAGAAGCCTACGCCTTTGTCCAGAACGAGGACGCGTCCTTCGTCCATTTCCTCGATCTCTTCAACAATCGCTTCATCCAATTGTTCTTTCGCGTTTGGGCGGATGCGCGGCCGATCGTTCAGGCCGACCGGCCGGAATATGATCGTTTCGGCGCCTATGTGACCTCTGTGGTCGGCGTCGGCTCGCCCGCCTTCGACACGACGCGCGCGCGACACGACGGGGAACGCCGCGCCACCTGCATACCCGAGGGTGTCGGCCTCTTCGCCGGCTTGCTCGCGCCGCAGGTCAAATCCGCCTCGCGCCTGCGCCAGGCGATCCGCGGACTGCTTCGCGTCGAATCGGAGATCGACGAATTCATCGGCTCCTGGCTCGAATTCGATGATCGGGAGCGCTCCATCCTCGGCGGCCGCAACAGCACGCTCGGAACGGATTTCCTGGTCGGCGCCGCATCGTTCAGCGTGCAGGACAAGATCCGCGTCCGCCTGTTCGTCGCCGATATGGAGCAATATCGCCGCTTCCTGCCGATCGGCGACGATTGTGACCGCCTCGTCGACCTCCTGTTTTTTTATGTCGGCGACGAGATCGACTGGGACGTCGAGCTCGCAGTGCCGGCGCGCTGCGTCGAGCCGATCAGGCTCTCCGCCGATTCCGCCGCGGGCCCCACAGGCGGCGCGCGTCTCGGCTGGACGAGCTGGCTGGTCGACGACAGCGCATCGAAGAAAGACGGCTATCGCGCCGACGCGCGCTTCCAACCGGCGGAACGCAAAAGGCGCGAACGAGAAATGGCCAGACGCGAAGCGGAGGCGACGAACCCATCATGACCGATATTGGACTCGAGACAGTCACCGGCAAGCTCAATCTCGTCGGATTCGAAACGATCGCCAAAGCGCATCGACAGGCCAAGAGTCTCGGCAATCGCTATGTGGAGCTCGCCCATTGGCTGCTGCATATGCTCGAGAAGACCGACTCGGACGTCGACATCGTCGCCGATCATTTCAATCTCGACCGCGCCAAGCTGCTGATAGATGTGGAGCGCGCCATAGACGGGCTGACGCCGAGCCAGACGGAATCGCCCTATTATTCGGGCGCGGTGATCGAGGCGCTCGACCGCGGCTGGCACTATTCCACTCTGTTCTTCGCCGAGGCGCAGATTCGCACCGGCCATGTGCTCGTCGGCGTGCTGAAGACCGAGCGTTTGCGCACTGCGCTGCTCTCCGTCTCGCGGGAGTTCGGCAAGATCGCCGTCGACGCGCTGCTCGACGAGCACAAGAAGATTCTCGCGCGCTCGGACGAGGAGAATCTGCGGCCGATCGACGGCAGCGGACTCGCGCCGAGCGCCGGCCCCACTGGCGAGTCGCGCGGCCAGACCGCGCTCGATCGCTTCTCGCAGGATTTGACCGCCAGAGCGCGCTCCGGCGAGATGGACCGCATCCTTGGCCGCGACGAGGAAATTCGAAAAATCGTAGATGTGCTGATGCGTCGGCGGCAGAATAATCCGATCCTCACCGGCGAGGCGGGCGTCGGCAAGACGGCGGTGGTGGAAGGATTCGCGCAGGCGATCGTCTCTGGCGACGTGCCGCCGCCTTTGCGCGGCGTCACTCTGCGCGCGCTCGACGTCGGCCTGTTGCAAGCCGGCGCCTCGATGAAGGGCGAGTTCGAGCAGCGCCTGCGCTCCGTCATCGACGAGGTGCAGAAGTCTCCGAAGCCGATTATTCTCTTCATCGACGAGGCGCATACGCTGATCGGCGCCGGCGGCGCGGCCGGCACGGGCGACGCCGCCAATCTGCTGAAGCCGGCCCTCGCGCGCGGAACTTTGCGCACCATCGCCGCGACGACCTGGAGCGAATATCGCCAATATTTCGAGAAAGACCCGGCGTTGACGCGGCGCTTTCAGCCGATCCAGATCGACGAGCCGGACGCCGCGCGCGCCGCTTCCATGCTGCGCGGCATTCTCGTGCCCATGGAGAAGCATCATGGCGTGCGTATTTCCGACGCGGCCATCACCGCCGCCGTCGCTCTGTCGCAACGCTACATTCCGGCGCGGCAATTGCCGGACAAGGCGGTGAGCCTGCTCGACACGGCGAGCGCGCGCGTCGCCATCAGCCAATCGACGACGCCGGCCGCCATCGCCGACAAGCGCGTCGAGATCGACCATCTCGCGCAGGAGAAGGCGGCGCTGCTCGCCGACCGCGATCTCGGCGCCGACACACGCGCGCGGGTGAATGAGATCGACGACGCGATAGCGGCGGCGAAGGACAAGCTCGGCCTGCTCGAGAACGCCTGGAGCCAAGAAAAATCCATCGTCGACGAGGTGCGCTCGCTACGCGAGATTCTCGCGCAGACGCAAGAGGAGAGCGCGCAGGAGAGCGAGCGCGTGAAGCTCGGCGAGAAGCTCGGCGCATTGGCCGCGCTAGATCCCGAGACGCGCGCCATCTATCCGCATGTCGACGAGCAGGCGGTCGCCGCCGTCGTGTCAGACTGGACCGGCATTCCGGTCGGCCGCATGGTGAAGGACGAGATCGAGAACATCCTTCGTCTGCCAGAGATTTTGAACAAGCGGGTCGTCGGCCAGAGCCACGGCCTCGCGATGATCTCCAAACGCATCGAGACCAATCGCGCGCGGCTCGACAATCCCAATAAGCCGATCGGCGTGTTCATGCTCTGCGGCCCTTCCGGCGTCGGCAAGACGGAGACGGCGCTGGCGCTCGCCGAGGCCATCTATGGCGGCGAGCAGAACATCATCACCATCAACATGTCCGAGTTTCAGGAGGCGCACACCGTCTCCACGCTGAAGGGTGCGCCCCCCGGCTATGTCGGCTATGGCGAAGGCGGCCGCCTCACCGAGGCGGTGCGGCGCAAGCCCTATAGCGTCGTGCTGCTTGACGAGATCGAGAAAGCGCACCCGGACGTGCATGAGATTTTCTTCCAGGTCTTCGACAAGGGACAGATGGAGGATGGCTCCGGACGGCGCATCGATTTCAAGAACACGCTGATCATCCTCACCTCCAATGTCGGCACCGATCTCATCATGGAGCTCGGCGCCGATCCCGCTTATCACGACGATCCGGAAGCGCTCTCCGCCGCGCTGCGGCCGGAGCTGCAGCGCGTCTTCCCGCCTGCGTTGCTCGGGCGCATCGTCGTCATTCCTTATTTCCCGCTCTCGCCGGAAATGTTGTCGGGCATTGTGCGCCTGCAATTGAACCGCATCGGCAAGCGCATCGAAGAAAATCACAAGGCCGTCTTCGTCTATGACGACGCCGTGGTCGATCACATCGTCGCGCAATGCAATGATCCGGATTCCGGCGGGCGCATCATCGACAACATCATCACCAACACGCTGCTGCCCTCGCTCTCGCGCGAATTTTTGACGCGCTCGCTGGCGAAGGAGGAATTGCGCGAGGCGCGGGTGACCGTGTCCGACGGCGCCTTTGGATATGAGTGGCGATGAGGCTGGACGCGATGTCGCGAAGCGATGGACGGCTTCGCGACATTGGTTGCGGCGATTCGTCGCTCATCTGACGGCGCCGAAGCTCCAACCGGACTTCGCCGGGGCCGGAGCCGATGCGATTCGATGCCCGCCGATGAGTCCGCTGAACTTGCGATCGGCTTTGGCGCCCGGCGTCCGCACGCCGGGAACTTCCGGCACAGAACTCAGCTTTTTCATCAGATTCAGAGCTTTTAGGCAGTCGCGATCATATCCTTTTTGTTTCTCTTCACAGGCTTTGTAGACCAAAGCGTCCGAAGTGACGAAAGAGGAGTTGAACTGGTTCTGAAACTCCGGCTGACCAACGCTGCGTGGCGAAACGATATAGACACTGATCCAGTGCCCATAATAATCTTTGTCATTATTTTTGTCATACAAAATAATGACACATTTGTTCAACGCATCCTGCGTGACGATATTTGCGATGCCACTGATTTTTTTCGTGAAGTTCGCCCAGAACTGGCGGCGCTGATTCATGAAGTGATCGCCTTGGTTCGGAGCCATCGACAACAGAAATTCGTTTACAGTATGATATATTTCTCTGTAGATTGAAGATGGATCGGACCCGTAGATCATCGCATATCGGAATTTTTCACCCTGAACGTAGGGGACAGTATCTGTATAAATCATCGTCGTCGCTCCTCGTGAATGCGAATAGAGAATTAGAACGGGAGTCGCCCGACTTCTGTGGGAAAGCCCACAACCCGCGGATGCCCGAACCGACGTCGGGCATAGAAATTTTTCCACGGCCCCGATCGGGAGCCGAATCGGAGCGAGAGACGAATTCGGAGAAAAAGGTTGCGGGAAGGACGGCGCTGGAAGATGCAGGATCGGCCATGCGACGCTCGGCGAGCCGCGTGTGCGATCACAAACCCGACTATTATCGGGTCGCCCGCCGATGTGGACGCGGCGCTTTCACAGTTCCAGGTCAAAAGCGACGAAATGGCGCGCCGGTCGGGACAAAGATGCGAACACCTATCAGATTGAAGTTAAATTTGTAACTTGATGAGGCCTGGGATTCCCGCGCCATCCTGCGACGTCCTTCAACCTCTTTGAACTTTTTTCTGCCGAAGATTACCTGTCAGGTAATTGATGAACTCCATCAGGCAGGTAAACTTACGCAAACTCGTGCTCTTGAGCCTTTTAACGCTCGGAACCGATATTGGCTGTGATTCAAAAGGGTAGACCGCAATGGCCGATCCACAAATTATCGTTACCGATCAAGCCAACTTCTTTCGTGTTCACCGCTCCGCGTATGTTCTGCAAGATATTTATCGGAGTGAGCTTGAGAATATTTTCGATAGATGCTGGCTTTATGCGGGACACGTCAGCGAGCTTCGCGCGCCGGGGGACTTTCTTCGCCGCAACGTGGGCGGACGAAACCTCATTCTGACCAAGACAACTTTCGGAGAGCTAAACGTCTTGTTGAACGCTTGCGCCCATCGAGGGACGATCGTGTGTCAGGAGGCGAGAGGCAACGCCCAGAGCTTTTCCTGCCCATATCACGGCTGGACGTATGATCTGAACGGCCGACTGGTCGGTCTGCCGGGAGGATCGGCATATGGTCGGGAGGCTCGCAACGACTCGAATCTCAGCCTAAATCCGATCCATCATTCAACCTATCGAGGCCTCATTTTCATTTCTTACGTCGCCCCCGAGCAGGACCTCGAGGATTACCTCGGCGAAGCAAAGGCGTATATCGACTTGATTTGCGCGCAGTCGGAATCGGAGTTAGAAATCATTCCGGGCGAATTCGATCACTCGATACGTGCGAACTGGAAGCTCCTCGCGGAAAATGGCGTGGACGCATACCATCTTCCTTTTACGCACAAACGTTTCCTCGAATACATCGATACGTTGGGCGGCGAGCCCAGTTCGCATAAGCGAATAGGAAAAGGACTGCCGCTCAGCGGAGGCCACTCGGTCATTATCAGCGGTCCACCGTCCACCGGCCGTCCAATCGCCTATTGGAGCCCGCTCTTTCCAGAGTGGATGAAGGACGAAATCAATCGAAGATTTCGTGCGCTGGTGACGAAATACGGCAAGAATAGAGCAGAAGAAATCGCTCATGCCAACAAGAGCTTGTTCATTTTCCCCAACCTCGTGATCAACGACATTCTCGGATTGAACGTCAGGACGTTCTTTCCAACCTCGTTCAACGCCGTGGACGTCACCGTATGGGGCGCGGGCTTCTCCGATGAGACCGAGGAGGAGAGGGCAGCGCGAATCAACGGGCTTATCTCTTTCATCGGACCGGGCGGGTTCGGCACGCCTGACGATGTCGAACTCCTCGAGTCGTGTCAGCGCGCCTACGCCCATGCCGGCATTGGCTACAATGATTTCTCGCGCGGCATGAGTCCAGGCACGCAACACCATACCGACGAGGAGCAAAATCGCGCTTTTTGGCGTGAATGGAGCAGGCGGATAGGCGCCGAACGAACGCGCGCTGGTTCATCCGAGTCTATTCCTTCGGTAAGCACGGAGAGACTATAAACATCTCGCTTAATCCGAAAAATTCTAGTTCGTGAATCGCCTTACAGACATCGAGAGCGAGACCGCGGCTGACTTTATTCTCCGACAACGGCGAACGGTGACGATCATGTGCGGAATAGTAGGCTGGATAGACTGGCGCCGCGATCTTCGGGAAGAGCGATCGACGATCGCCGCCATGATCCGCTCAATGGCGCTGCGAGGACCCGACGCAGAGGGTAGCTGGGTGTCGCGACATGCTTTTATCGGTCATCGTCGATTGTCGATCATCGATTTGGAATTCGGACGGCAGCCGATGTCGACCGTCGCTGCAGATCCTTTTATCCTCAGCTATGCCGGAGAAGTCTACAACTTCGCAGAATTGCGTCGAGAACTCGAGAAAACGGGGCATGAATTTCGAACACGCTCGGATACCGAGGTTGTGCTTCGCTCATTCCTGGAATGGGGAAGGGAGTCCTTCGCCAGATTGCGGGGAATGTACGGATTCGCGATTTGGGACAGTGGACGCGACGAGCTGTGGCTCGTTCGGGATCGGTTCGGAATAAAGCCACTTTATTATCTGCCGACCAGTTCTGGGGTGATCTTTGGTTCCGAGCCGAAGGCGATCTTCGCAAATCCAACGGTCAAGACCGAATTGGACGCCACTGGCATCGCCGAACTCTTCGCCCTCAGCACAGCCCCGACTCCCGGGCACGGCGTTTATAAAGGCCTTTATCAAGTCAAACCTGGAGAGGCCATCCGAGTATCGAGACGCGGGGTCGAATCTTACAACTACTGGTCGCTCGCGGCGACCGAGCATCGCGACAGCTTGGAGGATTCCGTCGATCATGTCCGGCTGTTGCTGGAAGAAATAGTCGAACAGCAGATGGTTTCCGACGTGCCACTCGGCGGACTTCTTTCAGGAGGCCTCGACTCCAGCGCCATCGCCGCCTTCGCCGCTCGGACCGCGCATCGCCGAGGAGAGAAGCTACCGACATTCTCAGTGGATTTTCCTGATGGGCAGGCGGAGTTCATCCCATCAGCCTGGCAGGATAGTTGGGACGAACCATTCGCGCTGGAAGTTTCCCGGCACGTCGGCACTGATCACCGAACGATCCTGGTTACTCCGGAATCTGCTCTCACACATGAAAATGCTGTCCTTCATTCCCGTGATCTGCCGGGCTGGGGCGAGCTGGATACATCGCTTTATTTTTTGTTCAAGCAGGTTCGGCAGCACACGACGGTGGCGCTCTCGGGCGAGTCCGCAGATGAGGTTTTCGGAGGCTACCCATTTTTTCACAATAGAGACGCACTTGCATATCCCGGTTTTCCTTGGTTGCTCGACAAGAGCAGTCCCTGGACCCTGTTCAGGGCGGAGGTGGAGAGCGCGGTACGGCCGGCGAACTACGTGGAAAGTCGCTATCGTGAGGCGCTGGAGGAAATTCCCACAATCGAAGACGAGAACGAAATAGACAAGAGGATGCGGGAAGTATCCTATCTGGCGTTGACGCGATGGCTGCCCGCCATGCTCGATCGAAAAGACCGCATGAGCATGGCCACCGGTCTGGAAGTCCGAGTTCCCTTTTGCGATCACCATCTCGTGGATTATGTCTGGAACTTGCCGTGGCGATACAAAAATGAAGGTGGAGAGGGAAAGTCTCTGCTGCGGCGCGCAGTCGCGGATCTACTGCCGCAATCGGTCCTGAGACGACGAAAGAGCGGCTTTCCAAGCAATCCAAATCGCCAATATTTGGCGAGCCTACGTCAACGAACGCTGGAGCTTCTCTCTACCCCGGGCGCGCCTGTCTTCGAACTCGTCGACCCTGCAAAAGTGGCCGAGTTGCTGGAACAAGGGCGTCCCCTGCCCAGCCCGCGCGCATCCGCGAGCCCTACGGCGGGAATGTCCTATCTTCTCAACCTGGACAGCTGGCTTCGACAATACAACGTCAACCTCTCCTACCATTGAGGAATGAGCACGAAAATATAACGCAATGGCAGATTATGCAGTTTGCAATAGCATGGAGTAAGCCCATGACCAGCATGCTCGTCGCGCGCGAGGGATATCAGCCCGCTCCGATTCCGACACCACCAGCCGAGCTGACATCACGTATCACATCGTTTCTTTTCTTCGAATCGGCTCTGCTTGATGATTGGGAGCTGAATGAATGGTTGTCTTTGTTTGACGACGAGGGACGCTATCAGGTCTTGCCGTTGCAGTATCTCGAGAGCAGCAACCCAAAAAACAGCCTCTATTTGGTGTCCGACGACAATACGCGGCTCAAGACGCGGATTCGGCATTTGCTCGAAAAAAGCGCTCTGGCCGAAGTTCCACGATCGAGAACGCGCAGGATAATATCGAATATTCGCGTTCTGGAGCACAAATCCGGCATCGTCCGAGTCAAGGCGAATTTCGTCATCTATCAATTCAGGAACCTGCAATCGTGGGAGTTCGTCGGGGAGACGTCGTATAAACTGCGAGAGAGGCAAGGAGCATTGAAAATACTGGAAAGAATAACGCGGCTCGATCACGAGTCCATGGCGTCTCAGCGTCGCATCAGCATCATCGTCTGATGTGCTCTTATCGCGCGTCACCGGCCTCTCACGAGTTTACTCGCGCCAAGCATAGCGGCCACCGTTGGAGACAATGTCGTGGAAGACGTACTCTTCCCTAATTTTCGGAAAGTCACGCTGGCGACATCCGGCGGCGAGATAGCCCTCGTGACCGGAGGCGGCGGACCACCCGTCCTTCTCCTGCATGGCTATCCGCAAACCCGAGCAGCTTGGCACAAAATCTCACCGGCCCTCGCCGAGCGGTTCACAGTGGTGATTCCCGATCTGCGTGGTTACGGCGAATCTGCCGCGTCCGCGCCAAACCAATCCGATGCTTTCACCAAGCGGGCGCTCGCTCGCGACCAGAAGGAAATCATGGCGCAACTGGGCTATCACAAATTTGCCGTCGTCGGTCATGATCGCGGCGCGCGTGTCGGATACCGCCTCGCGCTCGATAGCCCCGAATGCGTCGTCAGCTTGACGTCATTGAACGTCATTCCGACGATCGACGTCTGGGACCAAGTCAATACGGCCTTCGCATCCCGCGCCTATCATTGGTTTTTTCTGGCGCAGCCATTCGATCTTCCGGAAAAGCTTCTGGCGTCAGATCCGGATTATTTTCTCGACCGAACGCTGGTCGCGATGTCGAACGGCCGGGACATCTATCATCCCGAGGCTCTCGCCGCATATCGCACGGCGTTTCGCTCTTCGTCCGTCCGCCATGCGATGTGTGAGGACTATCGCGCCGCCTTGGGGCCGGACACCGCGGCCGATGCCGCCGACCGTGCAACCGATCGTCGAATAACGTGTCCGGTCTTGGTTCTGTGGCAGGATCGGCCCTATCCGGATGCATCCCGTCACCCGATCTCGATCTGGAGGAAATGGGTTTGCGGCGATGTTCGCGGGGCTCCGATCGAGGGCGCCAGTCACATGCTACCCGAAGATGCGCCCGACGCCGTTCTCGAACAGCTCCTGCCATTTCTCGAAGCGCATAACGGCGAAGAGCTACATCAGGCATAGAGCCGAGGATAGGCATGACGGCGCCTGTCGCTCATGAAAGCGCGTATCGATGCGCAGGCGCGTTCTGTTCGAGAATGTAACGTTGGATTCGTACGCATGAGCAAGATATCGATCGGCACAGACGAAAAGGCGGCATTATGGCGACAGCGCCTGTTCGAGGCACAGGCCGCAATGACGCAGACCCTTCTGCAGCGTCACGCAAAACGAGACATCGCTCCATGGGTCGAGGTGAGCGCCCAGATCTATTCCGATCTGCCGGCACCTCATAGCACGAATATCGAGGGCTGGAAGCGAGCGTTCTTTCGAGCTCAGGCGCTCATCGAAAAATTCATCGTCGAACATTACGGTGCGGCCGAACTGGATATTTGGGCAGAAGCGACGGGCGATGTCGCTCGCGCGCTCGAGCCGGACGGTTATTTTATTCCCGCCGCAGCCGTCGATCGCCTCGCGCGGCACGCGGAACTCTACGGCTCGATCTACGAGATCGCGAACGAGGATCCGGATGTCGGCATTTTCACCAATACACATTGCGCAATCTGGGATTACCGCGAACATGCGCGGGCTTCCGGCACTCCGATCACTCTGAAATCCGCTTGTACGTTTTGCACGAAGCTACTGTCTGCCCTCGTCCAGGCAAAAGGCTGTCATCCTCAATGGACCCTCTTCGAGAACGACGCCGGGCACGGCTGCGAATGGGTCATTCGCCCATTTCCGGCCTCCGCGCGGCTCGAGAATGGCGCCGCGAGCGTAGAGCTGTCGGCCGAAGTCGAGATCGATATCGCGATCGAACGAGAGAGGATAGCTGGCACGATCGTCGACCAGGCGAGCGCATTAGCTGGGTATGAGGAAGCCAGCGCGCTTCTCCAGCGTCGCGACGAAGATTGGGTGCTCGGACTCGCCGGTTTCTCTCCCCATAGCATAGCCGATCTCGGCTGCGGGATCGGGAGCCTGCTCGAAGCCGCGACGTCGCTCTGGCCGGACTTGCAGTCGGTGACCGGGCTGGAGAAATCCGCGATGCGCCTCGAGACGGCGAGGCGTCGGCTCGGCTTTCTCGGTGACCGGCTGACACTGATCGAAGGAGATCTGCTGGGAGCGCCGGCACTGAAGCGTCCAGCCGAATTGATGACCATGACGGCGGTGCTGCACTGGTTGTATCCGCAGGAGGCGGATGCATTCCGGTGGATCAGCGAAAATCTTACGCCAGGAGGGGTTCTTCTCCTGACGTCGCATCACCCCGACCACGACGATGAAGGCCTCGGCGGGGAGGACGACATCGTGCGGCAGGCGCTAGCCATCATGGGCGTCTGCCGAACGGACACGGCCGCCGAAACATTCCGCGAGGCTGGCATTATCCCGCTTGGAACCCGCACCCGCGATATGTCCGCTCTTCGACGCCTGCTGGAGCGCTGTTTCGCGATCGACTCCGTTTCCGAGCGCCGGGCCGTGCTGCGTGTGCACGATTCGACCGAGTACCAGCGCTTCCACGCGGCGACGTTCGGCACATACTATAGCAGCGTTGTCGGGCCGGAGCGCGCCGCGGAATTTTTCGCGGCGGCGGGCGCCATCGCCGAACGACGAATGCGGGATAAGGGATATGTCACGGACATAACGGTTCGAGTGTGGCGCTGCTCGAAGCGTCGGTCGGAAAAATGAATTACTGATCGGCCATTCGGCTTCAATCTGTCCAGCGCCGGCGCTGCGGAGTGGTTCGATATCGTTTCAGACGCCACTGGAGAAAAATGATGCGTCCTACTTCGCTAACAGAATTTTCTCTTTCGGCGACGGGCGTCCTCATCGTTTCGATCATCGGCGTCATGCTCGGCCCTACAGGCTTCATGCTCAATAGCTTCAGCCTGTTTATCCAACCGATGAGCGATGAATTCGGTTGGGACCGCACGGAAGCGTCCTCCATGATTACGCTTTTCGGTCTGTCGGTGGCGCTCGGGAGTCCCGTCAAAGGCTGGTTGATGGATCGCTACGGGCTTCGCCCGATGTTGCCGTTGCTCACCTTTTTGCTAGCGTTGGCGATCTCGGCGCTCGCATCTGCGGAGAATGGTCTCGCCATTCGAAGCCTTTTCTGTATCATCGGACTTCTAGCGCCTGGAAACCTGCCTTACGGCAAGATCATCGGGATGTGGTTCACACATCGGCGAGGCTTGGCATATGGATTGTTCGGGCTCGGCTTCGGCCTCGGCGGAGCCTTCAGCTTGGTCGTCGGCCGCTGGTGCGTCGACACGTTTGGATGGCGCCAGTCTTATCTGTTCTACGGCGGAGCGGAGCTCTTCGTCGCCACGCCTCTCATCTGGCTGCTGTTCCATGAACCGCGGCGCCCATGGACGACGGCCAACGACAGGCCTCTTCCCGACGCCCATTCGGGAGACACGCTGGTCAAAGCGTGGCTCTCTGCAAGGTTCTGGCTCGTCATCGGCAATCTCGTTTTGACCGTATTCGTGATGTCCGGTCTCATCACTCATGGCGTACCCTTGTTGATCGAACGCGGACTGTCCAGAACTGACGCGGCTGCGACCTTCTCGATGCTTTGGATCGGGATGAGCCTCTCGCAGCCGGTCCTGGGGCATTTGCTCGATCGTTTCGACACCCCGCGGATCGTCCTGCCGTTCGCGGCAGTCGCGCTCGCCGGCCTGTTGCTGTTGCAGGCCGGGCCCGGAAGCACGCTTTTGCCGCTCGCCATTCTACTTGTCGGATTCGGCGGCGGGGGGGAGAGCGGCTCAACGCAATATTTTGTGAGCCGCTACTGTGGACTGAGGCACTTCAGCGTCATTTACGGATCGATTCAGCCCTTCACTTTCGCGCTCTCGATCGGCCTCGGCTCATATCTGCTCGGATATCTTTTCGATCAGCACGGCTCCTATGTCGCCGCCTTGTGGGCGCTCGACGTCGCACTCGTCGTCGCCATCGGCTTCTTGCTGCTCCTCGGCCCTTATCGCTACGAGCTGCACCGTCCGATGGATGACCGCGGACCGCTTCGACAGCCTGCGCCAACCGATGTCGAACAGGTCGAAGTCGAGGGTGAGATGCGCCGGACCGACCACATGCGCGAACATCGGAGTTTGACGAGATGAATCCCAGCGTGTTCATCCTCGCGCTTCTGGCCTTCGTAGTCGGAACCGCCGAATTGGTCATCGCCGGAATTCTCGACGGAATTTCCCGAGATCTTCAGATTTCGCTGGGATCGGCAGGCCTATTGATGACCGTTTACGCGCTGGTCTATGCGCTCGGCGCTCCAGTGCTGATATCGCTGACCTCGCATATCGAACGCCGCAAGCTGCTGGTCACGAGCCTTGTGGTGTTCGCCGGAGCCAATCTGCTCAGCGCGGCGAGCGGCAGCTTCCTGCTCCTGATGGCGTCGCGAATCATCGTTGCGTCCAGTTGTTCGATCATCGTCGTGCTGGCGATCACCTTGGCGGCGGCAATGGTCACGGAGGATCAGCGCGGCAGGGCCATCGGCATGATCTTTTCCGGCATCGTCGCTTCCCTGGTGCTGGGCGTTCCGCTGGGTACGCTGGTCGGCGTGCAGTGGGGTTGGCGAATGACCTTCTTCCTTTTGACGGCGGTGACGATTCTCATCATACCCGTCGTGCGGTCCAAACTGCGCCAGTTGCCCGGCGCGCCCGCTGCGCCTCTACGGAAGAAGATGGGAGCGACGCTCGACAAAGAATCCGTGTTTGCCCATCTCGCTTCCCTCCTGCAGATGACAGGCCAGTTTACGATCTTTACCTATATCAGCCCCTTCCTGGCTCAAACCATGGACCTCGACCCTGTCACGATCAGTATGGTGCTGCTGGTATACGGCGTCGGTGGCATCTTCGGCGCGTGGCTGGGGGGGTGGTCGACCGACAAGCTCAGCGCGCAGAAAACTTTCCTGACTTTCTTGCCGTTGCATGCCATTGCCGTGCTCGCTCTTCCGGCCAGCACCATCTCATTGACCAGCCTGCTCGCGCTCATGATGTTATGGTGCGTCTTCAATATGGCGCCCGGACCGGCGATCCAGAAATATCTGATCGAGCAAACCCACTCGTCCGCATCGGTTCAGCTCGGCATCAACACCTCCGCCATTCAATTGGGCGTCGCTTTCGGATCGTTTATCGGGGCGGGGGTGATGGATCATTTCTCCCCGCAGACCAATGCCTATGTCGGGGGCGTCGTCATTCTCCTCGCAATGCTGTCCGGCTTGGCCTCCTCTCGGCTGCGGCAGTCGCGCATGAGCGGCGTCGCACCGTAGCAATGACGGTCTTCACTACCGATACACCCCCGGAAAAATAGCGGGGGAGCATCGAGCGGACTCCGGAGATCGCATTCGCTCCCTCGTCGGCGCGATTGCGCAAGAGCGCTTCCCACGTCCGCGGACGCGCGGTCGCCGTGACACGCGATTGACCTGCCCCTGAAAAATCCCACCAGCATCGATTAGAGTCCGGCCGATTGCAGGACGGACACGATGAAGAAGAAGCGGTTCACGGAAGAGCAGATCATCGGGATTTTGCGGGAGCAGGAAGCCGGCGCGAAGGCGGCGGACCTCGCGCGCAAATACGCGGTTTCGGAGACGACGCTCTACAATTGGAAGGCCAAATTCGGCGGCATGGACGTTTCCGAGGCCAAGCGGCTGAAGGCGCTGGAGGAGGAAAACGCCCGTCTGAAGAAGCTCTTGGCCGATCAGATGCTCGATGCGGCGGCGCTTCGCGAGCTCCTGGGAAAAAATGGTAGGGCCCGCCTCGAGCGCGAAGCCGTCGCGCACCTTCGGGCCGTCATGGGCCTGTCGGAACGTCGGGCCTGCCGGATTGTCGCCATCGATCGCAAGACGGCGCGCTACGCGTCGAATCGTCCGGCCGACGCCGAGCTTCGCGCCGAGCTGCGCGATCTCGCCAATGCGCGTCGGCGCTTCGGCTACCGGCGGCTGTTCATTTTGCTCCGCCAGCAGGGCGAGCGCTCGGGCAAGAACCGCATCTATCGGCTCTACCGCGAGGAAGGGCTTACGGTAAGGAAGCGCCGCGCGCGCCGCCGCGCCGTGGGAACAAGGGCGCCGATTCTCGTCGAGGCGAAGCCGAATGCCCGATGGTCTCTCGACTTCGTGCACGACCAGCTCGCCAGCGGCCGGCGGTTCCGCATCCTGAACATCGTCGACGACGTGACGCGCGAATGCCTGGCGGCGATCCCGGACACGTCGATCTCCGGCAAGCGGGTGGCGCGCGAGCTGTCGGAGTTGATCGAAAGGCGTGGCAAGCCCGGCATGATCGTTTCCGACAATGGGACGGAGTTCACCTCGAACGCCGTCCTGTCCTGGTCGGAGGCGAACAAGGTCGAATGGCATTTCATCATGCCCGGCAAGCCGATGCAGAACGGCTTCTGCGAGAGCTTCAACGGCCGCATGCGGGACGAGTTGCTCAACGAGACGCTGTTCTTCGGGCTCGACCACGCGAGAGAGAATATCCGCTCTTGGATCCATGACTACAACCACCGGCGCCCGCACTCTTCCCTCGGCTATGCGACGCCGGCGGACTATGCGGCCGCGCTCACCGCAACAGGCGATCGGCTGCGCAACCCTGACCAGCTCCGCCGATCGCCTGTTGCTCACCCCACGCCCGCGGGCGTATCAACCGCAGGGACTCAACTCGCCGCTGGATGAAACTTCGGGGGCAGGTCACGATCGATATTACCTTCGAAGTAATTGAGCGAAAAACGCCATTCGACGTAGCTTAATTCGACTTGAGTTCATTGAGCGTCGTATAGGGAGTAGGCGATGAGGTTACGAAAGACGTGGAGATTGACTTCGAGCAGCGCGCTCCCGACTGCGGTGATCATTCTGTTTCCGATCGGCGCTGTTGCGCAAGCCCCGACCGATTCCACGACGGTAGAGGATGTCATCGTTACGTCGGCGACAAACTCCGAAAATCAAGCGACCGCACTACAATCGAAGCCCGTCGCTGCGACCATCATAACCCGAGATCAAATTCGAGCAGCGCAAATCGACAATTTGGAGCAAGCGAGAAAGCTCGTGCCGAGCTTGGTTATAAAGCAGACGAGTCCTCAAAATCTCACTTACAACGTGCGTGGGATAGGCAATTCGGATGCGAGCGATCTCAGCAGCATTTTCAACGGGGTCCCAATCTATGTCGATGGGGTCTATTTTGCGCGTCCCGGGGCGTGGACGACGGATGTGCCGGATCTGGTCGGCATACAAGTCTTGAAAGGACCGCAATCGACGAAAGGAGGCTGGGATAGTACTAGCGGCGCTGTTCATATGAGCACCGCCATGCCATCCTTCGAGCCGGAGTCGAAGCTGGCGATTTCATATGGGACGTATAATCACGTCCAGCTCAAAGGAAGCCTGACCGGAGCGATCGCCGGCAGCGACAAAGCCGCGTTTCGCCTGTCTATCTACGGGGTCGACCGCGACGGATACAGTTCGAGCACGACGACCGGAAAGCGTTATAATGATTGGCATGACAAGGGGGTGCGGGCACAATTGCTGTTGCAGCCGGACAATGATGTGACCGCTCGCTTTATTGTCGATTACTCTTACGCCAATACGGCCAACTCGTTATTTTTGCCCAATGGGGCCGTGACGCAATACGCGAATGGCGCAGCCTTTCCAAATAACTTTTTTGTTCGCGCCGCAAAGGTCGGCTATGCGCCCTCATCCTTCGATGCGCTCTCGAATTACGCCACCGACATTGCCGCACAGAGCTTCTACGAAAGGGTCGACAGCTACGGCGGTTCCGCTGATATTCGCTACAATCTGAACGGATATCTGCTTTCCTCTCTAACGGCTTTTCGACAGTATGGGTTCAATCAAAATCAAACAGGAAACTCGCAAATCAATGTCGACACGCATAGGGTGCTCAATCCGGTGACGACCGCTCAGGCCTTTCAGGAGGAACTGAAAATATCCACCCCGCAGGGCGAGGCGATCGAGGCGACGGCCGGCCTATTCTACTATTGGGAGCAATTCCGTCTGTGGTACTCGTTGGGTTACGGCAGCCAAGCGGGCGTTTGGTTCGGCAACCCGACCACCGCCGAACAAACTCTGGTCGACAAGACGGCGCTCGATTGGCTCAATCGGAACAGCTACGCAAACGTTCGGACCAACAGCATTGCAGCCTTTTCACACGCGACCTGGCATGTAACTCCCAATCTCGACGTCAGCGCGGGCTTGCGCTATTCCTACACAGCGAGATCGGCGGCGGCCACTGGCCAAGTATATGGCCAATCGCTGGATGGCCTTACCGTGAACCAGCAACTGCAGGCGGCGACGTTGCGAAGCAACCAGCTCGGTCTCCCCTATTATTATTATAGCGCGGCGACGCATGAGGGCATTCCTTCAGGGCTGCTGTCCATCGCATATAAATTTGCGCCCGACGTACTGGGTTACGCCACCTATTCGCACGGCGTCCGTCCAGGCGGCCCGAACATCGCCTTTGCAGCCGCCAATTTGCCTGTCGGGGCGAAACCGACGGTGAAGGCGGAGGAACTCGACAATTATGAGATCGGCGTGAAGATCGATTTTTTCGAGCGCCGTCTTCTCGCCAATCTGGCCGCATTTTGGATGGTCGACCGCAATTACATCACCAATGTCGCGGAATTGAGTTCATCGGGGGTTACCGCGACGCGCTTTCTGTCGAATGCGAAGCGTGCAATTTCACGCGGGATCGAAGCAGATGTGCGGGCTCAGCCGATCGAAGGCTTGAACTTGTACGGCTCGGCGACCTTCAACGATGCTTATTTCGATTCCTTTAAATCAGCGCCGTGCCCAGTGGAGGTATCCAATCTCTATGTGACCTGTGATTTCACCGGCAAGCGCCTATCTATCGTTCCTCGCTGGTCGTTCTCTGTCGGCGGCGAATACAAGCGGCCTATCGGCGCGACGCTTCCCATTCTGGACAAGCCACTGCTCGGATTCGTTGGGGGCGATTTCAATTGGCAGAGCTCGGTTTATTCGGAGACGAGCGATTCGATCTACAGCATCATTCACCCATACGGCATCCTCAATCTGCACGTCGGCGTCCAGAGCGACGACGAAGCCTGGAGGCTCGTCGGATGGATACATAATGCTCTCGACCAGAAATATTATACGAACCAGCAGTCTGCTCTGCAGGTCGGCGCAGGCCTCGTTTCGGGCACGGTCGGCGCGCCCTTGATGGCCGGCGTAACGCTCGCCGCAAAATGGTGATCCGGCATTGTCGCACGGAAGCGCTGCGCGCGCCTCATCGATGAGCGCCGCCGCTTATGAGAAGCGATGTCGACCCGATCGATAGCCATCGAATTCTCTACCGACCATCGTCGGAGAGACCGCCATGCGCGAACACCGCAATGGCTCGACTAGAGCGAGGAAGATGAACGAGATTTCGCCAAATATTACCTCCGAGGTAATTGCTCATAAGCAAAGGCCTGGGTCAATATAGATAAAGAGTGCTTTCGCAATGCGAGAAACCGCTCTGTCGCCACCAAGTATAGGGATTCATAGAGGATGTTGTACACGAGATGTGAGTGCGAATACATCGCTATTTTCTTTAAACAGAAGAGATGGATCAGCGTCTGCCTTCTGGCGCTCGGCGCGCCAATTGCCGCTCGGGCGGCTCCCGCAGCCAACGATCATCCTACACCGTCAGAAGCCGCGATCGAGGATGTCATCGTGACCGGCACGCGCGAATACGGGATCAATGCCAGACAAAGTTCTTCGCCCATTACGATTATCAGTTCGGGAAAGTTGAAAGAAACGGGCCAGACGAATATTTTGGATGCGCTGCTACGTCTTGCGCCGTCCTATAACGCCAACGCCGTCAATTTTGATTTGAGCGCTCTCGTCCGTTCGCCGCGTCTGCGTGGGCTCACGGCGAACCATGTTCTCGTCCTCGTCAACGGTAAGCGCCGGCATGGAACAGCCGTCATTTCCACCGGAGGCTTCCCAAAAGGTTCGGCCGGCGCCGATCTCGATTTGATCCCGGTCTCGGCTGTCGACCACATCGAAATCTTGGAGGACGGCGCGGCCGCTCAATACGGATCCGACGCGATCGCCGGCGTCGTCAACATCATTCTGAAGAATTCGCCCGACGAGGGCGAAATCGACGCGGTCATCGGTCGATATGGAAAGAGCTACAATCCCAATTCGCTCGGCGACGGCTTCACTCGAAATGTACAAATCGACAAGGGATTCGATCTCGACGGGCGCGGATTCGTGCATTTGAGCGGAGAGTTGACGTCTCATTTGCATAGCAATCAGACCGGGTCGGATCAGAATGTGTTTCAGGATGGCCTGCGCGTCGGCCCAGGCACCCCTTATCCATGGATCGATCCGAATGTCGCCGCCGTCATCGGCGATCCCAAATATCTCCTGCCTCTGCTCGGCGTCAATTCGGGCCTCGAACTCGATAATGGAATCGAGCTTTACGCCTTTGGTACGGGCGGAACGCGCGTAGCCGAATCCTTCCAGAACTACCGGGCGCCTGACTTCAATGGGACATCCCCGAACACTGTCATCTACCCCAACGGCTTTGTTCCGGCGGAGAAGATAAGCGAGTATGACTGGTCGGGCACGATCGGTTCGAAGGGAGTCTTCCTCGGGGATGGGCGGTGGGACGTCAGCCTGACCTACGGTGGCGACAACATCGACGTCGGCCTGAACAGCTCCGCCAACAGAACCTTGTTCAATGATACGCTCGCGACGAGAGGCGCTGGTTGGACGCCGACGAGTTTCTATATCGGGCAGTATTCGAACACTCAGCGAACGATCAATGTCGATTTCATCAAACCGTTTTCGCTGAGCATTGCGCCGGAGCCGATCAACGTAGCCATCGGCGCGGAAAACAGGCGTGAAACCTATCAAATCAAGCAAGGCGACTTTTGGTCCTATTATTCGGCCGGCCCTGCCGCTTTCGCCGGAATTCGACCGACCGACGCCGGCAGCCACGGTCGTGACGTCTATGCGGGCTATGTCGATGTGAGCACCAAGCTCCTCCCGAACTGGAAGGTCGACGTCGCCGGACGCTATGAAAACTACAGCGACTTCGGCGGCACACTTAATGGCAAGCTGTCCACGCGCTTCGATTTTACACGGGAATTGGCGGTGCGCGGCACGTTGAGCACCGGGTTTCGCGCTCCGACATTGGCGGAGGAATATTTCTCGCAATCTGCCGTGTCGCCGACTTCGGCTTATGTGATTTTGCCGCCCAATTCGAACGCGGCGGCCATCGCCGGCGCACGGTCCTTGCGACCCGAAAAGTCGACGAATATCAGCGTGGGATTGGTGACCGAGATAACGCCGGGGCTACATGGATCCGTCGACCTCTATCAGATCGACATCCGCGATCGTATCGTTTCGACGGGAGCCTTGACCGGCCCTGCAGCGATTGCCGCGATCACGGCGAGCGGCAATGTCATAGATCCGACCGCCAATGCGACGGCGAGCTATTTCCTCAACGGCGCCGACACGCGCACGCGCGGAGTCGACATCAAGGCCGACTATGCCGTGGATTTCGACCAATATGGCGCATTACGATACGATTTCGCGGCAAGCTTCAACAGCACCAGCATTCTGGGCGTGCGCGAGTCGCCAGCAGCATTCAATGGCGCGCCGCTCCTCGATCCGGTGGCGCGTTCGAATATCACGGATTGGGTACCGCATACGAAGATCATTCTCGGCGCCACCTATCTGAAAGACGCGTGGACCTTCACATTACGGCTGACCAGATATGGAACCGTTTCGGCGGTTTCGGCGACGCCGACGACCGATACTGCGCCCTACTATACGAATGTAATAACGCCGAAACTCATTACCGACGCCGAAATCGGCTATGACTTCGGCATCGGCCTGCACGCGGCGATCGGGGCGAATAATTTGTTCGCCGTTCGACCCAATGAGACGCTTTTGTCGACGCGGGTCTTCAATACGACGGTGTTCCCGACGTTCTCGCCCTTCGGCGTCAACGGAGGCTATTATTATGCCCGTATGGCTTACAAATTCTAGTCCACCGTGCGGCCGATCAAGAAGGAGCATTTTGCCATGACCATCGACCTTCGTGGAGGGGTCCGCCCCGCCGCTCTTCCCGGCGACACTGCGTTCGACCGTCAGGCCGCGAGGACGCTTCCCGATCCGCGCAGCCGCGATGTCACGGCCGCCTTTGTTCAGGAAAAAGCGCGGCAAGAGGAAAGTGATGGTTTGGACAGCGCTTTGGTCACGATCTACAGCGCTTGGCCAGATCCGTGGCTCGTCGCCGGTTGGGCGCTGTCCGCGACGACGCGCCTGAGGATCACAGTAGCCCACCGTCCGGGAGTCACACAACCGACTGTCGCTGCGAAGTCTTTCGCCACCCTCGACAAGCTGTCGGGCGGACGTTCCGCCGTTCACATCGTCGTCGGCTCGAGCGACGTCGATGTTCAGCGCGACGGCGACTTCTCTCCAAAGGCCGAACGATATGAACGCGCCGCGGAATATCTCGATGTCTTTACCAAGGCCCTGGAATCCGCGGAGCCTTTCGATTACGAGGGAAAATATTATCGCGTGCGGGACGCTCGGGTGGGTTTCCGTCCGTTTCAGCAGCCTCGGCCACCCATATCCATCGGTGGATCATCGGAGGCCGCTACGCATCTTGCCGCACGATATGCGGATATCTACGCCACCTCCTTTCCAACAGTCGAGGAGACGAGAAGCATTGTCGACCGCGTCGGCGGAATTGCGTCGCAACAAGGTCGGCGTCTAAGATATTGGAAATATTTCAAGGTGGTGCTCGGAGAGACAGATACGGGCGCACGACAGATCGCCGACAGGCTTCGCCGCAGGGCGGAAGAATTATTGAGCGGCCGTCCGCTCGCCGAAATCACGGCGTCAGCTCAAACGGCCAGAAACCGGGAGAGAGACGAGCGCCTCGCGACGGACGCTTTCGATCTGCGCGCTCTGGCGCTCGACGATTTTCGCCGCGCATTCGACAATCTCCTCGTCGGCTCTGTTGGCAGCGTCGCCAATCAGATTGTCGCGTTCCATCGCGCGGGCATCGATATCGCGCAGATCGAAGCGTCGACCGAGACCGAGCAGGATACAGCGCTACGCCGGGAACTCATCGCGGAGGTGAGAAGATTGGCTTGATTGGACCGATTGCGATCATCATCGGTTGCGAGTTCGCGAGCTGCTTTCGGCCGCGACAGCGGCCGATCGGACGATTCTCATGAAAGGCCTTCGAATGTCGACATCCGCCGTAAACATCCGATCTGCGATCGCGGCAACGAACACGCAGGTCGAAGCGCGCGCAGCGTTGGACGAGCGCTATCGCGTGCCTTGCACGGAGCCGGAGCAGTGGAATCCGACGCTCTCGGTTCTGCTCGGGCATCGTTCCGTCCGCGCATTTCTCCCGCGATCAGTAGAGCCATGGGCTCTGCAGGCGGCAATCGCCGCAGCCCAATCGGCCTCGTCCTCGCTCAACCTGCAATTGTGGAGCGTGGTCGCAGTCGAGGACCCGGCGAGAAAGGCACGCCTCTGTCTCGGTGTCGCCGACCAGAGGTGGATACGTGAAGCTCCGCTGTATCTGATATGGTCCGCTGATTTGTCGCGGCATCGACGCGTTGCCGAAAGGATCTCCGCGCACGGCGACAATCTCGACCCCGATAATCTGGACCCCTTGGCCACGGCCCTGGTTGATGTCTCTCTCGCCGCTCAGAATGCCGCCGTCGCCTTCGAATCGCTCGGCCTCGGCTTGTGCTACATCGGCGCCGTACGACTTTATCAGCAGGAATTGCGGGATGAGTTGGCGCTTCCGTCGCATGTGGTTCCGATCTTCGGCATGTGCGTCGGTTATCCGGATCCCGATCGTCCCACGGGAGTAAAACCACGATTGCCGCAGGATGCAGTCCTTCACAAAGAGCGTTATGACGCCGCCGCCGATGCAGCTCTCATCGAGAGCTACGACGCCCGCATGGCCGATTTCCAGGGAAAGCAGAGATTAAAACAGGTGGTCTGGAGCGACTATTCGTTGCGGCGGCTCTTCAATTTGCATACCCGAGACGGGCGAGAAGCGTATAATGCGGCCCTTCGCAATTTGAGCTTGGCGCGGTGAACGAGCATATCCACGATTGGACGGCGGTCCGGCTAGCGCAGGCATTGCGTCGGCGCAAATTGCGCGTGATCGATGTCGTCGAGCACATGCTCGACCGCATCACTGCGCGGGATTCCGTTTTGCGCAGCTACGTCACCGTGTCCGCGTCGCTGGCGCGGCGACAAGCCCGCCGTGCGGATGCGGAGCTGGAGGCGGGTCGGATCAGAAGCCCGCTGCACGGTGTGCCGATTGCCGTCAAGGATTCTCTCGCGACAAGGGGCGTCGCCACATCGAACGGCGCAGCGCGACTGACCGACCACTATCCGATCCGCGACGCCGCGGTCGTGACACGTCTCGACGACTCCGGCCTCGTAATGCTCGGCAAGCTCAACCTTCCGGAAGGAGCATTCGGTCTGCATGATCCCATCATCGGGGCGCCGCGTAATCCCTGGCATATGGACTACTGGCCGGGCGCCTCGTCCAGCGGCTCCGGTGTCGCGACGGCGGCCGGCCTCTGCTTCGCTGCCGTCGGAACGGATAGCGGCGGCTCGATACGTCATCCGAGCGCCGCAAACAATTTGTTCGGCTTGAAGCCGACCGCAGGCCTCGTCGACACGACGGGCGTTTTTCCACTCGCGCCGTCGCTCGACCACGTCGGTCCGATGGCGCGCTCTCCAGCGGATCTCGAAGCGCTGTTCATGGCGCTCGCCGGAGCCGCGCGTAGAAGCGTCGAAGTCGACGAGCCTGATGGAGGCGCGCTGCGCGTCGGCGTCGATCGAATTTGGAGCGAGGAGGCTGTGGACCCGCTCATTTCGCGAGCGATGAGGGAGACCGAGGGCCGCCTCGTCGATCTCGGAATGAAGCTGGAGCCGATTCATCTGCCTGCTTGGCGCGAATGCGCAGAACTCTGGATGATCCTCTGCGCTCGGGAAGCGGTGGGTGTCCACGCAGGGCTGGAAACGCCGATTTCGCCGAGCCTGCGGCGATTGCTCGCCTTCGGCGCGACGGCCGATGCCGATAGGGTCGAGGCGGCGGTTATCCAGCGAAAGCGCCTCACGTCCGCGATCGAGGATGTGTTCGTCGGCGTCGATTTGATCTTGGCGCCGGTTCAATGCTTTGCGCCGCCGCGAATCGACCGGCTGACAGCGGCGGAGCCAGACGACAGGCTACCCATATCGCCCACCGATATCGGCTTTACCTGTCTATTCAACCTCACGGGACATCCGGCCTTGGCGATGCCCGCCGGCTTTACCGAGGAGGGATTGCCGGTGGGCTGCCAATTGGTCGCGCCGAAGGGGAGGGAACGGCGGCTCTTCCATGTGGCGAGGATCTTCGACAAAATAGCTGGATTTTCGCTGCGTCGCCCGCAACTCGCGTCCGTCGATCAATTCGTGAACGCATAATCGCGGACCGCTTGCTCAGCGCGATTGTCGGCCGGATAATAGAGTTTGACGCGCAGGCCGGACAGGCGGTCGCCTCCATCGCCCCGGAGCGGCATCACGACATTGACCAGATTCGCCTCCATCGGCCCCATTCGCATCTTGACGGGCACAAAAGGCGTGATGTCGTCGCTACGCCGCTGGAACTCCGGGCCGCAGATCAGGCCGCGAGAACGCGCGTCGATCTCGATCCGCGACAACCACTCGCGTCGTTGCGAATCGGCATCGACCGCGACTTCTCGTTTCACGCGAGACAGTTCCGATGCAATCGTCTCGCGCCATGACAAGACGCGCGAGAGATAATAGTCGGAGCCGATCATCGCCTCGATCGAATTGACCCTTGGTTCAGGCAACAGCATATATGCCTGCTTCAAGACGATGCGGCCGCGACTGAGCGCCTCGATAAACGCGCCGTAAGGTCGGTTAATCATGACGATGCGCCAGAATCGATCTAGCACGACGGCCGGAAAGGGTTCGGCGCTCCGCAAGATGAGCGACATCCCGGAAAGTGTCGAGGAGCAAATATCGTCGAAATACGGATTTTCGCGCGGCGCGAAACCCGCCGCGACATAGAAATCCTTCTTGTCATCTTCCGACACCGCCAGAGTTTCGATGAGCGTCGCCAACATCGCTCTGCTAGGTCTCGATCGACCCGTCTCGAGAAAGCTGAGATGCTTGGGAGAGACCTCCGCTCTCAAGGCCAGCGCGAGCTGACTATATCCTCTCTCCTTACGCGCACGCGCCAATATCCGTCCGAAGCCCTTCACGTCATCGGCAATGTCACGGACCTTTTGCATCGCTGTCGACCTCATCTTACTATGGGCCAGCAATGGCTTATATAACAAGCGTCTGCATATGTCTATATAGTTTATATGAATTATAGATATATATGCGTGCGTGTCTCGACGCGGCATGAAGTCGCCGGTCCGGCGCAACGCTTCGGCCACCACGAGCACGGCCGTGGCTTCGGATGCTTCGTAAAACTTGCGGCTCGTGCGCGCCGAACAGGCGGCGAGCACTGCGTCGTCTTTGGCGGCCAATCGCTCGACCCGGGCATAACCGTCGACATGCAGAACGCCGTTGAGGCCTTCAGAATGCGCGACCGGCCGTTCACCGCTGATCAGGCCCGGGCGATTTCGAGACCCCTCAGACAAACTAATGGCTGTTCTCGCAGCTGCGACAATGCGGCCTATAATGCGGCGCCACGCTGCTACGAGGATTATCGCGACGGGCCGTTCATTGCCGTCCGAGACCGTCGCCTATGTAGCCGCGCTCTTCCCTTTGATCGAGGAAAATGACAGCCCTCGATCCGCCGTTCGCTCGGCCTCCGGCCTGTCGCTCTGGACAAGGCTCCGCAGTTCATTGAGCAAAACGACAGCCGACGCGTCGCCAATCGTCCGGCGCCAATTCGGACGACGACCGACACGACAGCTGTTGCCGCCACGTGCGATCTGCCCGCTATCGCGCCACGCTCCGACGGCTTGTTCGTCACGCCCCCGTCGACGGAGCGCACGTAATGAACAAGCATGGCCCGTGCAGTCAGACCACTGAAATTTGCGTGTCGATCAGCATTTCTAGGGCCGTTCGCCCGGCCTCGAACGCGCGCACAAAAATGGCGAGCGTGATCCGCGTTCAACTCATACGCGGCCGTATCCGAGCGCAGCGCCACGAAGAGAGAGCGGCAAAAGGTAAACCAGCACTGAATACGACCGCAACACTGCGGACGTATTCGGGCTTGGTGGGAACCGTTCGGCAGTCGAGCGGAGTGTCGGGCATAGTGGCGGCGGTTCAACGATGATCCGCCGAAAAGAATGAATTCCCATGACTTTCTGCGCCGGCCTCGACACTTCTTCGACAAAGACCACCATCTGCGTGGTGGCGAGCAAAGACGGCGAGACCGTCTTGGAGACGACCGTTCCGACCGATCCCGGCGTGATCGCCGCGGCGCTCGAACCCTATCTGCCGCGTCTGGAACGGATCGGCCATGAAGTCGGCTCGGTGGCGCCCTGGCTGCACCGCGAATTGGCGGCGCTCGGCCTCTGCCCGTGGTGCTTCTGGAAAGCCGACAGGCGGCCGCCGCTTTGAAGATTCAGCGCAACAAGACTGACCGCAGCGACGCCCACGGGCTCGCGCAGCTGGTGCGCACTGGCTGGTTCCGGCCGGTTCATGTGAAGAGCGTGGAGAGCCATCGGCTGCTATTGTTGCTGACGCATCGGCGCACGCTGAAACGCAAGCTTCCCGACATAGAGAATGAAGTTCGTCAGTCGCTGAAAGTGTTCGGTTTGATGCTGGGTCCGCGCGTTCAGCGTAGCTCGTTCGAGACGCGTGCACGAGCTCGTGGCGCATCACCGGCTCATTGCCGGCGTGACGGAGTGCATGCTGCGCGCCTGGTCGACGCTGTGGAGCGAATACAAGCGGCTGCACACGCTGCTCGTCCAGTTCGTCGGCTGCGACCAGCTCTGCCGCCGCTTCATGGCGATTCCGAGCGTCGGTCCGGTGACGGCTCTGTCGTTCAAAGCGGCGGTCGACGATCCGACCCGCTTCGCCAAATCCAAGACCGTCGGCGCCCATTTCGGACTGACGTCGCGCCGCATCCAGAGCGGCGATACGATCGATATCGACGGCCACATTTCCAAATGCGGCGACGGCGAAGTGCGCACGGCGCTCTACGAAGCGGCCAGCGCCATGCTCGTGCGCTCCAAGAAATGGTGCGCCGTGAAGGCGTGGGGTGTCAAGATCGCGGCGAAGCGCGGCCACAAACGCGCCGTCGTCGCGGTGGCGCGCAAGCTCGCCGTCATCATGCATCGGATGTGGATCGACGACGGCGCGTTCCGCATCTCGGCGCAGGAAGAATTCTCGGGCTCGCCGAAAAGAGGAGCGAAGAGGACGCTGGCGATCGCGTCGTGAGGTGCCGCCGGAGTCGATCGAAGCGCGCAGGAACGACGACATGACGACGAATTGACGGCGTGGCGCCGACACGAGTTCCGCCATTCGGCGAGAGAACCTGGCGGATCGAAGCGGATGCGGAGAGCGCGATATCTTGCCGGCGATGACGCCTCCTCGGAGGCCGACAGCGCGCCCGACTGCTTGTGGCGCCGAGATCCCGACGCAAAAATGTGCGCCCGCTCGACACGCGGGACCGAGCACGAACGACTATATGGCCGCTAGGCGCTTCGCAGCGCATCCCGACGTAGGCTGTCGCATCGAGGAAAGGAAACGGATACGATCCAAAGACGAAGACACACATGGGGAAGAAGTGAACATGACGACGCTCGATTAGGAGGGCAAGATAAAGCGAACTGACGTTCGCACCTCGCGAGGCTCGTAATTGGTTGTCTGCACATTGGTTTTTGCAGGCTACAAATGCGCAGGCATGATACGGCGCGATGTGCGGCGGTTTCCGCCAGAATCGAATTCGTCGGTATTTGCAGCGTGATAGACGCCGGCGCTCGCGAGGTGTGACGTGGCATGTCCCGCCGGCTCTACACTACAGCCGGTATTTTCACGCCCGACTGCGATCGGCGTTTGAGGGCGGTTGTGCAGACCGATTTCAACGCCGATCGTCACGGAATGGCGAGCGACGACAGAGACGATTTCCACATTCGACCCGGCCGGTCCCGAACTGGCGGAAGGAGCGGCCGTCCGCGCTCGCTTTCCTTCATCCGGCAGGTCGCGATCGCTGTCCAAAAGGCGGGCGGCGATCCGGGCCGGATCGGCCGAGGTCCGGCGTTGGCGGACGGCCGGAAAGGAGAAGGAAGCGGCCGGTTCAACGCGCGGGGACGAGGCGCGAAGGTGGCGGCGTCGCTGCCGAGAGACGGCGGCGGCTGGCGGCGCGATTCCGCCGGACGGTTTCGATCGCGTCGCGTCGTCGTCAAGGCGCGCGTCGTGAAGCTCAATCCACAACGCGGCTCGCATGGTCCGAAGATGCGCGGCGCCGCGAGCAAGGCCTTCGACGCCCATCTCCGCTATCTCGAACGCGATGGCGTCACTCGCGACGGCGAGAGGGGCCACGCCTATTCGGCGATCGAGAATGAGGCAGACGGCCGCGCCTTTGTCGAGCGCGGACGCGACGATCGTCATCAGTTCCGTTTCATCGTCGCGCCGGAGGACGCCAGCGACATGGCCGACCTGCGAGGCTTCACCCGCGACCTTATGCGGCAGGTGGAGAAGGACCTCGACACGGGCCTCGACTGGATTGCCGTCGACCATCACAACACCGGCCATCCCCACACCCACATCATCGTCCGGGGTGTGCTCGACGACGGCCGCATCCTCCATATCGCCGGCGACTATATCGCTCACGGCGTTCGTCACCGGGCGAGCGAGCTCGTCACGCTGGAACTTGGCCACCAGAGCGAGATCGAGCTTCAGACGAAGCTCGCGAATGAAGTTGCGGCGGAGCGGCTGACGCGGCTCGACAAGATGCTGATCGCCGAGCAGCGCGAGCATGGCGCCGTCGATCTCAGGCCCGCCGAGGACGCCTCCTATCTCGTCCGAGAGAACCGGGCGCTGCTGCTCGGCCGCGTGCGGCGTCTGGAACGTTATGGCCTCGCTGCCGAACTCGAGACGGGGCGGTGGGCGATTTCCGACCATGCGGAGCAAATGCTGAAGGAACTCGGCGTTCGCAGCGAAGCGATCGAGACCATCCGCCGGGCGCTGGCCGGTCACGGTCTGGGGGATGAGCGCGGCGTCGCGCAATATGTTTGCTGCGGGGAGACCGGAAAGGAGCCGATCGTAGGCCGGGTGCTGGCCAAGGGGCTGGCCGGCGACGAGTTGAGCGAGCGAGTCTATCTCGTCGTCGACGGCGTCGACGGACGAGTCCATCACATGGAGTTCGCCGATCCGATGCGCATCGAGGAGGTTGGCCGCGGCATGATCGTCGAAGCCGCGCCCGCCGTTTCCGGTCCGAGGCCCGCCGACCGCAACATCGCCATCGTCGCGGAGAACGACGGCGTCTACCGGCCGAGCGCTCATCTCGAACGCATTCGCGATAGCTTCGAGCGGCAAGGCAAGGACCCGGACGCATTCGTTCGCTTCCATGTCCGCCGGCTGGAGGCGCTGCGCCGGGCCGGCCATGTCGAGCGCGTCGACGCGGATCACTGGCGCGTGCCGACGGATATTGTCGAGCGCGGCCGAGCCTATGGCCTCGCTCAGGGCGGCGATGGACTCCGCGTGCGCACGCTCTCGACCTTCGACCTCGAACGGCAGATCGCGAGCGACGGAGCGACATGGCTCGACCGTGAACTCGTCGCCGACAAGCAGACTTCGTTAGTAGAAGCAGGCTTCGGTCGGGACGTGAAGAATGCGCTCCACCGGCGCGGAGAGCGGTTGGTGGAAATGGGTCTCGCCACGGACAAGGGAAAATCCATCTCCATCCCTCGCGGCGCTATCGCTACGTTGGAGCGGCGGGAGGTGGAACGTGTCGGCCGGCAGATGGCAGCCGAGCGCGGCTTGTCGTATTCGCCGAGCGGGCCGGGCGAATATGTGTCGGGGCGGCTGGCTGGCGTCGCCAATCTAGCCAGCGGGCGCTTCGCGATGATCGAGGATGGTCTCGGCTTCCAGCTCGTGCCTTGGCAGCCCGTTCTCGAAAAGCGCATCGGCCAATATCTCAGCGGCGTTCACCGTGATGGCGGCGGCATCGAGTGGGACCTCGGCCGGAAGCGTGGGCTGGGGCTATGATGAAAGCCTCGAGCCCTGTGGGGCTCGGCCGCGACCCGAGCCGATGCAAAAGGTCGGGATTGTCGAAACGTAACGGCTCGTGATAGGTTACATGTAACTGACAGGAGATGATCATGGCCTCGGTAGCGAAGCCCAAGCCCTCCCGCGTCAAGGTGCGGGATCACCGCGAGCGCCTGCGTGCCCAAGGGCTGCGCCCTATACAGATTTGGGTGCCGGATGTGCGCGCCGCTTCCTTCCGGGCGGAGGCGCATCGCCAGTCGCTCGCCGTCGCTATGAGCCCCCATTCTCTCGATGACCAATCGTTCATCGATGCGGTGTCGGTCATCGACGTCGATGACAACGGTAACGAATGAGACGCGGCGACATCTGGACCGTTGCCGGCGGCAAGGACTACGCAGGCAAGCCGCGCCCTGTGGTCATCCTACAGGATGACAGTTTCGACGCGACGGACTCCATCACTATTTGCGCTTTCACGACAGACGAGACGGACGCGCCTCTGTTCCGTCTGCCCGTGGAGCCGAACGAGCGCAACGGATTGCGCGTGCCCTGCCGCTTGATGGCGGACAAGGTCACCACGGTTCCGAAATCGAAGATCGGCGCACATATCGGGCGCTTGGACGAAGAGGATATCCTGCGTCTCAACCAAGCGGTGCTCGTCTTCCTCGGACTCGCCGTGTCGCCGAGACCTCGGCGAGCGCGGCGATCATGAACCGACCGTTATCCGTTCACCCTCTCTCCGATGGCGATGCGTAGGAAAGCGCATCGCGGCGTAAAATTAGGCCATTCTTGTTCGAGATCGAGCGCGCGATCCTGCCGGGATGTCCCGAGCGCGTGCAAATCCTCTCGATCCTCGCTGCGTCGGCGCCGATCGCCGGGTCGCGTCGACGCGGAATGAAACTCGGTCGAACATCGATCGAGAGGCGCAACGAGACCTCGAAACCTGGACTGTCACCGATGATTGGCCCGAAGAAGTCCCGGTCACGCGCGCCGAGGTCGATGTAATCGAGGCGTGGCTCGGCGACTTGTTCGACCAACGATTCGGACCACGTCGATGAAGGGGCAAGGAAACGAAGATCGCCCACTTGTTGCCGGTCGACGGCGACCCCTCTACTTCTTCAGCCGCACGCCGGCGCCGCCGCCATTCTCGGGAATGAATTCCACGCCTGCATTCTCCAAGGCGATGCGAATAGCGTTCAGGTTTGCAGCGGTCGTCGACGGTTGCCCGTCTTCGCCCTCGGCGCGTCGCACGGTGGCGATGCCGACTTTTGCGGTAGACGCTAAGTCTTCGGCGGTCCAACGAATGAGGGCGCGCGCCGCCCGTATTTGCGCTCCTGTGATCACATACAGCTCATATGATATATTGTTGATCTCCGCGGCGGACGTGATATGATTCCACTCGCATGGCGTTCTCGCTATCACATCGCCCGAGCAACTGGAAACAGCCTCGAGACATGTGCGCCACGCGCCTGTGCGGCCGGACGACGTGCGTCAACACCTCGCCCGGCCTGACCACAACCCGGCTTATGAGGAGCTCGGATCATGGCTGACCCCGAGGCTATCACGAGTGCGTCTGCTTTCACCCGAAGGACTTTGTTGGTTGCGAGCGTCGGCGCCGTCACGCCGGCGCCTTTCAAGGGAATCGCGAGCGTCGATTCGTCTCATACGATGGTCGTCGATCCGGCAACGTCCCTGTGGACGCAATGGAAGACCGCCCAGGACCTCACCGATGTTCTCTGCCAGAAGCAGCAGAGCTTGGAAACCCAATTGATGCAGATGATCCGCGCGTCAGACGGCGTCGACGATGCCGAAGGCGCCGAGGCGGGCTGCGCCATCGAGGAAGAAATCTATCGGGCGCGCTGGGCTGCCGCCGATATGGCTGTCGGCTACTCCGAAGCCAAAAAAGACGAAGAGCGAGCCGCGGATATAGCGAGAGATCTCGCCGATGCGCTGGCGGCCACGCCGGCGTCGACCGTCGAAGGCGTCGCGGCCAAGCTCCACGCTGTGCTCCGCGAGGGCGAATGGTGCGAGAACTGCCCCGAATTTCCCTGGCCGCAGGTCCGTTCGGCGCTGACCGACTTGGTCCGTATCGGTCGCCTCGATTCGTTTCCGAAGTTTTGAAGCGGGCCGTTTGACGGCGAGATTGTCGATCTCACAATTTTCGAGCCGCGGTCTCCGCGGCTCGTTTTGCTTCTCATTGCGGGAGATCCGGGGCGATTGTCGCTGGCGCAGCCGAAATTCCAGTGACGCCTGCGCATCTCGGGAATAGACTCGGCCGATTGATCGGACTCGCGCCATGAATTTGATGCCGACGGGAGTTTCCCCCATGCCCGATTGCACCCGCGCCGCGCTGTATCTCCGGGTTTCGACAACGCGGCAGGCGGAGGTCGACCTCTCTATCCCCGACCAGCAAGCGCAGACGAGCGCCTATTGCACACGCCACAGTTGGCGCATCGTCGCCGAATATGTCGAGCCCGGCGCTTCCGCCATGGACGACCATCGGCCAGAGTTTCAACGCATGATCGAACGCGCCTGCGACGACGATCATCCGATCGACGTCATCGTGGTCCATTCGTTCTCTCGCTTCTTCCGCGACGCCTTCGGCCTGGAAATGTATGTGCGCAGGCTCGCCAAGCACAATGTGCGGCTCGTCTCCATCACCCAGGAGCTCGGCGACGACCCGGCGCAGGTGATGATGCGGCAGGTCATCGCGCTGTTCGACGAATATCAGAGCCGCGAGAATGGCAAGCATGTCTTGCGCGCGATGAAGGAGAACGCCCGCCAGGGATTCTACAATGGCTCACGCCTGCCGCTCGGCTATGCGCTCGCCGAGGTGGAGAAGCGCGGACACAGGACCAAGAAAAAGCTCGTCGTCGATCCTGTTGAGTCCGAGACCGTGCGGATGATCTACCGCTTGTATCTCGAAGGCGAGGCCGGCAAGGGGCCGATGGGCGTCAAGGAGGTGACCAAGACGCTCAATGGGCGCGGGCTGAGAACGCGACTCGGCGCGCGCTTCGGCGTCGCGTCGGTCCACAAGGTCTTGACCAATCCGGTCTATGCGGGCCGGTGGCGCTTCAACAAGCGCGAGGCCAAAACCGGGAGAGCCAAGGCCGAAAGTGAAGTCATCGAGATCGCCGTTCCGCCGATCATCGAAACGGCCGTGTTCGACAAGGCCCAGGCGAGCCTGAAAGCCCGCGACCCGCGCGTCCTGCCGCCCCGCGTCGTGACTGGCCCCATCCTCCTCACGGGGCTCGCCGTCTGCGCCACTTGCGGCGGCGCGATGACGCTGCGCACCGGGACCTCGAAGAGCGGCAAGGTGCATCGTTACTACACGTGCTCCACGGCCGCCCGCGTCGGCAAGACCGGCTGCAAGGGGCGCTCGATCCCGATGGACCGGCTCGACGGGCTGGTCACGACCCATCTCGCCGATCGGCTATTCGGCCCGAACCGGCTGGCCGGCATATTGACGTCCCTGGCTCAGAAGCGCGCCGCCGGCGACGAAGAGGTCCGCAATCGAGTAGAAGCCCTCCAAGCGGAAATCGCCCAGTCTGAGGACAGGCTGAAGCGTCTCTATGGAATGGTCGAGGACGGCGTCACCGACATGGACGATCTTTTGCGAGAACGTCTCGCCGCGCTCAAGTCGGAGCGGGAGCGCGCGAAAGCCGCGCTGGACCGGATCAAAGCCCAGTCCGCGCCGTCAATCGCAATCGAACCGGACCAGCTCGAGCGATTCGGGACGTTCATGCGCGAAAAGATCACGGTCGGCGAAACGTCGTTCCGCAGAGCCTATTTGCGGGCGGTCGTCGAAGCCATCGAGGTCGACGACCAAGTCGTCCGCATTCACGGCTCGAAAACCAGCCTCGAACAGGCTGTCGTCGCCGGAGAACAAATCGGCAAGAGTGTTCGCGGCTTTATACGCAAATGGCGCGCCCGAAGAGATTCGAACTCCTGACCCCCAGATTCGTAGTCTGGTGCTCTATCCAGCTGAGCTACGGGCGCCTGCGGTCCGTTCTGCGCCGCAAGCGGCGCGTCGAACTGACGAGGTGGTCGTTTAGCGGCTACGAGGCCGCTTGGCAATAGGAAGATATTTCCCCTGCCAAGACGCTTGCGCCGCCCTAAGGCTGCGATAATTACCGACGATCCTGATGCCAACGCTCCTTGAATGTAATAAAATAGGATTGATGATGGACGAGTTCGGGTCGACCGGCGCACAGATCGCCTATATCGATTTTCCGCCGCTGACGGAGGATCGCCATGAGCCGATCGTTCTCATTCACGGCTTCGCCTCGACGCATGCCGTGAATTGGCTCTTCCCCCAATGGGTCAAAACGCTCACCGAGGATGGGCGACGGGTCATCGTGCTCGACAATCGCGGCCACGGCCGTTCCGAGAAGATCTATGACCCCGCCGCCTATGATCTCTCCCAAATGGCGGGGGACGTCGCCGATCTGCTCGGCCATCTCGGCGTCGAGCACGCCGATGTCATGGGCTATTCCATGGGCGCGCGCATCGCCGTCACGCTGGCGCTCGACCATCCGCAGCTCGTGCGCTCGCTCATCCTCGGCGGCATTGGCGCGAATCTGGTGACCACGGGCCTGCCGCGCGGTCTGGCCGAGGCCATGGAGGCCGAGCGCATAGAGGATATCGACGATCCTCTGCTGAAAATGTTCCGTGGCTTCGCCGAGGCGACGCGCGGCGATCTTCGCTCCCTGGCGGCCTGCGCGCGCGGGCCGAATCACATCGTCGATCGCGCGCGGCTCGCCAAGATCGAGGCGCCCGTGCTGATCTGCGTCGGCACGCGGGACGAGGTGGCCGGCGATCCGCATCCGCTGGAGCCGCTGTTTCCGGACGCCCATGTCGTGGATATTCCAGGCCGCGACCATAACCGCGCTGTCGGCGACAGGGTCTATAAGCAGGCCGTGCTCGATTTTCTCGCGCAGCGGGAATAGGGGCGGCGCGGGAGCTCAGCGATGGCGAATGACCGCGGCCCCGCCCAGCTCGTCGCCCTTTCGGGCGGCGATCCGCTATTCGCCCGCCTCGCCGGCGAGGCCGAGGTCGCCGCGCGGCGCGAGCCGAATATGGCGGCCTTCCTCTATGCGGCGATTCTCGCGCAGGACAGTCTCGAAGGGGTCGTCGCGCATCGAATCGCACAACGGCTCGCCGGGCCGGACCTGCCGGCGGCGGTCATCCAGCGCCTCTGCCTCGACCAGATGGCGCGCGACGCCGCCTTCGGCGCCGCGCTGCGCGCCGATCTCATGGCCGTTTTCGACCGCGATCCCGCCTGCACGCGCCTTTTGGAGGCGGCGCTCTATTTCAAGGGCTTTCACGCCATCCAGACCTTTCGCCTCGCCCATGCGCTATGGCGCTCCGGCCGCAGCGATCTCGCGCTCTGGCTGCAGAGCCTGTCATCGACAAAGTTCCAGACCGACATCCATCCGCAGGCGCGAATCGGCGCGGGCTTCTTCCTCGATCACGCGACCGGCGTGGTGATCGGCGCGACCAGCGTCATAGAGCACGACGTCTCGATGCTGCATGGCGTGACGCTGGGCGGCTCGGGCACGGCGGGCGGCGCGCGCCACCCGAAGGTGCGTCATGGCGTGCTGATCGGGGCGGGGGCCAAGCTGCTCGGCGACATAGAGATCGGCGAGCGCGCGCGAGTGGCGGCGGGCTCGCTGGTGCTGGAATCGGTGCCGGCGCACAAGACGGTGGCCGGCGTGCCGGCGCGCGTGATCGGCGATGTGGGCGCGGCCGAACCGGCGCTGACGATGGACCAGATCATCGACGAGTCGCATGATCCGGGGCTGTAGGCGGCTCCGACCTGCTTCCACATCCTCCCTCTGCGGCCGAAGGCCGCGTCTCGAAGCGCGCCGAGTCTCGCGGCTCGCCCTCGTGCTTCGAGACAGCGGCTTCGCCGCTTCCTCAGCCCGCAAATCGATAGCTTACGAGTTCTTGGCCGAAGCTCACAGGATCGCCTCGATTCCCTTGCGATCGCAGAGGGCGAGCAGCTTCAGCGAGGGCCCGCTCGGGCGCGTCTCGCCGCGCTCCCATTTGCTGACGAGAATCTTGCTCACATTCAAAGCCAAAGCGAAGGTCGCCTGGCTCATATTGGCTTTTTCGCGGATTTTCTTGATCGCATCCGGCGAGAGCGGTTCGGCCGGAGTCAGGCAGCTGACGTCGAAACGCCGCATAGTCGCTTTGTCGATCGCGCCGACCGCATGCAAATCCTCTGCAATCTCGTGAAGAGATCGAAGCGCGTCGCTGCGGTAGCTCTTTTTCGTCATAGCTCGATCTTTCGCCAACCTCGTTTTTCGCCGAGAGCTTGCAGCTCAATATCCGTCACCCGGTCCAAAAATCGCGCGAATTCCAAATATTCCGCCATTTCCGAATCCGTCAGATTCGCCTTTGCGCTTTTGGAGAACAGGTGCAGGAACACGGCGAGCTTCCCCCTTCGGTAAAAGACGATTGCGCGCGACCCTCTCGCAGCGCTCAGAGTACCTCGCGGGATTCTCTGTTTGATCAATCCCCCACCAAGATCCGCGTCGATCAGCCCGCGCTCGGCCTTTTCGATAGCGGTTCGGCAATCTTCATCAGAAATTCCCGCTTTTTTCGCTTCGCGTTGAAGCGATTTCGGAATGTGGATGTCCATAGCGTCTCCCGCCTCGGGCGAGGCCCAATTTCTTGTCAGAATCCATCGGCGTCTCCATCACAATATAAATAAAATCAGCTAGTTAGCTTAGACAAAATGCACTGAGGTGCAGACTGTCCGATTTCAAAATATAATATTCCCTATTATATTTCAACCCCTACCCGAATCGATTGCTCTTCGGGAACCCGCGCGGCGGTAGCCGCCCCGCCTCCGCCCTATGAGCGATCCACTCGCTCAGCTCGCGCTTGTCCACGGTGAAGGTGCGGCCCGACGAATCGACCCAGGTCAGCCCGTCTGCTAGCGCGAAGACCTTGGCGTCGGCGACGCCGCCGTCCTTGTAGCGTTGCAGACGCACGCCCTTGCCGCGCGCCATTTGCGGAGCCTCGGAGAGCGGGAACACCAGCAGCTTGCGATTCTCGCCGATGATGGCGACATGGTCGCCCTCCGCCGGCGTGACGATCTTCAGCTTCGATGGCGGCTCGACGTTGAAGACGGCGCGGCCCTTGCGCGTCGTCGCAACGAGATCGTTCTGCGAGACGATGAAGCCGCGCCCGTCGTCGGCGATCAGCAGCAGCATCGCGTCGGGCGTCTGCGGCAGCACTTTCACGATCGCCGCATCCTCGTCGATATCGGCCATCAGCCGTATCGGCTCGCCATGGCCGCGCCCGCCCGGCAGCTTGGCCGCGTCCAGCGTATAGGCCTTGCCATTCGACGTGAGCGCCAGAACCTTGGACGTCGTCTGCGCGAAGAAGGATGTCTCCAGGGCGTCGTCGCCCTTGAACTGAAGCTGCGGGAGATCGGCCACATGGCCCTTCAACGTGCGTATCCAGCCCTTCTGCGTCACGACGATGGTGATCGGCTCGCGCTCGATCAGCGCCTCGGCGAGATCGATGTCGGTCGCCTCGGGCGCATCCTCGAAACTGGTGCGGCGCTTGCCGAGCTTGGCGTCGGCGTTGATCGTTTTCTTCAGCTCGCGAATCTGCGTGGTGATCGTCTTCCACTGCTTCCCCTCGTCGGCGAGCAGCGCTTCGACTTCCCTTTTCTCCTCGACGAGCTTCTCATGCTCCTTGCGCAGCTCCATCTCCTCGAGCTTGCGCAAAGCGCGTAGCCGCGTGTCGAGAATATAGTCGGCCTGCAAGTCGGAGAGCTCGAAGCGCGCCTTCAACGCCTGCTTGGGCTCGTCCTCCTCGCGGATGATGCGAATCACCTCGTCGAGATTGAGGAAGACGATGATCATGCCCTCGAGCACTTCGAGCCGGCGCACGATCTCCGCCAAACGATGGCGCGAGCGGCGCTCCAGCACCTCGCGACGATGATCCAGCCATTGGCGCAGAGCCTCGTCCAGCGAGACCACGCGCGGCACGGCGCCGTCGACGAGCACATTCATATTGACGGGGAAACGCACCTCCAGCTCGGAGAGCTTGAACAAGGTCTCCATCATCAACGCCGGATCGACGGCGCGCGAGCGCGGCTCGATGACGACGCGCACATCCTCCGCCGATTCGTCGCGCACATCGCCGGCGAGCGGCGCCTTCTTCTCGACGATCAGCTCGGCGAGCTTCTCGATGAGGCGCGATTTCTGCACGCCATAGGGAACCTCGGTGACGACCGCGACCCATTGCCCGCGCGCGGTCTCCTCCTTGTGCCAGCGCGCGCGCAGGCGGAAGGAGCCGCGCCCGGTGCGATAGGTCTCGACGATCTGCGCGCGCGGGTCGACGACGATGCCGCCGGTCGGAAAATCCGGCCCCTGCACGAAGGTCAGCAATTGCTCGGCGGTGGCGTCGCGATGCGAGATCAGATAGAGCGCCGCGTCGCAGAGCTCGCCGAGATTATGCGGCGGGATCGACGTCGCCATGCCGACGGCGATGCCCTGCGCGCCATTGGCGAGAAGATTGGGGAGAGCCGCCGGCAGCACCACCGGCTCCTCCTCCTCGCCCGAATAATTCGGGCGGAAGTCGATCGCGTCCTCGTTTATGCCCTCGAGCAGCAGCCGCGCGACCGCCGTCATGCGCGCTTCCGTGTAGCGATAGGCGGCGGCGGCGTCGCCGTCGACATTGCCGAAATTGCCCTGGCCGTCGACGAGCGGATAGCGCGAGGAGAAATCCTGCGCGAGGCGCACCAGCGCGTCGTAGATCGCCTGATCGCCATGCGGATGGAAGGAGCCCATCACATCGCCGACGATCTTCGCGCATTTCTTGAACGGCGTGTTCGGGTCCAGCCGCAGCATCTGCATGCCGTAGAGAATGCGCCTGTGGACGGGCTTCAGCCCGTCGCGCGCATCCGGCAGCGCGCGGCCGGTGATCGTCGAAAGCGCATAAGTGAGATAGCGCTCCTCGAGCGCCGTGCGCAATTGGACCGGCAGCGCGTCCCCGCCGCCCTCGTCCCCCGTCGTCGTTCCGCTCTTCGCCATATCGCCGACTCCCGCCCTTTCGGCGTTTACTGCATGCGCTTATATCCCGTAGCGACTCTGGCGTGAACCATTGCCGTCCCTCCGCGCTTCCACTAAGACAGCCGAGCTTTCGGGCCCTCTCCCGCTCCGACGCTAGTTTCGAGCCGCACCTCATGAAGAAGCCTCTGCTGTTCGTATTCGCTCTCGGGGCCGGCCTCGCCGCGGCCCGCGCCGATTCGAAAGCCCTCGAATTCTCGCTGTTCGACTGGCTCCCCTTCCTGCACGAGGATGCCGCGGAGAAGAAGGAGACGCGCCGCGCCCCCTCGCCGCAGGCGCTGTGCAAGGAAGTCGAAGTGCCGCTCGACGAGGGCTATGGCGTCAGCCGGCGCGAGCGGCGCGTCGTCTGCGAGGACGAGTGACGCGGAGCCGAGCGAGCCGATCCTATGACGTCGCCGCGGCGGCGACATAAAGCGCGCGCGCCTTCGGCGCCGCCAGGCCGCGCGGGCCGAAGACATTGCGCTCCAAAAAGTGCCCCGTGAGGCGGAAAGCCGCCGCGAGTTCCCCCGAATCGGCGGGCGTCGGCGCCGCCAGCCGCAGAAAGGCCGGATAAGGCAGCAGCCTGTCCCGCCAGGGCGCCCCCGCCGCACGGGCCACGGCGCGGCCCGTCTTGGGCGACACAAAGGCGAGGTCCGCCGTCGCTCCCGTCAATGCGCAGCGCTCGAGATCGAGGCCGAAGCCCAGCGCCGCCAGCAGCGCCAGCTCGAATCGCGCCATCAGCGCCGGGGCGAGATCGAGCGAATCGAGCCGATCGGCGATGACCTCCGCCATATCGAATAATTCGCCATGCGGATCGCGCTCCGGCAACAGCCGCAGCAGCGCGCAGAGATGGCCGACGCCATGCAGAGCGAAAGCGCGGTCGATGAGCCGCGCCGCGCGCGAGCGCACCGGCTCGACGGCGAAGGAGCCGAGGTGCTGCTCGATCCGCGCGCGCCACTGCGCCTCGACGCTATTGCCCGGCTGCAGCACGGAGCGCAGCGCGCGGCCGGCCCCGCCGCGCACCAGCCCCATATGGCGTCCATGCGCGCGCGTCATCAGCTCCAATATGACCGCGGACTCGCCGTGGCGCTTGACGCCGATGACGAGCCCTTCGTCCCGCCACTCCATCGGCCCGTCACAGCTCGGAGAGAGTCACATCCGGCGTGTATTTGAAATCATAGACGTCCTTGGTGATCGCCTGACCGCAGATCACCCGGCCCTTGGTCGCGTCGAAGGTGAGCGTCGGCGAGCCATAGAGCGACCAGCCCAGGCTCAGCGCCTCGGTCACGCGCTTGCAGAACTCCACATCGTCGGGGCCGGTCAGATAGCGATAGACGGTCGATCTCTTGCCTAGAGTAGCGGACATTGTGACCCCTCGAATGGTTTCGCGGAATGGTTGCGCATTTCGGCGCGGCCGGCGGGCGATTCGCCCGGGCGCTCCCGCCGTCATCCTCGCGCCCGCAGCCAGGCGCAAGGATTTTCTGCTCGCGCCGCCTCAGCGCCGCCCGGCGCTCAGAAGCCGCAGCACGAGCCAGATCGGCACCACGATGACCGCGCCGGTGATCACATAGCCGAGGACGGTGTGAACGGCCCCGAAGCCGAGCGAAGAAATACGATCGAAAAAGCGCCGCGCGCCATGGACGAGGTCCATGGGCTCGATCTCGAGCCACATCAGCAGCGCGCCGACGACGAGCGACACGAACAGCAGCTTGACGAGCACTTGCAGCGGCGAGCCGCCGAGAAAATCATGGATTCGGCTATTGGAGGCCATGCGCGTCCTTCGGTCTCGATTGCGCGGGTCAGAGGCTCTCGCCCTTTGGAGCCTCCTCGCGGAAGAGCTTCATCATGCGCCGCAAGAATCTTTCGGTAAAGGAGAGCGCGCGCTCGAATTCCTCCTCTCCGGGCAGGCCCTTGCGCGGGACCGCCTCCGCGCCGGCGCCGCCGGGGAGCTTGGCGCGCAATTCGGCGTTCTCGCGGGCGAGGCGCTCGATCTCGCCCTGCAGCGCTGCGCGCTCCTCCGCGGCGACGCGGCAGACGGAGAGCCCGCCCTCCACCGTGCAGAAGGAGACCGCGCCGGTCTGCTTGTCGAGCCGCAGCAATCCGCCCTCGGCCGGGCTCATGGCGAAGCGGCCGGCCTCGCTCGGGGGCGGCTCCGCCGCGGGGGCTTCGGCCCGCGCGCCGGCGGCGGCGAGGAGAATGGCGAAAAAGACGAGGGAAATGACGCGCATCGGCTCCGGCCATGTTTCGAGGCCCGGGCCGGATGTGGCGAGCGGCGCCGGGCGCGTCAATAGGGACGAGGCGCGCCGGCCCCTCCCATCACCGCCGGCGCGAGCCGCGCGGCCGCGAATAAACGCCCGTTCGGCCGCCCTCGAACCGCCGCGACAAGCCGCCGCGCGGCGTGACGGCGAGCTCGAGCCGGTCGAATTTCATCGGATCGTCCATGCTCGCCTGAAATTTGGAGACGATGAGCGTGACCACATCGCCCTCCCGCGACCAGCAGCCGGAGGCGAGCTCATCGAGCGCGCCATAGGCGAGCATATAGTCGAAACGCCCGTCGGAGCGCAGCAGCAGCTCCGAGCCGACCTCCATCACGCCGCTCAGATGATACTGACCGGCGAGCGAGGCGTCGGCCTTCTCGCAATCCGCCGCGGCGGCGCGATCGGCGAACAACGCAATCGCGACGCAGGCCGCCGCGTGGCGGAAAAACCTCACTGCGCGTTGTTCATCGCGGAGGGGAGCATCGCCGGATCCTCCTCGATCAGCTTCTCGAGGCTGCGATTGTCGATCGGCTTCGCCGCAGCCGCCATCGCGGCCGACGGCGTCTTCAGGCCGGTGGTCGCGCCGAGCCAATCGCGCCATTGCTCGTGGCTGCCATTGAAAGTGTTCTGATCCACGGCGACGGAGATGCCGGGCACATGGCCGTCGGAGCGATATTGCCAGAAGGTCCATTTGCGGTCGCCATAGCGCACCGCCGGATGATATTTCGTGGAGCGCACCCAGATCGGATATTCCGCCAGCGCGCCCGAATGCAGGATCGCCTGATAGAAATCCACCGAGCTGTAGATGATCGGCTTCTTGCCGTAATGGCGCTCCATATCCTCGAGCATGACGCGCATGTCGCGCAGCACTTCCTCACGATAGAGCGTGCGCTTGCAGCTGCGCGAGGTCGGCGTCGCCTCGACGTCCAGCACCGGCGGCAGCGCGTCCGGCTCCACCGGCACGACGGATTTGAAGAACCCCGTCTCCTCATGCGGCGGCCGGCACCAATAGACGAAATGATAGGCGCCGCGCGGCACGCCGGCCGCCTTGGCGGCCGCCCAATTGCGCTGGAACTTGGAGTCGAGCGCATCGCCGCCCTCGGTCGCCTTGATGAAGGCGAAGGCGACGCCGGACTCCTTCACAGCCTGCCAGTCGATGTCGCCCTGATATTTGGAGACATCGACGCCATGCACCGAGAATTCCGCGCTGCGCGTCGCCGGATAGGCGTGGAGCTGCGATTCCGGCACGGCATAGGCGAGATAGGTCGGGTCTTTGCGGGCGTTGACGAGCGGCGCGCTGGTCGCAAAGCGCGGGCGGGCGCTGTACGACGGGTCGATGGCGCTGCCGCAGCCGGCGAGGGCCGTGGAGAGAAGGAGGGCGGCGGCGGCCGCGAAAAAATCGTTCGATCGCATTGCGCGAAAATATCCCGCAAGCCGGTAACGAAGCGTTAATTCCCCCCGCCGGACGCGATTCGCCCCCGGCGCGGACGCGCGACTCAACCGAGGTGGAACCATAATGTCGCTATGCCCAGAAAGGAACCATAACCGACGACGTCGGTGACGGTGGTGACGAAGGCGCTGGAGGCGACCGCCGGATCGACCTTCCAGCGCTCGAGCAGCATGGGCACGAGAATGCCGCCCAGCGCGCCGGCGGCAAGATTGGTGAACATGGCCATCGCCATCACCGGGCCGAGCCCGACCGACTGGAACCAATTGGCGGCGACGAGCCCCGTGATCAGGCCGAAAGCCGCCCCATTGAAGGCGCCGGTCGCCAGCTCGCGCAGGATGATGCGCAGCGCATTGGAGCGCGAGAGCTGCCGCGTCGCCAGCGCCCGGACGGTGACCGTCATCGTCTGCGTCGCCGAATTGCCGCCCTGGCTCGCCACGATCGGCGCGAGCACGGCCAGCGCCACCATTTGCTGGAGCTGAGATTCGAAGGTTCTCAGCACGCTCGCCGAGATGAAGGCCGTGCCGAGATTGATGAGCAGCCACAAGAAGCGGCTGCGGACGATCCACCAGAAACTGTCGGTCAGCTCCTCATGCGGATCGACGCCGCCGAGCGCCTTGATCTCCTCGGAGGCGGCCTCCTGAATGACGTCCACGACGTCGTCGATGGTGATGACGCCGACGAGCCTCTCCGCCTCGTCGACGACCGGCACGGACACGAGATTATAGCGCTCGAAGAGCCGCGCCACTTCTTCCGTGTCGTCGCCGAATTGCACGCGGCGGCGGTCCGCCTGCATGATCTCCTCGACCCGCGTCTTGGGATGGGCGCGCACCAGAGCGTCCAGAAACACCGTGCCGAGCAGCCGATAGGCGGGATCGACGACGAAGACCTCGAAGAAATTGTCCGGCAGCTCGTCCGGCTCCGTCTCGCGGAAGAAATCCAGCACCTCGCCCGCCGACCAGAAGGGCGGCACCGCGATGAGCGTCGTCTGCATCAGGCGCCCGGCCGTGCCCTCTGCGGCCTCGAGCGAGCGGCGCAGCACGATGCGCTCCTGCGCCGGCAGCGCCTCTAGGACTTGAGCCTGCTCCCTGGGCTCGAGCGTCTCCAGAATGGCGACGGCGTCGTCGCTCTCGAGCTCGCGCATCGCCTCGGCGAGCGTCTCGACCGGCAGCTCGTCGAGAATATCCTCTCTCGTCGTTTCGCCGACCTCGGTCAGCGCGGCGAAATCGAACTCGTCGCCCATCAGCTCGACGAGGCGCGGACGCTCCTCATGGTCGAGCAATTCTATGAGCGCGCCGAGGTCCGCCTCGTGCAGCGGCGAGACCAGCTCCTTCACATGGCCGGAATCGCCCTCGGCAATGGCGTCTTCCACCGCGGAGACGAAATCGGCGCGCGGCTCCCCCGTGTCCTCGTCGCGAAAATTTCCTTCCGCAGGCGCCGATTTTTCATGGTCTTGCGACATATGGGGCCCTGATCGATGCGCGAGGGGTCCGCCCGGCCGGCGAGACCGGGACAAGGGCTCCCATAGCGCGCCACGCCGGGAAAGCAAACCGCCGATGCAACTTCTTTCACCCTTCATTCGTCTTCTGGCGGCGCTGCTCGCGATCGGCCCGGCCGCCGCGCGCGCGGCCGAATGCGGCCCGCAGGCGCTGGGCGTCTCGCGGACCCTAGAGATCGACGGGAGCGAAAAGCTCGCGCTCGGCCTGCAGACCTATCCGCGCACCTTGGCGCTCGCCGATCGGGAGGTCGTGCTCACATTCGACGACGGCCCCGCCCATGGCGCGACCGAGCGCGTGCTGGACGCGCTGAAAGCCGAATGCGCGCGCGCGACCTTCTTCCTCGTCGGCGCCCATGCGGCCGAAGCGCCGGCGCTGGTTCGGCGCATCGTCGCCGAGGGCCATAACGCCGGGCATCATTCCTACAGTCATCCCGCCCGCACTCTGCGGCTGATGAGCGAGCCCGCGGCGCAGGCCGACATAGAAAAAGGTTTCAAGGCCGTCGATGCGGCGGCCGGCTTCACGCCCGAGGGGCCGACGCCACATTTTCCCTTCTTCCGCTTTCCGGGCTTCGCCGACACGCCGGAGCTGGTGCGCTGGCTGGAGGATCGCGACGTCGCCGTCTTCGGCGCCGATCTTTGGGCCTCCGACTGGCAGGAGATGACGCCGCGCGCCGAGCTGGAGCTGGTGATGTCGCGGCTGGAATCGGCGGGCAAGGGAATCGTGCTGTTCCACGATCCGCGTCCCTCCACGGCGGCGATGATGCCGGAGTTTCTACGCGAACTCAAAGCCCACGGCTTTCGCCTCGTTCACATCGTTCCGGGCGACGGGCCGACGCCGATCGTCCATGCGAGGCCCGGCTGGACCTCGGCGACCGAGGCGATCATCGCCAAGACGCTCGGCCATAAGGGCCTGCGCAGCGAGCCGCAGGAGGAAGGCCGGGGCGTCAAGTCGCAGTGAATAGGGGGCCGCTCGGCGCGCTCAGATGCGTCCGCGGTCGCAGGCGTAGAAGCCCTTTGCGCCCCAGCAGGGCCCCGTCCTGTAGACATTGCCGAGATCACGATCCTTGAGCCGCGCGGTCCACACCCGGCCCTGGCGCAGTTTTATCGTCAGCGGCCCCTCGTCGATCTCGAAGATCACTTCCCTGTCCTTGTCGCGCAGGATGCGGCAGGGCTTGGCGATCACCACGCGGCCCTCGAGCTTCACGAAGCAGCGCGCCTCATATTCGTCGAGCCCGGCCGAGGCTGTCGGAGGCGGGTCCGAGGGCGAAGGCGGCGACTCGACCGCCTCCGTCTCGGCCTGAGCGAGCGGAGCCGCAGCGGCGGACGAGGCAGGCGGCGCAGCGGGCGCAGCGCTCTGATCCGCGGCGAGCGGAACGGCGAAGGGCGCGACGATCGGCGGCGCATTGTCGAAGGTGGTTCGCGGCTTGGCGGAAAACTCACCGAGAGCGGAGGCCGGATAGCCGAGATCGCCCGCGCCGGCCGTCGTGGCGAGGCCGACGCCGAAGACGGCGCCGAGCAACGGGAATCGCAACTTCATGCCCAGTCTCCTCGCCGCATCGGCCGCGGGAATTGGCCGCCGAGAGTTTCGCCTCGATGGGCTTTCGAGGGAAGAGCCATGCCCGACGCGCGGCGCGTCTCGCCTATCCCACGGGCCTCGAAGGCGTTTTTCTTGCGTGAGCGTGACGGCGAAAAAGGGCGCTAGTTCGGCGCCGGAAGGGCCGGCCCGTGTTTCGATTGCGTAAGTCGCGGGCGCGCGCCGTCCGGTCAGGCCGGCTCAGAGACGAATCGCGCGGAAATCGTCTCAGGCCGAGGCGGCGGGCTTGGCCAATTGGGCGGCGCGGGTCGCCTGCTCGCGGCTCGGCACCATGACCCAGGCCTCGCCGTCCAGCACCACCTTGCCATCGACGAGGCATTCGCAATGCAGACGGGCGCGGCGGCCCTTCTCGATCAGCTCGACGATCTCGACGACGACGTGAATCACGTCGCCGATCTTGACCGGGGCGCGGAAATTCAGCGTCTGCGACAGATAGACCGCGCCCGGCCCCGGCAGATACATGCCGATGACCGTCGAGATCAGCGAGGCCGTGTAGAGCCCATGCACGATGCGCTCGCCGAAGCGCGTCTTGCTGGCGAAATGGTCCGACAAATGGATCGGATTGCGGTCGCCCGAGAGATCGGCGAAGGCGATGACGTCGTCGTCCATGACGGCCTTCATCAAGGTCTCGCGCATTCCGATGGCGAGGTCTTCGAAATAATAGGTCTTGAAGGGCGTCGACATGGATCCGGTCACCGGCCTTTGTCGCCCAGGCGGCAGAGTCCGCTGGGCCATTTCCCCATCTACCACACCAGAAACGGCGCAAATGCAACCGGTTTGACGCCGGCGCCCGCCAGAAGCGCGCCCATCGCGGCCGCGTCCAGCCGGCGTTCCGGCGGCGGATAGAGCTCGTCGCGATGCACGCCCTCGGTCAAAAACAGCGAGTCGAGGCCGGCGCGGGAAGCTCCCAGCAAATCCGTGGCCACGCCATCGCCGATCGCCAGAACGCGGCCGGCCGGCGGCGCGGCGCCGGCGAGCTCGGCGATGTGGGCGAGAGCGGCGGCGTAGATGGGAGGATAGGGCTTGCCGGCCATCACCACCTCGCCGCCCAGCGCCGCATAGCGCTCGGCGAGAGCGCCGGCGCAATAGACGAGCTCCCCGGCGATGCCGACCACAATGTCCGGATTGGCGCAGAGCATGGGCAGGCCGCGCTCGCGCATGAATCCGAGCGTCTTCGCATAATCGTCCGGCGTCTCGCGGCGCTCGTCGATGAGCCCGGTGCAAACGACATAATCGGCGTCGCCGAGCGGAACGCGGCGGAATTTTCCGCCGAGCAGCCGATCGGCGGCCTCGAACAGCCCATTGTCGCGCGGCGGCCCGAGATGGTGACACGCCTCGCCGCGCCGCGCGACCATTTGCTCGAGCGTCAATTGGCCGGCGCTGACGAGATCGTCATAGGCCGCGCGCGGCAGGCCGAGTCCGTCGAGCTGCCGGCCGACCTCCTCGCTCGGCCGCGAGGCGTTGGTGACCAGCGCCACCCTGCCGCCCTGCGCGCGGAATTTTTCCAGCGCCGCGGCGGCGGCCGGAAAATGCGAGCGGCCGTCGATGAGCACGCCCCAGACGTCGCAGAGGATCGCGTCATAGCGATCCGCGAGCTGCGAGAGGCCGGCGATCTGCGGGATCGACATATCAGAACCGCGCCTGAGCGAAGGCGGCGGCATGGGCCTGCGGCGCGATTTGCGAGAATTCGCCCGAGGCCTCGTCCAGCACGAGCAGCCTGCCGTCCATCACGCCGAAATAGGCGCCGTGGAGGGAGAGATAATGACGCTGCTCCAGCGTCGCGATCCAGGGGAAGCTGCGCAGATTGGCGATGCCCTGCTTGATCGATTCGAAGGCGAGCCGCTCGACATAATCGGGCGTGATCGGATCGGGAATGGCGCCGGCGCGCTCGGCCGCCGGGGCGAGCAGCTTGATCCAGCTGCCGATGAAATCGCCGGCCGAGAGCGGCCGCGTATAGGGGTCCGCCTGGCTCTCCGCATAGGCGCGCACGCCGCCGCATTGGGCGTGGCCGAGGATGACGAGATGATTCACCTTCAGCGCCATTACCGCATATTCCAGCGCGGCGGAGGTGCCGTGATATTGATTGTCCGGCGCATAGGGCGGCACCAGATTGCCGACGTTGCGAATGACGAACAGCTCGCCCGGACCGGCGTCGAAGATCGCCTCCGGCGCGACGCGCGAATCGCAGCAGCCGATCACCATCGTCCGCGGCTTCTGGCCATCCGCCGCGAGCTCGTGGAAACGCTGCTGCTCGCCGCGAAACCGCCCCGAGAGAAAGGTCTCGTAGCCTTTCGCGAGATGGGCGGGGAGAACATCGCCGGGCTGATCGATCGGGCCGGCATCGGTCATATTCGCTCCTCGTGACGGCCGGCGATGGCGCGCCGGCGGCCGCTCCTTTATTGTGGAGCGCGACCGACGAGGCAAGGGGAGAAAAAGAGAGCCATGATTTCGCGACCGCGACGCAGCGTGCTGGCCATGCCGGGATCGAACGCAAGAGCGCTAGAGAAGGGCAAGACGCTCGCAGCCGATGTGCTGATGTTCGAGCTCGAGGACGGCGTCGCCGAGGGCGCCAAGGATGCGGCGCGCGAGCAGGTCGTCGCCGCGGTGAAGGGCGGCGGTTATGGCTCCCGCGAGATCATCGTGCGCGTGAATGTCTTCGATTCGCCCTGGTATGCGGCCGATATCGCCGCCGTCGCCGCCGCGGGGCCGTACGCCATCGTCATCCCCAAGGCCAATAGCCGGGACGATATTCTGCGCGCCGCGCGCGATATGAAGGCCGCCGGCGCCCCCGCCCACACCACGCTCTGGGCGATGATCGAGACGCCGCGCGCGCTGTTCGACATAGAGAAGATCGCCAGCGCCGCGCAGGAGGCGCCCCTCTCGGCCATGATGCTGGGACCGAACGATATCGCCAAATCGACGCGGGCGCGGCTGACGCCCGGCCGGCCGGCGCTCGTTTCCTGGCTCTCCGCGGCAGTGCTCGCCGCGCGTCTGCACGATGTCGATATCATCGACGGCATCTATAATGATTTCAACGATCTCGAAGGTCTACGCCGCGAGGCCGAGCAGGGCCGCGATCTCGGCATGGACGGCAAGATGCTGATCCATCCGGGCCAGATCGCCACGGTCAACGAGGTCTTCGCGCCCTCGCCGGCCGAGATCCTATTCGCGCGCAAGATCGTCGAGCTGTTCGACGCGCCGGAGAATGCGGCGATCGGCGTCGCGCAGATCGACGGCCGCATGGTGGAGCGCCTGCATCTCGACGGCGCGCGCCGCACGCTGGCCTTGGCGGGGGCCTAGGCTCAGGACTCATTGATTGAGATAGAAGGCGACAGCGGCGGCGATGCATATGGCGGAGAAGAAGGCGTGCGCGCATCGATCGTAACGGGTGGCGATGCGCCGCCAGTCTTTGAGCTTGGCGAAGAGGTTCTCGATCTTATGACGTTGCCGGTAGAGCGCCTTGTCGTAATCGAGAGGCTTCTTACGGCTCTTTGTCGGCGGAATGCAGGGCTCGGTCCCGCGTTCCGCGAGCGCTCGCCGAAACCAGTCGCTGTCGTAGCCGCGATCTGCGATCAGGGCCGAGGACGGCGGCAGCGCGTCGAGCATCAGCCTCGCGCCTTTGTGATCGCTCATCTGCCCTTCGGTCAGCATCATGACAAGCGGCTTGCCGGCGCCGTCGCAAACGACGTGGAGCTTGGAGTTCAGCCCGCCTTTCGTGCGGCCGATACAGCGGGAAAGAGCCCCTTTTTTAGGAGGCTCGCCGCCGTCCGATGCGCTTTCAGATGAGTGGAGTCGATCATGATCCGCTCCGGCTTCGGCCCTTCTCCCGCGAGCGCGGCGAAGATACGATCGAAGACGCCGAGCCGGCTCCAACGGATGAAGCGATTGTAGAGCGTCTTGGGCGGCCCATACTCCTTCGGGGCGTCCTTCCATTGCAGGCCATTCTTGATGACCTAGACGATCCCGCTGACCACGCGGCGGTCGTCCACCCGCGGCACGCCGTGCGCCAAGGGAAAGTGAGGGGAAATTCGCGCCATCTCCGCTTCGCTCAGCAAAAACAAATCACCCATCAAAGCCTCCATTTCGGAGACCTTGAATCACGCCTCACTCCAAATTAATAGGTCCTGAGCCTAGGCCTAGCGGGCGCCTCAGCCGATAGAAAAGGCGTCATTCCCGATCGCGCGCTTGGCGAGCATAGGGAGTGACGCGGCTTCCGGGAGATCGATTCATCGCGCTTCCCCGCTCCACGCGAGCGGCGCCGATGCGCCCCTCAGCTCTCGCGGCGCCGGATCCAGACGAGGGCGAGATAGGCCGCCGCGGCCGAAGCCGCGCAAATTGCCGCCGCATAGAGCGTGCCCTGCTCATTATCCGAGAAGAACAAATTCTTCGTGTTCATGCCGAAGATGCCGGAAACCAGAGTCGGCGGCATCAAGAGCGTGCCGAGAATCGTCAGCACATAGAGCTGGCGATTGGTCTCGGCGGTGAGATTGGAGACGATCTCGTCCTGCAACAGGCGGGCGCGCTCCTCTGCCGCCTGCAGCTCCTGCTGCAGCGAATCGAAGCGCTGCGTCAGCCGGCGCAGCGCGGCATGGGTCGGCTGGGAGACGCGCGGCGAGAAGGCGGCGCGCGAGAAGACGCGCTGCCCGTCCGCGAGCTCGCGCCGCAGCCGGATCGTCTGGCGACGCAGCGCGCCGAGCTCGCGCCGCTCGTCATGCGCTTCGTCGTCCAGCACGCGATCTTCGATCTGATTGAATTTGACCAGCAGCCTGTCGAGGCTGACGTCGATAGCGCCGAGGCTGCGCGTCACCAACGCCTCGAAGAGGTCGAGCGGCGTTCGCAGACGCTGGCCTTCGAGCGCCGCCTGCCGGATGGCGGCCGTCGATTCGACGGCGTTGCGACGAGCGGTGACGATGCAGCGCTCGGTGACCACGACGCGCAAGGGGCGCAGCACATCCTCCTCGCGCTCGAGATCGCGGCCATAGTCGGCGATGACGCCCCAGAGCGCCGCCTCATCGGCGTCGAGCCTTTGATGGCCGTCCTGGTCGATGAGCAGAGCCCGCGCCTCCGCCGGAATTTGCGCTCGGCCCGCGACCCAGTCGCGATAGCGCAGATCGGCGACATTGAGATGGACCCAGAAATAGCCGCCGTCCTCCACGTCGAGCTGCGGCGACTCGTGATCCGCCGCCAGCGTCGCCGCGCCGTCGCCGTCGAAGCGGATGACCCAGAGAAAGGGCGAATCGCCCACGATCGGGCCGCTCGGCGGTAGCTTCATTTTCGCGCGTCCTCGCGGGCGCGCCCCCTCGGCGGGCCCGGTCGCCGGGCCAATAGCGGAAGGATGCGACGTTTCGTCGACAGACGGCCGCGCGGGCGGGACGCCGCTCATGCGTCGACTTTTTCCGCTTCACGGTCGATCTCTGCCGCGGCCGGCCGCGGGAAGCGCTCGCGCCGCCAGCCCTCCGCCGCCTCGAAGGCTGTGCGCAGCGCTCGCCGCGCGGCGTTGGTGTGCGCCTCCGTCACGCGGGAAAAGAGAAAGCCGAAAAGGATCGCCGCCGTCATCACCACCGCCATGGTCATCCAATGGGCGGGGGTCGCCAGCTCGTGCGCCCAGAGCGCGCCGAAGCGCTGGTCGACGATGGCGCGCGCGAGGATCAGCAGCGGCATATGCACGCTGTAGAGAGAGAAGGAGAAATCGGCGAGGCTCCGGTGCAGCTGCGGCCGGAACAGCGCCCAGCCCTCCTGCGGCCCGAAGCGCAGCGTCACGACGAGATTGAGGAAGAGGACGGCCGAGAGCAGATCGGCGAGATCGGCGAGGAGCGGAAACGCCTCGAGATTGGGGCCGCGCACCAGGAGGCGAATGGGAATGACGGCGGCGACATAGATGGCGAGCGCGAGCCAGCGCGATTTGACGAGCGGACGCTTCGCCAGCGTCGCCAGCGCGCCGAGCCCCCAGAGCAGATAGCCGAAACGGAACCAGCCCGGCGGTATCGACATGACGACGACAATGGCGAGGCCGAGCGCAAATCCCACGGCGCGCGTCCGCGGCGAATAGGCGCGCGCGAAGGGCAGCAGCAGCAGCGGAAAGGAGATGTAGTACCAGAATTCGCAGGCGAGCGACCACAAGGGCCCGTTGGAGCCGAAGAAGTCGCAATAGATCGCCGAGAGATTGGCGAGCGAGCCCAAAAAGAGATCGAAGCGGAAATGGTCCTTGAACACCGGCCAGTCATAGACGCCGCTGTCGCCGAGCCAGTTGCGGCCGATCCAATCCGCGACGGCGGTGACGAGGAGCGCCGGCGCCAGCACCATATAGATGCGCGCGAAGCGGTGGATGAGATAGTCGCGCAGAAAGGGCTTGTCCTTGCGCAGCTGCGCGAGCACCGCGCCGCCGACGAGATAGCCCGAAATGGCGAAGAAGCCGACCACGGCCTGATGGCCGAGCTCGAAGCTGACGAAAAACCACCAGGCGTAGACGCTCGCCGAATGCGAAGCGCTCATTATGTCGGCGAGATTGACGAACATATTGGTGGAATGGACGGCGAGCACGAGCAGCGCGCCCACCCAACGGCACGCCTCGATGAATTGCGACAACAGGATCGGCATGAGTCTCCGATGGCTTTAGAGCGCGTTCCGCTCGAACGGAATCGTTCGAGCGATCAGACGTCGCTCCAAATTAACAGCTGGACCCCGCCGAGTTATAGCCTCTCGGCTCGGCCTTGGCCAACCCAGCGAGAGCGCTCGCCGAGACGGGCGCGCCGGTCGAGCGCGGCGAAAGCCGCATGAAGCATTCGCCGCAGCGCCGGGGTCCGCGCCTCGGTGGCGCGCGAGAACGCCCAGGCCATTGCGAGCGCGACGAGCAGCAGACTCGCCGCCGCGATCCAATGCGCCAGGGTCGGAAGAAGCTTGTGCCAGTCCTTGCCGAAAATATGGCCCGTTCCCGCCCAGAAGAAGAAAACGATCGGCATATGCGTGGCGTAGAGCGAGAAGGAGAAATCCGCGAGCCGGCGATTCAGGCCCATATGGCGGGAATGCGAGCCGGTCTCGCAGAAGCGAAGCGTCGTCAGCAGATTGGCGAAGGCCGCCGCGGTCAGCGCGGCAGCGACGTCGCGCAGGACCGGATGAGCCTCGACATAGGGACCGCGCACCACGAGCCGCGCGACGATCACGACGGCGAGAAAAAGGCCGAACGACAGATATTTGCCGCGCAAGAGGGGTCGCGGCGCGCGAGCCGCGAGCGCGCCCATCGTCCAGATCGCGAAGCCGACAGGAAAGCGCGACGAGGGCAAGGAGAGGAGAAGCAGAAGGAGGGCCCCGGCGAAAAATGCGGCGAGACGGGCCGTCTCCGAATAGCAGCGCGCGAAGGGCAGCAGCAGCAAGGGAAAGAGCAGATAGTACCAAAATTCGCAGGCCAGCGACCAGAGCGGACCATTCGTGCCCGCCTGGCCGGCCCAAATATGCTGCTGCATGGCGAGCGTCGTGAGAATGCGCGAGGGCTCATAGGCGCCCTGAAGGCCCGCGAGCTCATAGACGCCGGCTCCGGCGAAGAGGTCGCGGCCGACGGCGTCGAGCGCGAAGGTCAGCGCCAGCGCCGGGATCAGAACGACATAGATGCGGCTGACGCGATCGACGAAATAGGCGCGCAGGAAAGGCCTTTGCCGCTCTATGGCCGCGAAGACGCGGCCGCCGACGAGAAAGCCCGAGAGCGCGAAGAAGACCGTCACCGCCTGATGGGAAAAGGCGGTGACGAACCACCAGACATAAACGAGCGGCCCATGCGGGACGACCATTATGTCGCTCAACGATATGAGCACATTGGCGTGAGCGAGGAGAACGGCGAAAGCGGCGATCCAACGGGCGGCGTGAATGAAATCCGATAAAGCGACAGACATGAAAAAAGCGCTCGTCCAAAAAAGGCGTGGTCGAGGCTAGGGAAATCGGCGCGGCGCGTCATCTTGCGGAAAAACCGCAGGTCGCGGGCCCGAGCGCTTCAGACCGCGCGTCTTCGACGGCCGAGCTTCCGGCGCAGCGGCAAAATTGTCGCCTCCCAGGGCGGGCTCCTGTATAGCTGGGCCGCGCAGGGGAGCGGCAAGCAGGAGCCAGGCTAGTGGAGAATTGGACGCCCGGTAGCTGGAGAGCCAGGCCGATCGAGCAGACGCCCGTCTATCAGGATCAGGCGGCGCTCGCCGATGTCGAGCGGCAGCTGGCCGGATTTCCGCCGCTGGTCTTCGCCGGCGAGGCGCGCAGCCTGAAGCGCTCGCTCGCCGAGGTCGCCGGGGGCCGCGCCTTTCTGCTGCAGGGCGGCGATTGCGCCGAGAGCTTCAGCGAGCATTCGGCCGACAATATCCGCGATTTCTTCCGCGTCTTCCTGCAAATGGCGGTGGTGCTGACCTATGCGGCGGCCTCGCCCGTGGTGAAGGTCGGCCGCATCGCCGGCCAATTCGCCAAGCCGCGCTCCGCCCCCACCGAGAAGCAGGGCGCGCTGGAGCTGCCGAGCTATCGCGGCGACATCGTCAACGACATAGAATTCACCGCCGCGGCCCGCACGCCCGATCCGCATCGGCAGCTGATGGCCTATCGGCAATCGGCGGCGACGCTCAATCTCATCCGCGCCTTTGCGACGGGCGGCTTCGCCAATCTCGTCAACGCGCATCGCTGGATGCTCGGCTTCGTCCGCAACAGCCCGCTCTCCGAGCGCTATTCGCTGCTCGCCGATCATATCAGCGAGACGCTCGGCTTCATGCGCGCCATCGGCCTCGATCCCGAGCATCATCCAGAGCTCAGGCAGACGGATTTCTACACCTCTCACGAGGCGCTGCTGCTCGGCTATGAGCAGGCGCTGACCCGCGTCGATTCGCTCGAGGGCGGCTATTTCGCCACTTCCGGCCATTTCCTCTGGATCGGCGACCGCACGCGCCAGGAGGACGGCGCGCATATCGAATATTTGCGCGGCGTGCAGAACCCGATCGGCCTCAAATGCGGTCCGAGCCTGAAGCCGGACGCGCTGCTGCGCCTCATCGACAGACTCGATCCGCAGAATGAGCCGGGGCGGCTCACGCTCATCTGCCGTTTCGGCTCCGACAAAGCGGCCGAGGCGCTGCCGCCGATCCTGCGCGCCGTCGCCCGAGAGGGCCGCAATGTCGTGTGGTGCTGCGATCCGATGCACGGCAACACGATCAGCGCCGGCGGCCGCAAGACCCGGCCTTTCGATCGCGTGATGGCGGAAATCCGCAATTTCTTCGAGGTTCACCGCGCCGAGGGCACCTATGCCGGCGGCATTCACCTCGAGATGACGGGACAGAACGTCACCGAATGCATGGGCGGCGCGCGCGATATCTCCGAGCAGGAGCTCGGCGTGCGCTATGACACGACCTGCGACCCGCGCCTCAACGCCGAGCAGGCGATCGAGGTCGCCTTCCTCGTCGCGGAATTGCTGAAGGCCGAGCGCCTCGCGCGCGACGCTCAGGAGCAGGACGCGGCGGAGTAGAGACAAATCGGCGATGCGCTCTTGGCGAGCCTGAAAGCTCGCGGTCCAAAGCGCTCCCTGGACCGCGAGCCTTCAGGCTCGCTTCATGTCCCGTGCGGCAAAAACCGGGATATCACTCCGCTGCGGCGTGGACATTCGCGGTGCGGGGCCGTGGGGCGGCGAGGCGGGTGGCGATGAATATGCCCGCCAGCGTCGCGACATAGACGACGACCTGCAGCGCCGTCGGCTGGTCGACATAGCCGATCAGCGTGTGCAGCACGCGGCCGAAGAGGCTCGAATCCGCCAGCACGCCGGAGGTGTCCCACACCGTCTGCGACAGAGCGGTGACGATCCAGGCCTGTTGCAGAAAGCCCGCGCATTGCGCCGCGAGACCGGCCGCCAGCAGGGTGATCATCGCCGTCGTCACGGCGAACAAATGCCGCGCCGGAATGGTCACGAGACCGAAATAAGTCAGCGCGCTGACCAGCGCGCCGAGCACGAGGCCGGCGACGCCGCCCGCGAAGAGATCGCCCGCCGATTCGCCGGACGCCAGAATTCCGTAAAGGAACAGCGCCACCTCCGAGCCCTCGCGCAGCACGGCGAGCGCTACGACCAGCGCCAGGGCCAGGAAAGATTTGTCGCCGGAGACCGCGGCACGGCCGGCGGCCGCCAGCTCGCTCGCGAGCTCGCGGCCGTGGCGCGCCATCCATATGTTGTGAGAGGCGAGCATCACCACCGCCACTGCGAGGACGCCGGCGTTGAACAGCTCCTGCCCGCGGCCGGCGACGGCCTGCGACAGAGCATCGGCGAACAGCGCGACGACGCCAGCGCCGAGCATGCCCGCGACCACCCCGCCGAAGACAAAGGCCCGCGAGCCGCGCGCCCCGCGCGTGACCGCGAGCACGATGCCGATGACGAGACCCGCCTCTATGACCTCGCGAAAGACGATGATGAGAGCGCCCAGCATGGTTTGCGTCCTTACTCGACGACGAGCTCGCCCTTGGCCGTGGCCTCGTGATATTCGCCGAAGAAACGATAACGGCCGGGCTTCAGCGGCCGCACGCGCACCGTGATCTCGGCGGAGCCGGCGACGACCTTCTCGATCTTGAGCGCCTTGCTCTCGAATTCCTCCGGGGTCGAATCGAGATTCTTCACGACGATGGTGATCGGCTTGTCGGCGGGCGCATGCAGCTCGGCGGGCGAGAAGCGATGATCCTTGATGGAGATTTCGAGAGAGGTCTCGTCGGCCGCGACGGCGGCGCCGGCGCCCGCCGCGAGAGCGGCGAGGACGAGAAGAATTCGGGAGGATTTCATTTCACGCCTTTCGATGAATCGTTTCGACGCCCGCGCCCATGCCCCGCGCGAAGCGAAGCAAGAACCGGCCCACCGCATGCGCAAAGCCGCCCGCGCGGGCCCGGCCGCGAATGCGCTCGAGCTTGAATATCAAGGTAGAAGATGGTCTGACGGGCTACAACGCCGCAAGTTGAGATTGCTTCCAATCTGACTTGGGCGAAATGTCGCGACTCAACCGGGATAGCCGTGGCGCGCCTTGCTCGCCCGCACCAGCGCGACGGCCTGGGCGTCTCGTCCGGCCGAGCAGGCGGCCGCGGCGGCGCCGATCTCGCCCTCTATCGTCGCATAGACGCCCTGATTCACGTGACCCATGGCGAGGTCATTGTCCATCACCGCGCGATAGCGGGCGATCACGCCCGCGCAACCAGAGCCTTCCGGCAGATTGAAGCCGGCCGGAGTGGTATTGCGCGTCGACGGCGCCTCGGCGACGACGACCGGCTGCGTGGAATTGCAGGCGGCGATGGAGAGGGCCGCGAACGCCGCGGCGAGGAGCTTTGCGAACGTCATCTTCGAACGAAGTCCTTCTTGTCTGGCGATCACTCGCTCAACAGACGCGCGACGAAAGCCTCTATGCCGGCGAGGCGCCGCGGCCGGCGCTGACGCTCGGCCCGCAATATCGCGAGCAGATCGTCGAAGCTGCGCTGCAGATCGTCGTTGACGATCACATAGTCATATTGCTTCCAACGCTGAATCTCGTTGCGGGCGTTCTCGAGGCGGCGCTCGATCGCCTCGCGCGAATCCTCGGCGCGGCGCTCGAGGCGTGAGCGCAGCTCCTTCATCGACGGCGGCAGAATGAAGACGGTGACGGTGTCCGCGCCCATCTTCTCGCGCACCTGCTGCGTGCCTTGATAATCGATGTCGAACAGCGCGTCGCGGCCGTCGCGCAATATCTCTTCGACTGGTCCGCGCGGCGTGCCGTAATAATTGCCATGCACCTCCGCCCATTCGAGCAATTCGCCATTGTCGCGCATCGACTCGAAACGGCTCTTGGAAATGAAGGAATAATGGATGCCGTCGACCTCGCTCGAGCGACGCGGGCGCGTCGTCACCGATATGGAGAGCGTGAGGTCGAGCTCGCGGTTCTGCAGCAGCATGCGCGTCAGCGTCGTCTTCCCCGCGCCGGAGGGCGAGGAGAGGATGAGAACGATTCCGCGGCGGTCTGGCGTTGTGGGCATCTTGGGTCCGAGCGAATAGGGAGTAGCCAATGGCGAGCGGAATGTCCCCGGCTCGCCATTGGCTACTCCCTATTCGCTATTTTCTCCTCACTCAATGTTCTGCACCTGCTCGCGCCACTGCTCGACCTCGATCTTGAGCTCGAGGCCGATGGCGGTGAGCTCGCCGTCATTGGACTTGGCGCAGAGCGTGTTGGTCTCGCGCGACAATTCCTGAGCGAGGAAATCGAGGCGGCGGCCGATCGGCCCGCCCTTCTCGACGAGCGCGCGGGCGCTCGTCACATGGGCCTTCAGCCGGTCCAATTCCTCGCGAATGTCGGCCTTCACCGCGAGCAGCACCGCCTCCTGATGCAGGCGCTGCGAATCGAAGGAATGACCCGTCTCGAGCAGAGCCGCGATTTGGCTCGCGAGGCGCGCGCGCACCGCCTCGGCCGAGCGGCCGGGCAGCGCTTCCGCCTGCGCCGTCAATTCGCCGATGCGCGCGAGCCGCGCCGTCAGCACCTCGCCGATGGCCGCGCCTTCCGCGACGCGGGAGGCCGCGAGCGCGTCGAGCGCCTGCGCCAAAGTCGCGAGCACCTTCGCGTCGAGCGCATTGCGTTGCTCCTCGTCGTCCTCGGGCTCGATGATCTCGACGATGCCGCGCACGGCGAGCAGACCGTCCAGCGACGCCGGTCTCAAAGACGCATGCAGCGGAACATCATCCAGCGCCTTCAACAGGCGCTCGAGCGCGGCGCGATTGACGCGCGTCTCGACGAGCGCGTCGTCGCGGCGCGCCGTGAGATTGGCGAAGCAGGAGCCGCGGGCGATTCGGCCCGCGATGAGCGCGCGCGCCTTCACCTCCACCGCGTCGAAATTGGGCGGGACGCGCAGTCGCAGGTCCAGCCCCTTGGAATTGACAGTCTTGATCTCCCAGGCGTAGCGCCACGGCCCGAGACTGTCGTGGGCGCGCGCGAAGCCGGTCATGCTGGCGAGAGACATTGCGATCCTTGGCAGGGACGAAGAGCGAATTCGCTGCTCGCTATTGGCCGGTCAACGAAACTTCGCCACATCCGGCACGGTCTTGGCGGAGTTCAAATCCCAACCGCGGTCGCGCAACGGATCGAGCGCGGTGCCTTCCGAGGCGTCGAAGGCGCGCGCGCGAGCGGAGCGCGGCGGCTGGGCGGCGTCGGCCGTGGCCGTGGCCGTGAGCGGCAAGGGCCGCTCCTCCACGGAGAGGCCGAGCCGGGCGGCCCGAGCACGCTGCTCGGCGCGCAGAGCGCTGGAGACCGGATAGCTCGCCGCCGAATCGAGCCCATCGTCCTCCGCGAGCTCGTCGGAGCCGGCCTGCGATTCGTCCGACGCGGCGCTTGCCACCAGCGTGACGGCCGCCCGCGCCTCCGGCTGCGCGCGCTGCGCGAATTGCGTGGTGAACAGCGGCGGCGCCGCCATCGTGGCCGCAGCGGCGCGCTCGGCGGCGAGCCGCAGGCTCTCCTCATTGTCCCCGGCATATTCGAACGGAATGGCCGGCAGAGCGGCGCCGATTCGCTTCAGCGCGCCATGGCGGGGATCGCCCGCGACGATCTGCGGCTCCATGCTCGCCTCGGCGAGCGCGACGAGGCGGCCGATCGCGGCGTCGCCACGCTTCTCGCGCGGAGCGGACTGCGTCGGCCCGACCACGGAGCCGGGCTCCAGACGATCGACTCCGGTGGCCCTGTCCTTCTCGATCTGCCGCCAGCGCTGCACATTCCGCGCATGCTGCTCGAGCGTATCGGCGAACACATGACCGCCCGTGCCGTCGGCGACAAAATAGAGCTCTTGCGTGCGCGAGGGATTGGCGACCGCTTCCAGCGCCGCCCGGCCCGGATTGGCGATCGGTCCCGGCGGCAGGCCCTCGATCGCATAGGTGTTATAGGGCGTCCACTTCTCGACCTCGGACTTCAATATGCCGCGGCCGAGCGTCGCGCGGCCGCCGACGAGGCCGTAGACGATGGTGGGGTCCGATTGCAGCCGCATGCCCTTGCGCAGGCGGTTGACGAAGACGGCGGCGACGCGCGGACGCTCGTCGGCTTTGCCGGTCTCCTTCTCGACGATGGAGGCGAGCGTCACCAGCTCATAGGGCGTCTTCACCGGCAGATCGGGATTGCGGCGCGCCCAGATTTGATCGAGCAGCTTGCGCTGATCCTCCTGCATCTTCAGCAGCAGCTTGGCGCGGGGATAGCCGCGCGCGACCTTATAGGTCTCCGGCAGCAACGCGCCTTCCTTGGGCAGCTCCGCCATGTCGCCGGCCAGAACCTCGCTGTCGCGCAGACGGGAGACGATCTGCTCGGTCGTCAGCCCCTCGGGAATGGTGACGCCATGCAGGATCTGCCGGCCGTTGACCAGCTCGTCCATGACCTCGCGCAGGCTGGCGTTCTGCTTGAACGCATATTCGCCCGGCTTCAGCTTGCTACGCACGCCCTCGATCAGCATGGCGATGTTCATCAACATGGGATTGTCGATGACGCCGTCCCGCTCGAGCTGCGCGAGAATCTCGGGAACGTCGCTGTGCGGGGCGATATAGACGATCTTCTCGGCGGAGAGCGGGCCGGGCTCGCGCAGCTTGTGCAGCACCGCGATGAGGCCGAAGACGCCGGCGACCGCGAGCACCAGCAGCAAGGAGAGGAAGCTGCTCACCGCGGAGAGCGCTCCCTCCCGCTTCTTGGAGCGCGGCGGAGGCGGAGGCGGCGCGTCCGGCTGCAACGCCCCCCCGGCGCTACGCAGGCTCGCGCGACGCCGGAAGAAAGAGGAGGACTCCTCGTTCTTGGAGTCGGATTTGGGGTCGGACGCGCCGTCCTTGGGCGTCTCCGGCGAATCGTTTGGAGCATCGCTCATCGGGAACACTCCGTCTCTTGGGTTTCGGGCCGCGTCGTGATTCGGATCAAATCCAAACTCGCCGACTCGAAGAACGCGACGGACCGACGAACTGAGCGCCTCGGCAGCCGGTTCGCTGGAGAGGATTGCGACGACTTTACGGCGCTCCCGCGTCCGTTACCCTATCGTTCTTTGTGGCGAAATCAGGAGCGACCCCTCGTCCACAGGCGCGAATCGGAGCAGCGAACCGCCGCTCACTGCGCGCGCCGGAACACGAGGGACGCGTTGGTGCCGCCGAAACCGAAGGAATTCGACAGGACGATATCGATCTTCCGCTCTCGCGCCTTGTGCGGCACGAGGTCTATTTCGGTCTCGACCGAGGGATTGTCCAGATTGCGAGTGGGCGGCGCGACGCCGTGATTGAGCGCTAAAATGGAATAGATCGCCTCGACGGCGCCGGCCGCGCCGAGCAGATGCCCGATCGCCGATTTGGTCGAGGACATGGACAGGCGCGGGGTCTCGGCGCCGACGAGCCGCTGCACGGCCGAAAGCTCGATCTCGTCGCCGAGCGGCGTCGAGGTGCCGTGCGAATTGACATAATCCACCTCGGAGACGCGGATGCCGGCGCGCTTCAGCGCGATCTCCATGCAGCGATAGGCGCCGTCGCCGTCCGGCGCGGGCGCCGTGATGTGATAGGCGTCGCCCGACATTCCATAGCCGATGAGCTCGGCGTAGATTTTCGCGCCGCGGGCGATGGCGTGCTCATAGGATTCGAGCACGACGCAGCCCGCGCCCTCGCCCATGACGAAACCATCGCGATCGCGGTCATAGGGACGCGATCCGGCCTCGGGACGATCGTTGAAGCCGGTCGACAGCGCCTTGCAGGCGGCGAAACCCGCGACGCCAATGCGATTCACCGGCGATTCGGCTCCGCCCGCGACCATCACCTCCGCCTCGCCGAGCGCGATCAGCCGGGCCGCGTCGCCAATGGCGTGCGCGCCGGTGGAGCAGGCCGTGACGACGGCGTGATTGGGGCCCTTGAGGCCGTGCATGATCGACACATAGCCGGAGGCCAGATTGATGATGCGGCCGGATATGAAGAATGGCGAGACGCGCCGCGGACCCTTGTCCTTCAGCGTGACCGAGGTCTCGTAGATTCCGCCGAGCCCGCCGATGCCGGAGCCGATCAGAACGCCGGTCGTATTCTGCTTCTCGGGCGTGTCCGCCCTCCATCCGGCGTCGGCCAGCGCCTGAGTCGCCGCGCTGACGCCATAGATGATGAAGTCGTCGACCTTGCGCTGCTCCTTCGGTTCGAACCAGGCGTTCGGATCGAAGGTTCCGTCGGTTCCGTCGCCGCGTGGCACAAAACCTGCTATTTGACACGGGAGATCGGACGCCTCGAAAGTGTCGATGCGTCGAAAACCGTGTTCTCCGGCGATCAGTCGCCGCCAGTTGACGTCCACGCCACAGCCCAACGGCGAAACGATGCCGAGACCGGTGACTACCACCCTGCGCATGGATTCTCTCGAGCGCTATGCCTTATATTTCAGTGACTGTCTCGAAGACGCGACAGCGCGGATCGTTCGACGATCCGCGTCGCGTAGGCTCGTCGCCTCAAGCCGCCTTGGCTTTTTCGAGATAGGTGATCGCGTCGCCGACCGTGTTGATCTTCTCGGCCTCTTCGTCCGGGATCTCGACGCCGAACTCCTCTTCGAAGGCCATGACCAGCTCGACGGTATCGAGCGAGTCGGCCCCGAGATCGTCGACGAAAGACGCCTCCGGCTTCACTTCTTCTTCTTTGACGCCGAGATGTTCGACAACGATACTCTTAACGCGCGGGGCGATATCGCTCATCTGCTCTGATCCTCGTTCGATCGCTCTGCTGACATCGATTTGGCGGATCCAGAGTTCGGCTCGGACCACGCTCGATCGTCTCAGGGGTAAACTACTTCACATTTCCGCGGTTTCGCTCGCGCGATCCGCCGAAACGTCGCCATTGGGAGGCGAACCGATTCGCTGGCCCGAATTGCTCTTACGGCGTCGCCCCCGGCCAGCGTCGCGTCTGGTAGCATAATTAATTCGCCGTGGCGAGAGGCGCCCCGCGGCATTTCGGGGGCTTCAGATCATCGCCATTCCGCCGTTCACATGCAGTGTCTGGCCGGTGACATAAGCCGACTCGTCGCTCGACAGATAGACGACGGCGGCGGCCACATCCGCGCCTGTTCCGAGCCGCCCGGCCGGCACGGCGCGCAGGATGGTCTGCTTCTGCGTTTCGTTCAGCGCGTCGGTCATCGGGCTCTCGATGAAACCCGGAGCGACGCAATTGACGGTGATGCCGCGCGAGGCGACCTCGGCCGCGAGCGATTTGGTCATGCCGATCATGCCCGCCTTGGCCGCCGCATAATTACCCTGGCCGGCGTTGCCGGTGACGCCGACCACCGAGGTGATGCCGATGATGCGGCCGAAACGCTTGCGCATCATGCCGCGCAGCGCGGCGCGCGACAGGCGGAAGGCCGAGGTGAGATTGACGTTCAGCACCGCGTCCCAATCCTCGTCCTTCAAGCGCATGAACAGCATGTCGCGGGTGATTCCGGCGTTGTTGACCAGAATGTCGAGCCCGCCCATCGCCTTTTCCGCCGCCGGGACCAGCGCTTCGGTCTGGGCCTTGTCGGAGAGGTCGCCGGGCAGCACATGGACGCGCTCCCCGAGCTCGGCGGCGAGCGTGGCGAGAGCCTCCTCGCGCGTTCCCGAAAGGGCCACGACCGCGCCGCTCTTGTGCATCGCGCGCGCGATGTCTTTGCCGATGCCGCCGCTCGCGCCGGTCACCAGCGCCGTCTTGCCGGTCAGATCGAACATCTCTCTCCCCCTCGCCGCCGCTTTCGTCGCGCGGCTTCGCGAAACTCGATGCGTCTCTATAGGGCGCCGGCCGCGCGGCGCGCAATCGAATGGCGCGGCGCCCCTCTTTGTCGCATTAGGTAGTTTCGCGGAGAGAAAATCCGGCTCAGGTGTAGTACAAATGCTACGACTCAAACTTACCTAGGGGTGCTTTTTTATCACACGGCCAAAATAAATAAGCTCCGTGATCGAATATAGCCTTTTTCGGCGTTTACAGTGTCAGCGATTTACGAAATCTTCGTTCCGCAGCGGTTCGAATGCTTATGTTGCTGGGGTCGAACGGCGTGATTGGCGTGCGTGCGCCGATTTTTAGAGAATTGAAGGAGCCATCTATGAAAAACAGGATTTCCGTTCTGGCGATCTCTTCGGCGCTGCTCGCCGGCGCGGCCAGCGCGGCCGATCTGCCCTCGCGCAGGGAAGCGCCCGTCGTCTTCGTTCCGCCGCCGGCCTTCTCCTGGACCGGACCCTATGTCGGCCTGAACATCGGCGGCGGCTGGGTCGACCGCAGCCGCAACAACAATAATTGGGGCGGCGGCTGGAACAACAACAATGGCAACAACAGCGGCGGCATCGTCGGCGGCGGCCAGCTCGGCTGGAACTATCAGATCTCGCCGCTCTTCGTGGTCGGCCTCGAGACGGATATCCAGGGAACGAGCATCGGCAGCGGCGGTGGCAACAATAATAATTGGTGGGGCGGCTTGAGCAATGCCGACCGGGTGCGCGTGCCTTGGTTCGGCACCGTGCGCGGCCGTCTCGGCCTGGCGCTGCTCGATTCGCGGCTCTTGATCTACGGCACCGGCGGCTTCGCCTATGGCGAGGTGAATCGCCCCTTGCTCGGCTGGTGGGGCAACAACAACAACAATGACGTGCGCGGCGGCTGGACGGCCGGCGGCGGCGTCGAATGGGCCTTCCTGCCCAATTGGTCGGCCAAGATCGAATATCTCTATACGGAGCTCAACGACAACGCCAACAACAACAATAATTGGTTGCTGCTCGCGCCGATCGTTCAGCCGGGCCCTCTCGGCATCGGGGCTTTGGGCGGGAACTGGAACCGCCGCACGCAGATCAACACCGTGCGCGCCGGCGTCAATTACCACTTCAATCTCTTCAGCCCCACTCCCGTGGTTGCGAGATACTGAAGCGTCCTCCTCCTCCCGGACGAAGAGCCCGGCCCTTGTGGCCGGGCTCTTTTTTTGCCGTCAGGCGAAGGCGCGATAAGCGTCCAGATCCTCGGGCGCGCCGACGACGAGGCCCGCAGCGCCCGAGGCGATGCGCTTCAACAGGCCTGTGAGCACCTTGCCGGCGCCGCATTCGACGAATTTGTCGACGCCCTCTCCCGCCATGAAGGCGACGCATTCGCGCCAGCGCACGGTGCCCGTCACCTGCTCGACCAGAAGCCCGCGGATATCGTCCGGCGAAACGACCGGCCGCGCCGTCACATTGGCGACGACGGGGACTTTCGGCGCGAGGATCGTCGTCGTCGCCAGAGCGTCGCGCATGGCGTCGGCGGCGCCTTGCATCAGCGCGCAATGGAAGGGGGCGGAGACAGGGAGCGCCACGGCGCGCTTCACGCCGCGCTCCTTGGCGAGGAGAATCGCCTTCTCGACGGCGGCCTTGGCGCCCGAGATGACGATCTGACCGCCGCCATTGTCATTGGCGACCTGGCAGACCTCGCCCTCCGCGGCGGCGGCCGCCTCGGCGATGGCGCGGGCGGCCTCGAGCTCGACGCCGATGAGCGCCGCCATCGCGCCCGCGCCGACCGGAACCGCCGCCTGCATCGCCTGACCGCGCAGCCGCAAAAGCCGCGCCGTGTCGGCGATGGAGATCGCCCCGGCGGCGGCGAGCGCCGAATATTCGCCGAGCGAATGGCCGGCGACAAATTTCGCGTCGCGGGAAAGATCGAGCCCGGCCTCGGCCTCGAGCACGCGAATGGCGGCGAGCGAGACGGCCATCAGCGCCGGCTGGGCGTTGGCGGTGAGCGTCAGCTCCGCTTCCGGGCCCTCGAACATGATCTTCGAGAGCGGCGCGCCGAGCGCGGCGTCCACTTCCTCATAGACGGCGCGCGCCTGAGGAAAGGCCTCGCCGAGCGCCTTGCCCATGCCTACCGCCTGCGACCCCTGCCCCGGAAATACGAATGCCTTCGCCATGCGCTGCTCGCCTCGCTCTGATTGGTTCGAGATACGGGCCGAGTGGAGCCTAGACGGGCGACCTGTCAAGCGGGCGTGAACGCTCGCGTCCCGCCTGCGGCGCGTCAGGCGAGGAATCGAAACACCTCTGTCTCGGCGATACGCTCCGCCGACAACCCCGTCCAAAGCGCCGCCGCTTTGCGGCCTCGTGCGTAAACCGCGATCCTGCTGCCGGGGCCCTCGCCGGAGTGACCGAGCGGATGATTTAACGGATCGGTCGCCGATAGCATGAGGCCGAGCCCATAGGCCGGATCGGGATGAAGGACGCTGCGATGCTCCGGGAGCGGACGCCGTTCGAGCATCGCGGCGCGCATGTCAGGTCTGAGCAGACCGTCGGAGATCAACATCCGCAGGAGGCGGGCGGCGTCCTCCACCGTCCCGACGACCAGACCGTGGTAGACCCAACCCGGATGATAGTCGCCGGCGTCTCCCATCTGAACGCCCGCGAGGTCGGCCGGCGTCGTCGCCAGGCGAGCGGTCGTCAGCCCAGCGGGCGCGAATACGAGCCGTCGAAGCGCGGCCGCAAGCGTCAGGCCGGACGCGCGCTCGATCGATCGCGCGACTTCCATATAGCCGATATTGGAATAGGCCCAGTTCGTGCCGGGTTCATAGCGCAGCCGATCCGCCTGGAGCTCGGCGAGCAGCCGATCGGCGGGCCAAGGCGTTCTGCTCGCCGCCACATCCTCCCGGTAGCGGGGCGCGGAGCCGTAGTCGGGCAGCCCCGCTTCATGACGAAGAAGCTGACGTAGACTATATCGCGCGCCGGCGATCGGCTCGCTCAAGCTCAGCGAGCCGATCTCCACCAGGCGGAGAGCGGCGATCGCCAGAACGGTCTTTGTGAAGCTCCACCACGGCGCCGGATCGACGGTCCCGGAAAGCGTCACGCCGCCCGCCTCATCGATGAAGGCTCCAGATTCCATCACGTCACACCGCGAAGAGAAGCTGTCTCGCCGGTCCGTCACCCCGCCGGACGGTTCTTGATGAGATCCTCCACCACGCTCGGATCGGCGAGCGTCGAGGTGTCGCCGAGCGCGCCGAACTCATTCTCGGCGATCTTACGCAGAATGCGCCGCATGATCTTGCCCGAGCGCGTCTTCGGCAGGCCGGGCGCGAATTGGATCACATCCGGCGAGGCGATGGCGGAAATCTCCTTGCGCACGAAATCGACCAGCTCCTTGCGCAGACGCTCGGACGGCTCGACGCCGCCCATCAAGGTCACATAGGCGTAGATGCCCTGGCCCTTAATCGAATGCGGGAAGCCGACGACCGCGGCCTCGGCGACCTTCTCATGCGCGACGAGCGCGCTCTCTATCTCCGCCGTGCCGAGGCGATGGCCCGAGACATTGATGACGTCGTCGACGCGGCCGGTGATCCAATGGTAACCGTCCTTGTCGCGCCGGCAGCCGTCGCCGGTGAAATATTTGCCCGGATAGGCGGTGAAATAAGTCTGCACGAAACGCTCGTGATCGCCGAACACTGTGCGCGCCTGTCCCGGCCAGCTGTCGGCGATGACGAGATTACCCTCCGTCGCGCCCTCCAGAACATTGCCATTGGCGTCGACGATCTCCGGCTGCACGCCGAAGAAGGGAAGCGTCGCCGAGCCCGGCTTCAACGCCGTCGCGCCCGGCAGCGGCGAGATGAGAACGCCGCCCGTCTCCGTCTGCCACCATGTGTCGACGATGGGGCAGCGGCCCTCGCCGACGACACGGTGATACCACTCCCAGGCTTCCGGATTGATCGGCTCGCCGACCGAGCCGAGCAGGCGAATGGATTTGCGGCTCGTCTTCGTCACCGCCTCCTCGCCTGCGCCCATCAGCGCGCGGATCGCCGTCGGCGCCGTGTAGAAAATATCGACCTTGTGCTTGTCGACGACCTCCCAGAAGCGCGAGACGGTCGGATAATTGGGCACGCCCTCGAACATCAGCGTCGTCGCGCCATTGGCGAGCGGGCCATAGACGATATAGCTGTGGCCCGTCACCCAGCCGACATCGGCCGTACACCAATAGATGTCGCCCTCGCGGTAGTCGAAGACGAGCTCATGCGTGAGCGCGGCGTAGACGAGATAGCCGCCGGTCGTGTGCAGCACGCCCTTGGGCTTTCCGGTCGAGCCCGATGTGTAGAGGATGAACAGCGGATCCTCGGCGCCGACCTCGGCGTAAGGGCAATCCTCGGGAACCTTCTTCGCCTCGTCCTCGTAACGGAAATCGCGGCCGGGCTTCATATCCACCTTCGCGCCCGTGCGCGTGACGACGATGACGGTCTTGGCGGAGACCTTCTCCAGCGCGGCGTCGACATTGTCCTTGAGCGGCGATTTGCGGCCACCGCGCACGCCCTCGTCCGCCGTGATGACGACGTCCGATTGCGCATCCTCTATGCGGCCGGCGAGCGCATCCGGCGAGAAGCCGCCGAACACCACGGAATGCACGGCGCCGATGCGCGCGCAGGCGAGCATGGCGTAGGCGGCTTCCGGAATCATCGGCATATAGATCGTCACGCGATCGCCTTTGCGTACGCCATGCGCCTTCAGCACATTGGCGAAGCGGCAGACCTGCTCGTGCAATTCGCGATAGGTGATGTGACGCGAGAGCGAAGGATCGTCGCCCTCCCATATGATCGCGACTTGATCCGCGCGATGCGGAAGATGGCGATCGATGCAATTCATCGCGACATTGGTGGAGCCGTCGCCGAACCATTCGATCGCGACATTATGCGTGTCGAAGCTGACGTCTTTCACGCGCGTGAACGGCGCGATCCATTCGATGCGCTGCGCCTGCTCCGCCCAAAAGCCATTCGGATCGGCGACAGACTGGCGGTAGAGCTCTGCATATTGCTCGGCGTTTATGCGCGCTTCCTTCCCCCAGGCCTCGGGCACAGCATAGATCTTGTCAGACATTCGAGCGTTTCCCTCGGGTGACCGCGGCGCGTTGGCGCGCCGTCCGCTTTGTCGTCAATATGACCTTTTTCGCCGTCTCGGGCTATGGCGTCCTCGCGCCTGGGGCGCCCGCCTTTTCGGCGCCGCGAGCCTGGCCGGGCTCTGCGACGCGGCGCCGCGCGGGCGCGACATCAGGTCGCAGATCGTTTCGAATTGCTACGTATTACAGGAGCGCTGCGCATGCTGCGAGCTGAATTTCTTCCCGGCGAGAGACTGGTCGGCGCCGGATTTGCGGCTCTTTTAGACGGCGCGACGCCCCAATGCCTTCGAGGAGCCGAGATGAAGACCCCTTCGTTCGACGATGTTCGCGAGCTATGCCTTCGCCGTTGCGACACGATTTTCTACTCGCTGGTGGCGATCGTCGCCCTGGCCCGCGCGATCGTCGATTTCCAGCAAGGCGCGTTCAGCCTCGGGCTTTATTCCTCCCTCGTCGACATCATCGGCTATCGCGAATTGCTGCGGCTGTTCCTGTGGGCGCGCGAGAATCCGCGCTACGCCATCGCCTCGCTCTATGGAGCGGTCATCGCTTCGGCGCTGCCGGTCATGTTCTCGCATCCGAGCGCCTTCCTCTTCGAATGCACGGTCTATCTGCTGCTGCGCATCGCCGCCAATCTTTTGGTCGGCCTCGACGAGCGGGCGGTCTTCAAGCTCTATCGCGAAGTGCTGTTCGATTATTACAATCGCAAGCCGCCGCAGAAGCGCGACCGCAAGCGGCGCAAAACTCTGCTCGAGCGTCTCGGCCTCGAGGAAGGCTTCGCTCCGGGAACCGCTTGAGCTGTGACGCTCAGCGCTTCGGCCCCGTCTCCGGCATGGCGACGAGGACCAGCGCGAGCCCCGCGAGAGCGATGGCGGCGAGCGTCAGAAAGCCCGCCGCATAGCCGCTCGACGTGACGATGAAGCCCGCGACGGAGAGGCTCGTCGCGCCGCCCACGCCCTGCACGAATCCGAGGCCGCCGCGCGCGAGGCTGTAATGGCCCGTGCCGCGCATGATGTCCGCGAGCACGAGCGGCAGCAGCGCGTCGAACAGACCGCCGCCGACGCCGTCCAGCAATTGCGCGGCGAGCAGCCGCAAAGGCGTGTCGGCGAAGACGCAGGCGAGATCGCGCGCGAACAGCGCCGCGAAGGCGAGAACGATGAGCGGCTTGCGGCCGATGCGGTCGGCGCGCTCGACGAGCAGCGCCATGCCGATCGTCGAGAGCTGCGCGAGAATGATCGCCGCAGATGTGACGCCGCTCTCGAAGCCGGGATTTTCCGAGGCGAGCTTCTGCGCGATGAGCGAGAGAGCAGGCGCATTGGCGAAATTGAACAGCGCCGCCGCCGCCGCAAAGATCAGCAGCGTCCGGTAATGCAGGAGATCGCGCAGCTTTCCGGGCTGCGGCGGATGCGCGGGATCGACATCCTCGAGCCCGCGGGCGCGGTCGTGATCGATCGCCGCGGCGGGAATGGCGAAAGCCGCCCGCGCCGCGAGCACAGCAAAGATCGGCGTCAGATAGAAAGGCGCCGTCTGCGAGACGAGGACGCCGACGAAGCCGACGATTCCGGCGATGAAAATATTCCCCGCCCGATCGAAGGCGGCGTTGCGGCCGAGCCGCTCGGCGAGCCTGTCGCGGCCATAGAGGCCGAGCGTGATCGCCGCCACAGCGGGCGCGAAGACGGCGCCGAGCGTCGCCATGACGACATCCGCCGCCACCACGACCGGAATGCTCGGCGCATGTATGATGGCGAGCCCGCAGGCGCAGAGGACGAAGCTCGACAAAACCAAAAGCTCGCGCTTGGCGTGGGTGCGGTCGATGAAGGCGCCGACAGCCGGATGGGCGGCGATGCCGACGAGCCCGCTCACGGTGAGCACGGCGCCGATCTCCGCCTGGCTCCAATGCGCCTGGGTGAAGAGATAGACGCCGACGAAAGGCCCGAGCCCGCCGCGCACATCGGCGAGGAAAAAATTGAGCCGGTCGAGAGCGTCCAGGCGCATGGCGGCGATGGTCCCGTGGTTCCCCCTCCGGTCAAACGCCCGAGCCAGGGATAATCGACGTTTGCGAGTCGCCGCTTTTGGGCTAGGAGCGGATTATCTATGCATGGCGGAGGGGCCGCATATGGGGCAGTTCTTTCGGGACAGGCTGCGGCGGCTCCGGGATCGGCTGGTGTCGAGCCCGCGCTTCCAGCGCCTCGCGGCCGCGCATCCGCTGACCCGCGCGAAGGCGCGACGGCGCGCGCGGGACATGCTCGATCTTTGCGCCGGCTTCGTCTATTCGCAGGTGCTGCTCGCCTGCGTGCGGCTGAAGCTATTGGAGCTGCTGCTCGAGCAACCGCGCGATGTGGAGCAGGTCGCAAAAAGCCTCGAGCTCTCGACCGAGGCCGCGGCGCGGCTGCTCGACGCCGCCGCCTCGCTCGGCCTGGTGGAGCGGCGCGGCAAGGGGCGCTTCGGCCTCGGCGAGCTCGGCGCGGCGCTCATCGGCAATAGAGCGGCGCTCTCGCTGGTCGCGCATCAGCCCATGCTCTACGCCGATCTCGCCGATCCTGTGGCTCTGCTGCGGGGCGACGAAGCCGCCGAGCCGCGGCTCGCCGATTATTGGCCCTATTCGGCCGCCGAAAATCCGGCCGAGCTCTCCGCCGAGGAGGTCGCGCCCTATAGCGCGCTGATGGCCGCCTCGCAGCCGCTGGTCGCGCAGGAGCTGCTCGACGTCTACCCCATTCGTCGCCACAAGCGCTTGCTCGACGTAGGCGGCGGGGAAGGCGCCTTTCTCGCCGCGGCGGCGGCGCGCGCGCCGAGGCTGCAGCTGATGCTCTTCGATCTGCCGGCCGTCGTGGAGCGCGCCCGCGCCCGGCTCGACGAAGCGGGACTGACGAAACGGACGAGCTATTTCTCCGGCAATTTCCTCGCCGATCCGCTGCCCAAGGGCGCGGATGTGATCACGCTGATTCGCATCGTCCATGATCATGACGACGCCTCCGCGCTGGAGCTGTTGCGCAATGTGCGCCGCGCCCTGCCGCGCGACGGGACGCTGCTCATCATCGAGGCCATGTCTGGCGTCGAGGGGGCGGAGCCGCTCGACGCCTATTACGGCTTCTACACGCTGGCCATGGGCCGCGGCGAGCCGCGCACCGTGACCGAGTTGCAGAAGCTCGCGAAAAAAGCGGGCTTCGGCCGCTTCCGCCTGCTGAACAATCCCATGCCCATCGTCGCGAGCATTCTGGCCGCGCGGCCCGATCCAGACTATCACGGGCCTTGAGCTGGCGGTCCGGCCCGAACTTGCCGGGACCGAGCGGAGCAGCCATGTCTCCGACGGGGGAAAGTCTCCCGTGGGGGAGAAAGGGTCTCCGGTGGGGGAAAAGGCCGGCCGATGACGATCGAACCATTGCTTCTCACCACCGCGCGCGTCTGCACCTTCGTCGGCCGAGCTCCGCTGACCAACGCCAGCGGCTTCTTCTTCGAGCGCGGCGAGCGGCTGTTTCTGGTGACGAGCCGCCATGTGCTGAGCGATTCGGCGAGCGGGCATTTTCCCGACCGCATCGAGATCGAGCTGCACAATGACGCGCAGAATATGGCCAAATCGACCGGCTTCTCGATTCCGCTCTACGAAGACGGCAAGAGCGTCTGGCGCCAGGGCGTCGACGCCGGCGGCGAGGTGGATGTGGCGGCGATCGAGATCGAGCGACAGGCGCTGCCGGAGCCGACCATCTATCGGGCCTTCACCCCCGCGAATCTTCCCGGCGGCTTCGATCAGGTCGAGATCGGCTCCTCTGTGCTGATCCTCGGCTTTCCGCTCGGCTTCCACGACACGCTGCATCATATGCCGGTGGCGCGGCAGGGCGTCGTCGCCTCCTCCTTCGGCCTGCGCTTTCAGGGCCAGGGTTATTTTCTGACCGACGCCCGCACTCATCGCGGCGCGAGCGGCGCGCCCGTCGTCGCCCGCGTGCCGGCGCTGGAGGCGGGCCAGGGCGATCTGCCCTGGACGCTGCTCGGCGTCCATTCGGCGCGGCTCGACGTCGGCCGCGACGCCCAGCAGGACGAGGCGCTCGGCCTCAATTGCGCCTGGTACGCGGATATTCTGCTGCCGCTGACCGAAGGCTGAGCGGCGCCGCTTTGCGCCTTCTCCGCCGATTTGGTAAAGGGCGCGGAGTTTCGCCGCGCCCGATGCCGCCGAGGACACAAGAATGGAAAAATTCGTCTCGCTGACCGGCGTCGCCGCGCCGATGCCGATCATGAACATCGACACCGACATGATCATCCCCAAGCAATATCTGAAGACGATCGCCCGCACCGGCCTCGGCAAGGGTCTCTTCTCGGAGATGCGGTATCGGGACGACGGCTCGGACAATCCCGATTTCGTGCTCAACAAGCCCGCCTATCGCAACGCCAAAATTTTGGTGGCGGGCGATAATTTCGGCTGCGGCTCGTCGCGCGAGCACGCCCCCTGGGCGCTGCTCGACTTCGGCGTGAGGGCGGTGATCTCCACGAGCTTCGCCGACATCTTCTATAACAACTGCTTCAAGAACGGCATTCTGCCGATCAAGGTCGAGCAGGCCGATCTCGACAAGCTCATGGACGACGCCACGCGCGGCGCCAACGCCACGCTGACGATCGACCTCGCCGCCCAGGAAATCCGCGGCCCGGACGGCGGCGTCGTGAAATTCGACATCGACCCGTTCCGCAAGCACTGCCTGCTCGAGGGCCTGGACGATATCGGCCTCACGCTGCAGAAGCGACCCGCGATCGACGCCTTCGAGGCGAAATCGGCGGCCGCCCGGCCCTGGGCCTGATCGCGGTTTCCCGTATTGCAAAAAAGTAACGAGGGTTTTTCGTCGTGGAGGCATAGGATCGCAGCGAGCGGCGCGCGATCTTCGCGTTCCGTCTCTCTCGTGCAGGGCGTCCAGGCTTGAGCTTCCGATCCTACCCATCCGCGAGCGACACCGAACGATCCGGCCTGCTGACCCGGATCGCGGAACGCCTGCGCCTGCGCCGGCCACGCGCCGATCGAGGGTCTTCGGCGCGTTACGCCGGCCAAATCGACGCCTGGAATGGAGACGGCGCCGAAAATTTAGGCGCCGGGGAGCCCGCCTCCGATTTCGCTTCTTCGGGCGAAGAGGCCTATGCGGGCGAGGAGGAAGCCGCCGCCGCCGCGCACAAGGGCGTGCTGTCGATCCAGCATCTCGCCAAGGCCTATAAAACGCGCCGCGTCGTGGAGGATGTGAGCCTGCATGTGGCGCGGGGCGAGGCGGTCGGATTGCTCGGCCCCAACGGCGCCGGCAAGACCACGGTTTTCTACATGATCACCGGGCTGGTGAAGCCGGACCGCGGCGTCATCGCGCTCGACGGCTATGACGTCACCGGCCTGCCCATGTATCGGCGCGCGCGGCTCGGCATCGGCTATCTGCCGCAGGAGGCGTCGATCTTCCGCGGCCTCACGGTCGAGGACAATATTCGCGCCGTGCTGGAGATCACCCAGCCCGACAAACGCCTGCGGGAGCAGGAGCTCGACGCGCTGCTGGAGGAGTTCAAGCTCGAACGCCTGCGCCGCACGCCGGCGGTGGCGCTCTCCGGCGGCGAGCGGCGACGCTGCGAGATCGCCCGCGCGCTCGCCGGGCGCCCGTCTTTCATGCTGCTGGACGAACCCTTCGCCGGCATAGATCCCATCGCTGTCGGCGGCATTCAGGATCTCGTGCGCCATCTCAAGGCGCGCGGCATAGGCGTGCTGATCACCGACCATAGCGTGCGCGAGACTTTGGGCCTCACCGACCGCGCCTACATCATCTACAACGGCCATGTTTTGACCGAAGGAACGCCCGAGGAGATCGTCGCCCATCCCGATGTGCGGCGAATCTATCTCGGCGAAGATTTCAGGATGTGATTTCGGACCGGAAGCGTCGCTGCGATTAACCGCTAGGCGGATTTTCCGATGGGCGCCGAATAATTGGTCCTGCGCCTAACTCCTCCCCGTGCTATAAGCAAAAAACAGGCCGAGAGCGGCCATTGCGCCGGCTCGCGGCTGTGCGCGACGGCAGAAAGTTTCGAGTAGGCGGAAAATGGCTATTTCCACCAAACTGATGATGCGTCAGGGCCAAGCCCTGGTGATGACGCCCCAGCTCCTGCAGGCCATCAAGCTCCTGCAATTCTCCAATCTCGAGCTTTCCGCATTCCTACATGAGGAGCTCGAGCGCAACCCGCTGCTCGAGGCGGTCGAATCCGACGATATTCCCGATCTGCATCCAGAGCGCGGCGAAGGCGATGGCGATGGCGGCGACGCGGGTTTCGACGGGGTCGGCGAGCCGCGCGAGGGCGATTGGGCGCAGGACAGCCTCGCCGTCGACGCCGGCCAGCTCGCCGCCGAGCTCGGCACGGAGATCGGCAACGCTTTCGAGCTCGAGGGCCCACGCAGCGTGGCGGTCGACTCCTCCGGCTCGCTGGAGGGCGCGGGTCTCTCGGCCAATTCCTGGACCGGCGCGAGCGGCGCCGGGAGCGATGGCGAGACGCCCAATCTCGAGGCCTATGTCGCCGCCGACGCCAGCCTCCACGATCATCTCGCCGAGCAGCTCGCCCTCGCCTCCGCCGATGCGCGTGACCGGCTGATCGGCCACGCCATCATCGACGCGATCGACGAGACCGGCTATCTGCGCGAAGACATCAACGAGATCGCTCTGCGGCTCGACGCCGATCCGGTGCGCGCCGCGGCCGTGCTGGCGACGATCCAGAGCTTCGACCCGTCCGGCGTCGCCGCGCGCGATTTGCAGGAATGTCTCGCGATTCAACTACGCGAGCGCGACCGCTTCGATCCGGCGATGCAGATATTCATCGCCAATCTGCCGCTGCTCGCCAAGCGCGATTTCCCCGCTCTCGCGCGCCTCTGCGGCGTCGACGAGGACGACATAGCCGATATGGCGGCGGAGGTTCGCCGTCTCGACCCCAAGCCCGGCCGCGCCTTCGGCGGCGCGCCGATCCAGCCGCTCGTCGCCGACGTCATCGTGCGGCCGGCGTCCGACGGCAGCTGGATGGTGGAGCTCAACTCGGATGCGCTGCCGCGCGTGCTGGTCAACCACTCCTATGCCGCGCGGGTGAGCGCCGGCGCCAAGCGCGACGGCGACAAGACCTTCATCTCGAGCTGCCTGCAGAACGCCAATTGGCTGACCAAGAGCCTCGAGCAGCGCTCGCGCACCATTCTGAAGGTCGCCTCCGAGATCGTGCGGCTGCAGGACGCCTTCCTCGCCAAAGGCGTCGAGCATTTGCGGCCGCTCAATCTGCGCACCATCGCCGACGCCATCGGCATGCACGAGTCGACCGTCTCCCGCGTCACCTCGAACAAATATATGATGACGCCGCGCGGCATATTCGAGCTCAAATATTTCTTCTCGGCCTCCATCGCCACGACGAGCGGCGGCGAAGCCCATTCGGCCGAGGCGGTGCGCTACAAAATCAAGCAGATGATCGACAAGGAGAGCCCTTTCGACGTGCTCTCGGACGACGCCATCGTCGCGCGCCTCAAAGAGATCGACATCGACATCGCCCGGCGCACCGTCGCCAAATATCGCGACAGCCTGCGCATTCCCTCCTCGGTCGACCGCCGCCGCGCGAAACAGGCGATGGCTCGGGAAAGCGCCCCGGCGCTCTGATCGTCTCTTTTGGAGGCGGGTCCGTACCAACTCGGAGGCGCCCAGGCGCCGCAGGAATGAGCAAAACGCTCTCCCATTGACTTCGCTGGCCGGGACACTTAGAGCCTGTCGCCGAAGCGGGGGGGCGCGCAAAAGCGACGTCGGCCCGTCTTCCGCCACGTTCGAACGGCAAGAATGACGCTCGGGCGCGCGGCCGAGAAATTCGCCGGCGTCGTGGCGAGGACCGTGGGGGGACGGTCGAAACCGACGCTCCCGAGACCATCATGAGATTTTTCGAGGAATGCGCTTCTGCGCCCGTCGCGAGCGCTCGAATGGACGAGGCAGACCCGACATGTCGCTGCGAGTGTCCGGCAAGAACATCAACATCGGCGAAGCCTTGCGGACCCATGTCGTCGAGCGGTTGACGACCGCCGCCGGGAAATTCTTCGACGGCGAGGTCAGCGGTCATGTGACGATCTCGCCGGAAGGATCGGGTTTTCGCGCCGATTGCAGCCTGCATCTCGCCTCGGGCGTCGATGTTCAGGCCGACGGCCGCGCCCAGGAGCCCTACGCCTCTTTCGATCAGGCCGCCGACCGAATCGAGAAACGTCTGCGGCGCTACAAGAGCCGGCTGAAGGATCATCACCCCGTCACGCGCGAAAGCGAGGGCGAGGTGGCGCAGAGCTATGTGCTCGAGGCGCTCGATCAGGAGCAGGACGCGCCCAAGGAATACGCGCCGACGATCGTCGCCGAGTCGACCTCCCGGCTGCGTCGACTGTCGGTCTCGGCCGCGGTGCTGGACCTCGATCTTTCCGGCGCGCCGGTCATTGTTTTCCGCAACGCCGACACAGGTCGGCTCAATGTTGTCTATCGACGCGGCGACGACCATATCGGTTGGATCGACGCGCCGGGCGGCGAATAAGACGGCACATATCTTGCCTTTAGAACAGGTGCGACAGCTGTGAGGGCTGCTATGCTCATTATGCGCGACTGGAGTTCGCCCACCGCCCCGAAGAACGGCGTAGAGCGCCGCAACGGGTGGCGTCGCAACGGCAAGACGCGGTGCATCCTTTGATGAACTCGGACCTCGCGCGCCGCGATTCGCGCGGCGACGGAGCTCGGCCCAGACCAGGCCTCGAATGGGATAGACGCCACATGCGGCTCGCGGATTTGCTCTCCACCGAAGCGGTTCTTCCCGCGCTCAAGGCGAACAACAAGAAGCAGGCGCTTCAGGAGCTCAGCGAGAAGGCGGCGGAAATTTCCGGCCTGCCCGCCCGCGAGATCTTCGACGCGCTGCTGCAGCGCGAGCGCCTCGGCTCCACCGGCATAGGCGACGGCGTCGCCATTCCGCACGGCAAGCTCGCGCGAATCAAGTCGATCTTCGGGATTTTCGCGCGGCTCGAGCGGCCGATCGACTTCGACGCGCTCGATGGCGCGCCGGTCGATCTGATTTTTCTCCTGGTCACGCCCGAGGCGTCCGGCGCCGATCATCTGAAGGCGCTGGCCTGCGCGGCGCGTGTGCTGCGCGACCCCGGGATCGTCGCGACGATTCGCGCGACGCGGGACGCTTCCGCCCTCTATTCCATCATCGCGCAAACCTCTACGCCCCACGCCGCCTGAGGCCTCGCGCCGCTGACGTCAGCCGGCCGCGAAATACGGCGAGAGAAGGGCCGCGGATTACTCCGCGGCTGTTCTCGGCTTGCTGTGGGAGGCGTGACCTCCCTTGCGTCCGGCCTCGGAAGCGAGCTGGTGATCGCGGGAAAAGCTCCGCTTCGTCGGATCGACGCTCTGGCCGCCCTTGCGTCCGGCCTTGGCCGCGAGCTCGGGGTTCTGGGAGAAGCTGCGCTTTTCATCAGGGACGTTCTGGCCGCCCTTGCGCGCGATCGCCCGCTGCTTCTCAGGGTCCATCGAAGCAAAGCCACGGTTCGACTTTTTCGGTTCCTGGATCGCCGTCATATCTTCTACCTTCTCTTGTCCCCCGGGAGTCAACGCCCGAGTCAAGACAAGGTTGCGCTCTATTCGCGGCCGATAGAAGTTTTTTTTGCCGCAATTCGGCCTGTGGTCTTTACGTACGAAAATGAACGATTACCTCAGCTATGGTTTAATTCTTCACTTGTGCTTATCATTGTATTTGAGATGGGATCGTCTGTCGAAAAATAAAGCTTGGCTGATGATCGCTTTCAGACTGTCTACGCTGAACGGCTTGGCGATCAGGAAGGCCGGCTCCGGCGGCTCTCCGGTGAGAAAGCGCTCCGGATAGGCGGTCACGAAGATCACCGGCGTCGAGAGCGAACCGAGTATTTCATTGACGGCCTCGAGGCCCGAGCTGCCGTCCGCCAGTTGAATATCGGCCAGAATGAGGCCGGGGGGAGTCCTGGATATGGTCTCGACCGCCTCTTTATGGGTGCGCGCCACCGCGACGACCTTATGCCCGAGCTCCTCGACCAGCCCGCGCAGATCCAGCGCGATCAGCGGCTCATCCTCTATGATCAGCACGTCGGTGGCCAATTGGCCGGCGATCTCCGAGCTCGCCGTGTCGATCAACGCCGCCGCCCGCGCCTCCGAGACCGAAAGCGCGCGGGCGATCTCGCCGAGCGAGAAGCCCTCGAGCGCATGCAGCAGAAAGGCGATGCGCGGCTGCAGCGAGATGGCGTCGAGATTGCGCCGCGCGCCGGCCTCGTCGCCGGACGTGTCGGTATGGTCGTTGATCGGACTCGACGTCCAGATTTCCAGAAACAGCCGATAGAGGGAGATTTTCAGATCCTCGTCGGCGACGAGGCGGGAGGGGTCGGCGACGGCCGTTTCGAGAGTCGCCAGCACATAGGCGTCGCCGCCTTCACGGCTGCCCGACAGGGCGCGGGCGAAACGCCGCAAATAAGGCACATGCCTTAGAATCGCCTGAGAAATGGACATCATGTCCCTCGTTTCGCGTTGCGAAAGTCGCGCCATCATGGCGCGTCGTGCTCTGCGTCAAATCGTCGCCGTATATATGGGAACTATTTGGTAAAATTAGCGTTGTGAGTTGGTCGGCGCAATGCAGTACTAGCGCGGCCGCGTCCGCTCGCCAGAGTTGGGCCTCACGAGAATTCTCGAGGAGCAGATGGTAAAAAGCAGCCGGAAGTCCACTGCCGCCGCCTTGAGCACAGCCGAAACCCGAAGAGAGATAGAGGACAGCACGAGCGACCCGATCGCTGGTCCGCCGACGCAGGATGTCGGCGACGGGTTCGTCGTCTTGAACTCCCGCCGCCCATCGCGGGCCCAGCGTCCGGAGGCCGAGACGGCCAATGATGTGGGCGAGCAGATCGGCGAGCAGCTCCGCGGGCTCTATGACGACATCCTCAACCAGCCCATTCCGGATCGTTTCCTAGAGCTCTTGAACCGGCTCGAGAGCGACCCGATATCCCCGACGCGGTCGAAGACGCCCGGGGAGGGATAGTGCCGACATCCGAAGCGGCGAAAGCCGGAGGAAGGGGAACGAAAGCCGATCTCGTCGCGGCGATCCCCAATCTGCGCGCATTCGCGGTTTCGCTCTGCGGCAACGCCGATCGCGCCGACGACCTCGTCCAGGAGACTCTGGTCAAGGCCTGGAGCAGCCTCGCCTCCTTCACCGAAGGCACCAATCTCACGGCCTGGCTGTTCACCATTCTGCGCAATATCCACTACAGCGATTATCGCAAGCGCCGCCGCGAGGCGCCCGATCCCGACGGCGCCATCGCCGCGCGGCTGGTGTCGCTGCCGGCGCAGAACGCCCATATGGATTTTCTCGACTTCCGCACAGCGCTGCAGAAGCTGCCGCTGGACCAGCGCGAGGCGCTGATTCTGGTCGCGGCCTCGGGTCTTTCGTACGAGGAGGCGGCCGCGATCTGCAATTGCGCGCCGGGCACGATGAAGAGCCGCGTCAATCGCGCCCGCAATCGCCTCGCCGAAGTTCTCTCGCTGAGCTCCACGAGCGATATCGGCGACACTTATTTCATCGGCGAGCAATCGATTCTGCCGCGCGCCGGCAATGATTGATAGACGGGCCGAAATGGCCCATAGGGAAGCTCGAGCGTAAATTTTCCACGAGCGAGACCAATGACCGAAAAGACGACCGAATTCCGAACCGAACGTGATTCCTTCGGCGACATAGAGGTTCCGGCCTCCGCCTATTGGGGCGCGCAAACGGAGCGGTCGCGGCAGAATTTCCCCATCGGCGTCGGCCGCATGCCGATCGAGATCGTCCATGCTCTGGCGCGAGTGAAGCTCGCCGCCGCCGAGGCCAATCTCGAGAAGGGCCTGCTGAACCCCGAGGTCGCCGCTGCCATTTCCGCCGCGGCGCGCGACGTCATCGAGGGAAAGCTCGACGAGCATTTCCCGCTGGTCGTCTGGCAGACCGGCTCCGGCACGCAATCGAACATGAACGTCAATGAGGTGATCGCCAATCGCGCCAATGAGGCGCTGGGCGCTGGCCGCGGAGCCAAGGCGCCGGTCCACCCGAACGACCACGTCAATCTCGGCCAATCCTCCAACGACAGCTTCCCGACCGCCATCCATGTCGCCGCGGCGATCGCCATCTCGCAGCGCCTGCTGCCGGCGGTGGAGCGGCTGCACGCGGCGCTCGCGGCCAAGTCCAAGGCCTTCGAGCATATCGTCAAGATCGGCCGCACCCATTTGCAGGACGCGACGCCTGTCACGCTCGGCCAGGAATTTTCCGGCTATGCGGCGCAGGCAGAATTCGGCGCCAAGCGCATCCGCCAGGGGCTCGAGGATTTGTTCCTGCTCGCCCAGGGCGGCACCGCCGTCGGCACGGGCGTCAACACTTACAAGGGTTTCGCCGAGGCGGTCGCGACCAAGATCGCGGCGCAGACCGGCCTGCCGTTCCAGACGGCGCCGAATAAATTCGAGGCGCTCGCCGCCCATGACGCGGCGGTCTTCGCGCATGGCGCGCTGAATGCGCTCGCGGCGGGGCTCTACAAGATCGGCTGCGATATTCGCCTGCTCGGCTGCGGCCCACGCGCCGGCCTCGCCGAGCTGAAGCTGCCGGAGAACGAGCCGGGCTCGTCGATCATGCCGGGCAAAGTCAATCCGACGCAGGTCGAAGCGCTGACCATGGTCTGCACGCGCGTCTTCGGCAATAATGCGACGATCACCTTCGCCGCTTCGCAGGGCCATCTCGAGCTCAACGTGCTGAAGCCGGTCATCGCCGCGGCGCTGCTCGAATCGACGATATTGCTCGCCGACGGCATCGACAGCTTCATCACCCGCTGCATCGACGGGATCGAGCCGGACGAGGCGAATATCAAAAGCTTCCTGGAGCGCTCGCTGATGCTGGTGACGGCGCTGGCGCCCAAGATCGGCTATGACGCCGCCTCCAAGATCGCCCGCGCCGCGCATCACAATGGCACGACGCTGCGCGAGGAGGCGCTGAAGTCGGGCAAGGTGACGGACGCGGAATTCGACGCGCTGGTGCGGCCGGAGAATATGCTCGCGCCGAACGATTGAGATCCGCCCGCCTCCATCGCGGGAGGATCGATGCGCCCCGATAGCGATAGACCGGCGAAGGCGGACGAGATTCCTCTCGACCTGGAGGAGCTTCGCGCCATCGCCGGATTTTCCGCCGAATGCGCCGTGACCGCGCTCGAAATTTTCGAACGATCCTCTCCCGCCGATTCGCGTCCGCGAAATGCGATCGAAGCTGCGCGGACATTCGCGCGAGGCGGCAAGAGAGTGAAAGCGCTACGCGACGCGGCGCTCGCCGCGCTGAAGGCGGCGCTCGCATCCGATGATCCCGCCGCCAGCCACGCCGCGCGCGCCGCTATGTGCGCGTCATCGGCGGCCTATCTTCATCCCTTGGCGCGTTCCACTCAGGTCAGGCATATTCTCGGAGCCGCCGCTCATGCGGCCAGAGCCGTCGAATTGGTGGCGGGCGACACTGTCGATCTCGAGGCCGATCCGATGCAACACCCCGCCCGTTGCGCTACTCCACAGGTCGTCGACGTGCTGCGCCGCTTTCCTGCGGCGCCGTCGGGCGGTGGACGCGTCGGCGAACTGCTCCGTTCTCTCGACCGAACGCTTCGCGCCGGCGACCTGACGCCGAGCGCTTCCTGACGCGAAGCCTCATAGATCATTTCGCCACACAGACGCGGGCGATGGCTTCCAGGCGCAGGCGGCGGTTGTCTTCGCTCGTATCCTCAGACAATGCGCCATCCTGCGTCGCCTGACGCGCCACGCAATCGCAGGCCGTCGCGCATTTCCGCGCTTCCGCTCCCGAGGCGACGCATTGCGCGCGGCAGGCTTCCTCGAAGCGCGCATTCTGCACCGGCGCGAACAGCATGGCGACCGCCGTGAAACCGGCGAAAAACACCGGCTGATGGGCGAGATAGAGCGCGAGGCTGTGCCGCCCGAGAAAGGCTAAGCCTAGCGCCGCTGCGCCGCCGCGCGAATCCGTACGAGGCGCGGCGCCGAGGCGCGCGAGCTTGGCCGCGCCGACGCCGAAGAACAACGCCCCCGCCCAAGGCGTGAGCGGCCGATAGTCATTGGTCAGTGGCTCGAAGGTCGAAAGCCCCGTCCACCAGAAGAAGGGCGCATCGAAGAAAGACGCGCGCGCGAAAAACGAGGCGGCGACGAGTGCGAAGCCCGCGACGAGTGCCGCCGGCCAGGGCAGCACGAGAAACGGCAGAGCGAGAAGGCTCGCCGCCGCTATGCAATGCAGAATGCCGAAGAAGACGAAGCTCGCGGGGAAAGCGACATAGGTCGCGGCGCTCACGAGCAGCGCGGCGCCGATGACGAGCGCGAGCCTGCGCCAATAGGCGCCGGCGCGAAAGACGCGCCCATGCGCCAGCGCGAGCGAAACGCCCGCGATGAAGAGAAAGCTCACCGCGACCGCATGGCCGAAAGCCATATAGGCTCGCGTATAGGGAATATCGGGATCGATATGGCCGAAATGGCCGAGATCCCAGCCGAAGTGAAAGGCGAACATCGCCAGCACGGCGAGGCCGCGCGCGACATCGAGCCACAGCAGGCGCGCGGTCATTTGACCGCCGTCGTCGCCGTCGATTGGAATTTGCCGAACACCATATCCGGCGCCGAGAGATTGTGACGCGAGGGCATGTGCCGGCCGAGCCAGATTTCCGTCGCCGGCGCGCCCGGAAAGCCGATCACCGGCGCCTCCTGCCAGCCTATGCCGCGCTTGGCGCGCCAGGCGACCAGCGCGGCGTCGCTCATCGACTGCGTGGTGTACATGGACCGCAGCGAGGCGAAGGGCAGGCCATCCGGCATTGCGTCGCTATAGGAGACGTCCAGCACGATGCGATCCTGATCGATGGTGACGACGCGCAGCTTCGCCTCGCCGCCGCGGCGGAAACGCAGAGTGAAGCTGCGCGTATCGGGATCGAAGACGATCTCCTTCAGCGCCACGATAGGGCGCTCCTGCACCTCCACCGGGCCGATGAGGAAGGACGAGCCATAGGCCGTCCAGCGCATATCCTCGAAAGGCAGAGGCCGCGCGCGCCAATAGCCGTCCGGCGGATAGAAGACGAGAATTTCCTCCGCGCGCTCGCGATAGGTCATCCACAGCTGGACGAGATGAAAGCCCGTCTCGACGCGGTCGCCGACCCGCACGGGCACGTCGTTCGGCCGCCAGAAGGACGGGAACGTATAGCCGACCAGCCAGAATTCCGGCGTCTCCCAAAAAGTGTGGCGGCGCGCGTCGGCGGCGAATTTCGGGTCGTGCGAAAGATCGCAGCTCGTCCAATCCGGCGCCCAGCGGTCCGAGCCGATCATGCCGATATAGGAGGGGTGGATCGCCTGCACGCGCATGCGGCGCACCAGCGGCGAGACGAAATCGAGCTCGATATTGTCCTTCTCGGCGCAAAGCTCGGGCGCGGATTTGTTCTCGATCCGCACTTGCAGATCCTCCTCCGCCCCCTGCGGCGGCTGCGCGAAGGAGGGCCGGGCGAAAGGCAGGCTCGAGGCGGCGAGGAGAAGCCGGCGGCGGTCGATCAGCGGAGCGGACATGGGCTGTATGGGTTTCCTGTTGCGGCGGGCGCGGCGGGTCGGCGCTCGATATTATTGCGCGGGACGCAGGGCGAAAACATGGAAAGGCGAGCGCTCGAGTGGGATTTTCTCGAGAAAGGGGAGCGTCTCGCCGCGCGAGAGCGCCGCCGCCAGCCCATGGGGCGCGCGCTCGGTGAGGGCGTTTCCGGTCTCGCCGCCGCCGCACCAGAGCAGCAGCTCGGCGCCCGCCGCGCGCAGCAGGCGCTCGGCCTCGGCCGGCTCGGCGAGAAAAGCGTCCACCGCGAGGCGATTGCCGCGATTGTCGCGATGATAGGGCGCGGCGAAGACGAAATGCGGCGTGAAGGCGAGGATATGCGCGCCAATATCGACCGGCGCGACGATACGCGCCGGCGCCAGCGCAGCGAGCGATGAAAAAGCGCCGGCCTCGAGGCAGGCGCGGCGCGTCTCCCGAGGGGCGGCGTCGCCCTCCGATTGCAGCGCCAGAGCGAGGCCCATGGGCGAGACGCAAAGGCACAGCAACCCGACCGTGAGGCCGCGCAGCAGCGGCGTCACGCTGGCGAGCCGCGCCGATATGGCGGCCGCCGCGCCGGCGAGCGCGATCATGGCGAGCGGCGTGACGGAAGAAAAGACGCGAATCTGCCAGAGCGCCGCGCAAAAGCCGATGAGAATCGCCGCCGCGAGCATCGCCCAGCGCCCGCGCACGAGGCCCTCCGCACGCCAGGCGAGGACGAACGCCGCGACGAGGCCGAGCAGCACCGGCGCTGCGGTCGAGACGAGCAAGGCCGGATCGGCGAGAAACGCCTTCAGCGGCTTGGCCTCTGTGACATGAGAGAGCCAGAGTTCGCGCAGCAGCGGATCGAGTCCGACCAGCGGATCGCCGAGGCATTGCGGCGCGCCGGCGAGGAATGCGCCGAGCGCAGCGGCGCCGACGAGGCCGAGGCCCATTATGCGCCGAGCGAGCGTATCGAGACTCGGCGCAAAAACGCCGAGCGCGGCGAAACCGAGCGCGCCGACAATGAGCGCGCGAATATGAACGGCCGAATAGGCGTCGCAGGCGGAGAGGCCGTATCGCGACGGCGCGACAGTCGCAACGAAAGTCAGCGGCGCGAAGACCAGCAGTCCCAGCGCGAAATGGAGCAGGCGCCGCGACGCCGCGACGCCCTCGACGAGAAAGAGGATCGCCGGCGCCGCGAGCAGCACGACGAAGAAGGGCAGATTTTCGAGGCTGATCGCCAGCGACAAGGCCAAAGGCGCGGCGGCCGCCGCGAGCGCCAGAGGGCGCTTGGCGTCGAGACCGAGCGCGACGAGGCCGAAGCTCGCCATCAGCAAAATGATCTGCGGCGCATGATGATCGATGCGGCCCGGCGTGAATTGCATGAACATCGGCGCCGAGAGAAAGACCAGCCACACTGCGACGATGCGCGCCGAGCGCGCGACGAGCACGCGCGCGACGAAAGCCGCGAGCGCGAACAGCAGAGCCAGGCAGACGAAAGGAAAGACGAGCCGCGTCGCCCGCTCCGCAATTTCCGGCACGAAAAACAGCCTGAACAACAGATCGAGCCCGGCGAGCGGCGTATCGACGATGCGCGACCAATGCATGAAGAGCCCGTCCGGCGGATCGAGCCGGCGCGCCGTCATATCGAACCAGGATTGGCCGGCGAGGAGATCGCGCAGCTGCACGGCGCGCATGGCGTCGTCGGAATCGTAGAATTCGCCCGCGCTCCACACGGCGCGCGCGCGGGGCAGCGTCAATAGAGCCGCGCCGGCGAGCGCCGGAACGATGGCGGCGAGAAGCGGAATTTCGCCGCGCGTCTGCGTGCGGGCGCGCGCCGTCTCGCCAGCCAGCGCAGTCACGCGGAGGCCTTCGCCGTCGACGTCGGCGCCGAAAACAAAAGCGCGCGACGCGCGGTGAAATTGAACAGGAAGACGCAGCCCGCCGTCGGAATTTTCGCAAAGGCGGGATCGAAGCCGAGACGGCCGACGAAGATGAACATCAACGCCTCGGTGAGCAGCAGGCCGGCGAGGCCGATGGCGAAGAACACGGAGAATTCCGACGCCGGCCGCACGCTGCGGCGATCACGAAACACGATTGCGACGCTGAGCGCATAGACGAGCGCTAGCCCGCCGGAAAACCCGATCGCAGCCGCGACGAGATAGGGAAGGCCGAGCGTCTTTTGACAAAGCAGAAGCAGGCCATAGTCGAGCGCCAGCGCCGCGCCGCTCGCCAGCCCATAGGCGATGAGATCGCGCAGCAAGCGCGCGGCGGCGAAGACGCGGCGCGTCGACATTCAGGCGACCCGCTTCGGCACGAGACGTTCGCTCGCGAGCGCCTGCTCGGCGCCGGAGACGCCGCCTTCCGAATATTCGGCGTCCTCGTTCACGCCCCAGACGTCATAGATCGCGCGGCCGGCGACGATGTTGAGCGCGGTCAACATTCCGGTCATCATCGCATGATCCTGGTTGTTGTATTTGTGCATGCCGTTGCGGCCGACGAGATGCAGACCGGGGTAACGCGTCATGAGCTCGAGGCGTATCGCCTGCACATTGGCGGCGTAGGAATCGTCATAGACGGGATAGGCCTTGGCCTGCCGCACGACGCAGGCGTCACGCACATCCTGCGCCTTCATGAGGCCGATCTTTTCGATCTCCGCCGTCGCGAGCGCGACGAGATCGGCGTCGTCAGCATTCCACAGGCCATCGCCCTCGAAACAGAAATATTCGAGGCCGAGGCAAGTGGAGACGCCATCGGCGATCATCTCGGGCGACCAGGATTTGAAATTCTGCACGCGGCCGACCTTCACCGACGGATCATGAATATAAATCCAATTGTCGGGGAATTCATTTTGCGGCCGTCCGATCAGCACGACAGTGAGAAAATCGCGATAGGCGAGCGCGCGTGCGTTGAAGAGGCTGATCGGCGTCGGCGTCAACGCATTCATCACCTCGCGCAGCGGCGCGGAGGAGAGAATATTACGGGCGTGATAAGTCTCGCTCTCGCCGCTGGCGTTGCGCACGGTGATGGTCCAGAGGCCGCTCTCTTCGTCATAGGCCAGCGCCTCGACCTTGCGGCCCATCTGCAGGCGGCCGCCGAGCTTTTGCATTTTGCGCGCGGCGGCTTCCCACATCATGCCCGGCCCGCGGCGCGGATAGCGAAAGGATTCGATCAGCGTCTTCGCCGTTCCGCTGGATTTGCCGAGCTTGAGCGAGCGACGCAATCCATCGACGATGGCGGCGCCGAGGCTCAGCCCCTTGATGCGCTGCGCCGCCCAATCTGCGGAGATATCGTCGCAGCCCATGCCCCAGACCTTTTCCGTATAGGTCTTGAAGAAGATGCCGAAGAGCCGCTCGCCGAATTGATTGCGCACCCATTGATGAAAGGAGCGCGGCTCCTTCACCGGAAAGGCCTTGGCGAAAGCGAAGGACGCCATGCACATCGCGCTCTCGAAAAGGCCGAGATTCTTCAGCGCCTCGAACGCCTTCAGCGGATAGGCGTAGAATTTGTCGCGATAATAGATGCGCGAGAGCCGCGGCCGCTCGATGAAATCATGCGGGAGAATTTCGTCCCAGAGATCGACGATCTCTTTGGATTTCGAGAAGAAGCGATGCCCGCCTATGTCGAAGAGAAAGCCCTTGTAGCTCGCCGTGCGGCTGATGCCGCCGACGTAAGCTTCATCCTGCTCGAGGACGAGAACCTCGCGTCCGTGCTTCGCCAGAATATAAGCGGCGGTGAGGCCAGCGGGCCCCGCGCCGATCACTATCGATTCGATGATCTCGCCCATGACGGCCCTGAAACAGCGTGGCGCGCGCCGGCCGGCCGCGTCATGCGGCAAGGCTCACGGCACGTAGGGGCACTATGGATGAGCTTTGGTTAACGCGCTGTTACGCTCATGTCGGGAGCGTCGCTCGCGAAAATGACGCGGTTTCGTCCTTCGGCCTTGGCGCGATAGAGCGCGTCGTCGGCGATGCGCGTCATGGCGGCGAGGTCCAGCGTCTCGTCCTCGAGCACGGTGACGCCGACGCTGACGGTCGCCGCGCCGTCGGCGAGATGCGCGGCATCGCGGATGAAGGCCGAACGAATGCGCTCCGCGATCGCCAATGCGCCGGTCCGATCGGCGGGCGAGAGAATGGCGACGAATTCCTCGCCGCCGATTCGCGCCAGCAGATCGCTCGATCGAATATTTCGCGTCGCGGTCGCGCCGAAGGCGGCCAGCACGCGGTCGCCGACCGCATGACCGAAGCGGTCGTTGATATATTTGAAATTGTCGAGATCGAAGACGAGCACCGCCGTCGCCGGCGCGGGCGCCGATCGCTTCGCGCGCTCGACCGCCCGGTCGAAGGCGCGTCGATTGAGAAGGCCCGTCAGCGGATCGATCATCGCCGCGACTTCTCGTCGCTTCGCGAGGCGCTCTTTGGAGAGGGTCGCCAATAGAAAGCCGAGAACGGCGATAAAGCCAGAGAGCTCGAGGAAGCGGTATTTCTGATATGGGCTGGTGAGGAAGCTCGCTTCGTCGACCGCGATAAAAGGCGCCGCGATCGCGAGCGTGAATTCGAGCCCCGCTTGCAGCGCGATGATCCAAGCCGTCACGCGAGACACGACGAGACGCTGGCCGCCAGCGCGATTGTAGCGGAACAATTCGAAGGCGGCGGCGACTTCATAGATCGCCGAGATCGCGGAGATTTCCGCAATTCGAAAGTGAATATCCGCGCGCCACAGTCCGGCGGCCCAAATCACACCGCCGAGGAAGGCCAGCAGCGGTCGCACCGGCTTGCCGACAAAAACGAGAACGCCCGTCCAGAGCAGACCGCACGCCCATAAAGTGAGCGCGTTTCCGAAAATGATCGAAAGCCACCCGACCTCGTTGCGGAAAGCGTAGCAGAGCGCCGAGGCGCCCGCCATCGCGAAGACCGCGGCCCACCACCACAATTCTTCGGCTTCTTCGTCGCCGCGCCAGATCGCGTAGAGGAAAACGCCCAGCAGCGAGAGCATGAAGGCGCCGAATAAATAGAGGGTCGGCGCCAATGCGATCATCGCGGTTCACGATCCCATGAGTTGCAAACAGCGCAAATGCCGAGAGTTTCGGGGTCTGGGGCGCAAGCGTAGCATCGACTATGCCATGCTCTGAAAGTCATAAACAGCAGCACAGCCGCTTCGCGGCTGGACAAGATGTCGCAAAGTTAAAAAAATCCTCGCCGAGGCGCTATCTTTCCCCTTCGACTTGTCGCGGCCTGTCCGTCTCCTCGGCGACGGCGCGCTCGGCCTCCTCGATCGCGCCCATCGTGCCGACATGCAGCCATTTGCCGTCCAGCGCAACGCCGAAGAGCCGCCCCTGCTCCGCCGCGCGGAAGAAGAAGGGCGCGAGCGGAAACGCCTCCTGCTCGACGCCCTCGAAGAGCTGCGGTTTTAGGATACCGATTCCGGCATAGACGTAATCGGCCGTCTCGCCCGCCGCGCGCTTCGTCAGCCTGCCGTCTTCCGCCCTGTGGAAGTCGCCGTCCCATTCGACGCCGACGCTGCCGAGACGCGGGGCGAGCAGCAGCGCGACATCCATGATCTCCGCGTCCCAAATGCCGGCGAGGCGGCGCAGATTGTCCTCGCGCGCGCCGACCCAGAAGGCGTCGGTGTTGCAGACGAAGAAGGGCCGTCCGCCGAATTGGGCCAGAACCTTCTTGATGCCGCCGCCCTGGTCGAGCAGCCGCTCCCGCTCGTCGGAGACGGTGACGCGCGGGCGCTCCCGGCCTTCGAGACGCGTCTCGATCTGATCGGCGAGGTGATGGACATTGACGATCGCCGTGGCGACGCCAGCCTCCGCGAATGCGTCCAGCGCACGATCGAGCAACGTCACGCCGGCGATGGCGACGAGGGGCTTGGGCAGCCGGTCGGTCAAGGGCCGCATGCGCGAGCCGAGGCCGGCCGCGAAGACCATCGCCGCGTCAGGCGCGAAAGAGCGCGGGGAGGTTCGCGACATACCAAGCCTCGAGATCGGCGAGCGCGGGATGGCGCAGGCCCTTGCGCAGATAGGTTTCGACGCGCGGCAGATGGACGAGATATTGCGGCTTGTGGTCGCGCTGGTCGAGCCGCGCGAAAATGCCGAGGATTTTCGTCGCGCGCTGGGCGCCGAGAATGGCGTAGGCGCGCGCGAAAGCCGCCATATCGAACAAGGGATCGGCCTCGCGGCGCTTGCGCGCGTAATGACCGAGCAGGCGCATCTCCAATTCGTCCGGCACGTCGACGCGGGCGTCCTGCGTCAGCGAGACGACGTCATAGGCCGGATGGCCGAGCACTGCGTCCTGAAAATCGATGACGCCGACGCGCGCCGTTCCCTCGCGATCGGCGAGCCAGATCAGATTGGGCGAGTGGAAATCGCGCAAAGTCCAGGTCGGCGCCGACATCACGATCTCGATCAGCGCCTGACGCCAGAGATTGACGAAGGTCGCCTTGGAGCCGGAGGAAATGCCGCCGCCGCCGACGCGGCCCGCATACCATTCCAGCAGCAGCTCGACCTCGATCAGCAGCGCGTCGAGATCATAGGGCGGGACATGATAAGGGCTCGCGCCCTCGACCGGGAGAACATCCGGCAAGCGACGCGCATGGAGCGGCGCGAGCGCCGACAGCGCCTCCAAATAACGATCGGCGATGGGCGCGCCGCCGGCGACGACGCCGTCGCGGCCGAGATCCTCGAGCAGCACGAAGCCCGCGGAGAGATCATAGGCGTAGATTTGCGGCGCGGAGAGGCCCTGCGCGCGCAGGGCGTCGGCCATGGCGACGAAGGGCTTCACCGTCTCCGCGAGCCGCGCAATGGCGCTATAGGGCTTGCCATAGCGGATCGGCGGGCCGTCTGGCCGCGCCGGCGAGATCATCAATATGGCCTGCGCGCCATCCGGCCGGCGCAGCGCTTCATAGACGCGCGAGGAGGCGTCGCCCTGCAGATATTCCCGCGAGGCGTCGCTCCAGCCGGCGCGCTCCAGAAACTCCCGCATGGAGCGGAAGGCGCGGAGCCGCCCCGCCGCCTTGCCACGGGCGATGACGCCGATACGGCGCGCGTCCGGGGTCTCGGGCGCGGCGAAAGAGAGCCGCACTTCGAGACGATCGCCGGTGAAGAGGCTGGGCGCGCGCTCGGGCCATTCGACGAGCACCAGCGCATCCTCGCTCGCCTCCTCGAAACCCATGGCCTCGAGCTCCGCCTCGCCGCCGGCGATGCGATAGAGATCGGCGTGCAGAATGCGGCAGAAGGGCGTCTCATAGCCCTGCATCAGCGTGAAGGTCGGGCTCGGCGCCTCCAGCGTCGGATCCTGCGCCAGCGCGCGGATCAGCGCGCGCGCGAAGGCCGTCTTGCCCGCGCCGAGATCGCCGGAGAGGGTGACGAGCCGCACCGTGTCGCGAATGAGCGGCGCGAGCCGGGCGGCGAGCTCGGCGGTCTGCGCTTCATCGGCGACGTCGATCAGCCATTCGGCCTCTTCGCTCATGAGGCCTGTCCTTTTTCACGCTGCGCGACATCCTGCCGACCGCTGCTCTCGGGCGCCGGGAAGATACAAGTGACGGTGGTGCCCTCGCCGAGCGCGGAGTCGATGAGCACACGCCCTCCGTGCAGCTCCGTGAAGGCGCGAACGATCGACAGGCCGAGCCCGACGCCTCTGTGGCGCGAGCCGGAGGTGTGCGATTCGAAGCGGTCGAACACTTTGTCGAGGACATCCGGGGCGATGCCCCGCCCCCGATCGGCGACCTTGAACACGATTTCCCCCTCCCGCCGCAACGCCGCGAGGGTAATCGTTTGTCCCGGCCGAGAAAAGCCGATCGCGTTGGCGAGCAGGTTGAACAGGATCTGGCGGATGCGCTTGCCGTCGCCGCGGAAGCAGCCGACCTCGCCCGTGGCGACGATCTGGAGCTCTATGTCGTTCTCCGCGAGCCGGTCTTGAACGCCCTCGGCCGCGGCGCGTATGGCGTCGGCGGCGTTCACCTCTTCGAGCTCGAGCTCCATCGCATCGCTGTCGATCGTCGCGAGATCGAGAATGTCGTTGATGATGGCGAGCAGCGCCGCCGAGGATTTGGCCACATAGCCGAGATATTCGAGCTGCTTGGCGTTGAGCTCGCCGGTCGTCTTCTCGCCGAGCAGATGAATGAAGCCGATGATGTTGTTGAGCGGCGAGCGCAACTCATAAGAAACGTGATGGACGAAGTCGTTGCGGATTTTCTCCGCGGCGATCAGCGCCTGATTGCGCTCGGTGAGCGCGCGCTCGACATTCACGCCCGCCGTCACATCGACGAAGGTGAGCAGCGCCGCGCCTTCCGGCAGCGGCTGCGCCGTGCAGTCGAGCACGACGCCGTCCGAGCGCTCGATGCGCCGCGTGAAGCCCTGGCGCATGTCCTGCAGCCCGGTGACGAAGCCGCGCAATTCGCTCCAGGTCTCCTCGTTGAGATGCAGCGGCCGGCAGAGAATGGCGACGGCGTCGAAGCGCGGCTTGTCGTCGAGAATGCGCTTGTCCAGCGCCCATAGCGCGAGGAAGGCGGGATTGCAGAAGCGCAATCTGCCGTCCGGTCCGAAGACGGCGACGCCCTCGCGCAGATTTTCGAGCGTCTCGTTCTGCATGCGGTCAAGCGCATGAAAACGCGATTCGAGGAAATAGCGCTCGCTCACATCGTCATAGAGATAGGTGACGCCGCCTTGCGGATTGGCGTTCGCCACGACGCGCAGCGTGCGTCCATTCGGCATGTGCCAGACATGCTCGTGATGTTCCTCGGAGGATTGATAGGCCTCCAGCAGGCGCGCCTTCCAGGCCTTGTAATCGGCTTCGACCGGCAAGCGCTGCTCGGCGCGCAGGCGATCGAGTATCTCGCTGTCGCTCGGCCCCTGGTCCAGATAGGCCCTGTCGAGCGGCCAGAGATTCTCATAGGCCGCATTGCGATAGACGAGCCGTTTGGCGCGATCGAAAATGGCGACGGCGATCGGCAATTGCGCCAGCGTGCGCGAATGCGCCTGCATCTGCTGCTCGAGATCGGCGCGCGTCGTGTCGATCTCATGGCGATCGATAGCGAGAGCGGCGGCGGCGCCGTGGCATGGCGCTTCGACGATGTCGAGACGATGCCGCTCGCCCGCGACGACCGCGGTGACGCGCGCGCGCCAGACCTCGTCGCGCGCGCGCGCCGTCATGGCTTGCGTGCGCGCGTCATTGTCGAGGAGCTCGATCTGACGACGCAGCGCATCGCCCGGATTTTCCGCCTCCACCGCCTGGGCATAGGCGGAATTCACGAAGGTGACGCGGCCTTCGGCGTCGCGCATCCAGACCGGCGTCGGCAAAGCCTCGAGCAAAGCGCGGAACCCCTCGACCTCGGCGACGCTGCGCGTGTGGCGCTCGCGCAACGACAGCAGCTCGAGCCGCTCGCCGGAAACTTCGCGGATGCGCAGCACGGCGCGGCCGGCGACGGCGCGGCCCTCGGCGTCGAAGCGCCGACCCTGCAAGCTCGCGAGCGAGAGATGAAAGCCTTCGCCGTTCTGGCGCAGGCGGTCGATGCGATCCTGCAGCGCGCCCGCCTCCTCCGGGCCGAGCCAGGAGCCGAAGGCGAGCACGCGCCGCGCGAAGGCCGGATCGTTGAGCCCGTTCTCTATGTCCGGCTCGCCGGCGGCATTGTCCCAGGAGACGAAGAGCTGCGGCTCGCTCGACAGAAAAATCTCGGCGCGATCGAGCCGTTTTCGTGTCGCTTCGAGCTCGGCGGAAAGACGCGCCTCGCGGCGGCGCCACACCTTGCGCTCGCCGAGATGGGTGAAGGCGACGACAACGGCGAAAAGGGCGAGGCCGCTGGTCAGCGCGAGATTGACGAATTCCGCATTATTGGTGGCGGCGAGAAAATTGGTGAGCGCCTCCGCCCGCGCCGGCCCGCCGAGCGGCAAAAGGCCGGCGGTCGCGAGCCCGCGCGTGACGCCGCGAACGAGCGGCGAGGACGCTCCCCGACGTTGCGCGGACGGCAACGCTTTCGGCCCGAAAGCCGCATCGTGATACATGCGAACCGGTCTCCACGTTCGATTTGCAAAGGCTCATCGCAAACAAACGCCGCAAGCCGTCCGCGCGCCACCGAGGCGCCGTCTCTCGAATCGCGTCTAATCTAAAGCGCGCCGTCGAAAAGTGAAACGCGGATCGTGACCGCGAGATTGGCGCCTAAGCATTTCGCCGAACTGGCGTCACGAAAAAAAAGACGGCGGAGCGAGAGAATCGCTCCGCCGTCTCGCTCTCGCACTCGAGAGAGATCAGTAGCGGTAGTGGTCCGGCTTGAACGGGCCGCTCTGCGGCAAGTTCAGATAGGCGGCCTGCTGCTCGGTCATCTTGGTGAGCTTCACGCCGATCTTGTCGAGATGCAGCGCCGCGACCTTTTCGTCGAGATGCTTGGGCAGCGTATAGACGCCCACCGGATATTGGCCCTGCTTGGTCCACAGCTCGATCTGCGCCAGCGTCTGGTTGGTGAAGGACGCGGACATCACGAAGGACGGATGGCCGGTCGCGCAGCCGAGATTCACCAGGCGGCCTTCGGCGAGCAGAATGATGCGCTTGCCGTCGGCGAACTCGACCTCGTCGACCTGCGGCTTCACATTGTGCCATTTGAGATTGCGCAGGCCGGAGACCTGGATCTCGCTGTCGAAATGGCCGATGTTGCAGACGATGGCGCGGTCCTTCATGGCGCGCATGTGCTCGGTCGTGATGACGTCGACATTGCCGGTCGCGGTGCAGAAGATGTCGGCGCGCGAGGCCGCATCTTCCATCGTCGTGACCTCATAGCCTTCCATCGCCGCCTGCAGCGCGCAGATCGGATCGATCTCGGTGACGAGCACGCGGCAACCGGCGTTGCGAAGCGAAGCGGCCGAGCCCTTGCCCACATCGCCATAGCCCGCGATGCAAGCGACCTTGCCCGCCATCATCACATCGGTGGCGCGGCGGATGCCGTCGACAAGCGACTCGCGGCAGCCGTAGAGATTGTCGAACTTCGACTTGGTGACCGAATCATTGACGTTGATCGCCGGCCAGAGCAGCTTGCCTTCCTTGTGCATGACGTAGAGACGATGCACGCCGGTGGTCGTCTCCTCGGTCACGCCCTTGATGGCCACAGCGTTGCGCGTGTAGAAGCCCGGATTGGCCTTCAGGCGCTTCTTGATCGCGGCGAAGAGGACTTCCTCTTCCTCATTGGTCGCCTTGTCGAGAAAGGCGGTGTCGCCATTCTCGGCACGCAGGCCGAGATGGATGAGCAACGTCGCGTCGCCGCCATCGTCGAGGATCATGTTCGGCGTGCCGCCGTCGCCCCATTCGAAGATGCGATGGGTGTAGTCCCAATAATCCTCGAGGCTCTCGCCCTTGATGGCGAAGACCGGCGTGCCGGCGGCGGCGATGGCCGCAGCGGCGTGGTCCTGCGTCGAATAAATATTGCAGGACGCCCAGCGGACATCCGCGCCGAGCGCCTTCAGCGTCTCGATCAGCACGGCGGTCTGAATGGTCATATGCAGCGAGCCGGCGACGCGCGCGCCCTTCAGCGGCTGCGACGGGCCAAATTCGGCGCGGGTCGCCATCAGACCGGGCATTTCGGTCTCGGCGATGTTGAGCTCCTTGCGGCCCCAATCGGCGAGGCCGATGTCGGCGACGACATAATCGTTGAAATGGGTGGTCATGACGCTCCCTTCAGGCGTTGTCTCGCCTTAGGTGAGGCGAGCGCGACGGGCCTGGCCGCCTATAGCAAGGCGGCGGAGCAGATGCAATAAAGATATAAACAAGTCTTTATGTCATTCCCTGTCGGGCCTTCGGCCTCTCGGCCGAGGGCTCAGGCCGGCTTGCGCTCGCGCAGGAAGACGAAAGCGCCGAGAGCAGCGATCACGGCCACGATCAGCAGGATCAGCAAGGTCGATTCCTCGAGCCAGGCGATCGCCGGAACGGCGAGGCCCAGCAGCAGGCCGACGAGCGACACGCGCCAAGCCTCGGCGTGAATGCCCGCGGTGAAGGAGCCGAGCGCCAGCACGGTGAGCACGGTGAGCGCGCTGCTGTCGGAATTCATCATCTGCTTCACATCGCCGATGAAGATGAGGCACATTGCGGCGAGCACCGCGCCCCAGTGGAGAATCTGCGTCCGCACGAGGCGCCATTTCTCCTCGGCGTTCTCCGCCTCCGCCCAGCCGCCTATAATGCTGATGAGCCCGAAGATCGGGGCGAGCACGATCCAATAGGTCGTCATACCCTGGCGCGTGACGCTCGTATAAGCGACGCCGAAGAGCGCCAGCAGAAGCATGGCGAAATAGGGCCATTGCCGCAGAAAAAATGACGCCAAGCCGCGTGGATGGGCCTCAGGCGAAAGAATTTGCGACGCTCGCTCGGTCACTTTGCAGGCTCCGTTTCGATCATGTCGCTCGCGACACACGGGAGGATGGCCGGCAGCTCCACGAGAAAAATCTCTCGGGATCTCAAATTCCGCGCCGTCGGCCGCCGCGGCGCGCAATAATCAATATAATGGTCGTATCGCCGCAGACGAGACGCGCCGAAGCGCGTCCCGCAAATTGGTCTAGGCCCTTCCCCTCAGGCCGCGACCTTCTGGCAATCGTCGGCGCAGGCCTTGCAGGCGTCGCCGCAAGCCTTGCATTCCGCGATATTCGGGAACTTGTCGCATTCCTTCTTGCAGGCGAGGCAGGCCTCGGCCACCGCCTTGGCGAAAGCCGGCGTGAGGCTCGAGCTCGTCCCCGACAGCGACGCCAGAGCCTTGCAGGCCGCGACGACGTCGAAGGTGGACTTGGTGCAGGCGCCCATGCTGGCGTCGTTGGCGGCGAGCATCTCGAAGCAGTGACGCAGGCATTCCTCGCCCGCGGCGACGCATTTGGTGGTCGACTCGAACAGCGCCTTATATTTGGCGCCGCCGTGATGATGAGCATGCTCTTCGGCCGCCAAAGTCCCCGTGGCGGCGGTTGCGGCGGCCAATGCGCCCATAGCAGTTACAAATTGCCGACGTTCCATGAATCTCCCCCTGAGTTTAGGAACAACAACATGCTCAGATTTAAGCTAATACGAGGAAGATTCAATCGTGGCGTGAGTTGATCGAGTAAAAATCGTCGCGAAGCTCGGCGACTGTGCCCGACGGGAGACAATGATTCGCCGGGTGATATAACGCCCCCGTCGGACAAGAGCACGGATGCGGACAATGGCGGCAATAGCGAACTTCAACGCGCCGGAATTTCTCAATTCACTGATTTCCTTGCTCGTAGCGCTGCTGCTCGGCACGCTGATCGGCGCCGAGCGGCAATATCGCCAACGCACTGCAGGGCTGCGCACCAATGCGCTGGTGGCGCTGGGCGCGGCGGCTTTCGTCGATCTCGGCTTGCGTCTCAACGGCAATATCGGCGCGACGCAAGTGCTCGCCTATATCGCCTCCGGCGTCGGCTTTCTCGGCGCCGGCGTCATCATAAAGGACGGAGCCAATATCTCCGGCCTCAACACCGCCGCGACGATCTGGTGCTCGGCGGTCACCGGAGCCTTCGCCGGAGCCGATCGCGCCGCTGAGGCGATATTGATGGCGATCTTCACACTCGCCGGCAATATGCTGCTGCGTCCGCTGGTCCATCTCATCGAACGCGCGCCGATCGACGAGCGCTCCACGGAAGCGATCTACCGCCTGCATGTCACCGTCTCGCAGACGCGGCGCGACGCCTTGCGCGATCTGATGGTCGAGAAGCTCGAGGCCGCCGATTATCCGGTGCGCGAGATCGAGGAGTTGGAGCGCGGCGAAGGCGAGGTGGAGCTCGTCGCCATTTTGACCTCGACCAGCGTCGATCCCAACGAGCTCGACGCCGTCGCCGCCGATCTCGAGAAGATCGCGGGCGTCGAACATGCGAGCTGGACCGCGCAGACGAGCGAGTGAAGTACGCGAATTCCTAAATCTGAAAGAAAGGGCGCGCCTTCTCCCGCCTGCGGGAGAAGAAATTGCGCGTCGTGATTCTCGGCTGACGTTGAGGCAATCTACGAAACGATAAGACAGAAGCCGTATGAGCGCCGGCTTACTCCCCACTCACCCCGTCAGCCGACGGCACAGCCCGTCGAGCTGTTCCAGCGTCGCATAGCGGATGCGCAATTCGCCGCTCTCGCCACTATGGTGGATCGACACATAGAGGCCCAGCGCGTCGGTCAGCAATTTTTCCATCGCCACCGTATCCGCGTCTTTCTCGACACGCGGCTTGCGCGACTTCGTTTCCAGCTTGGCGCTGGAATCCTCCTGCGCGAGCCGCTCGACGTCGCGCACGGTGAGACCCTCCTCGACGACGCGACGCGCCACCGAATCGGGATTGTCGAGGGCGAGCAGCGCACGCGCATGGCCGGCCGAGATCGCGCCTTCCGTCACCAAGCGGCGGCTCGCCTCGGGCAGGTTGAGGAGACGCAGCGTATTGGCCACATGCGAGCGGCTCTTGCCGATGATCTTGGCGAGATCGGATTGGGAATAGCCGAACTCCTTGCCGAGCCGCTCATAGCCGCGCGCCTCCTCGATCGCATTGAGATCGGCGCGCTGGACATTCTCGATGATGGCGAGCTCGAGCGCCTCACGATCATCCGCCTCATGCACGATGATCGGAACATCGGCGAGATTGGCGAGCTGGGCGGCGCGCCAGCGGCGCTCTCCGGCAATGATCTCATAAGCGTCGGCGACGCCCGGCACGGTGCGGACCACGATCGGCTGGATGATGCCCTTCTCGCGGATGGAGGCAGCGAGATCGGCGAGATCCTCCTCATTGAAGGCGACGCGCGGATTGCGCGGATTGGGCCGCAGAAACTCGATCGGCGCCTTACGCTGGCCGCGCGCGCGCTCCACCGCCGGCGCTTCCTCGCCTGCGTCCCCGATCAGAGCCGCGAGCCCTCGCCCCAATCTCCTGCGCGTCGCTTCTTCGGCCATTTCGAGAGAAATCCTTCAATCCGTTAACCCGAGATTGCCTATTGCGAGCGACGAAACCGCAGCTCAGGCGGCCCGCAGCTGCTTCTCGCGCTGGATAACCTCCGTCGCGAGCTTGAGATAGGCCTGGCTGCCGCTGCATTTGAGATCATAGAGCAGCACGGGCTTGCCATGCGACGGCGCTTCCGACACGCGCACATTGCGCGGAATCACCGTCTCATAGACCTTGTCGCCCATGAAGCGTCGCACATCGGCGACGACCTGGGTCGCCAGATTATTGCGCGGATCGAACATGGTCAGCACAATGCCATGGATCGAGAGCCGCGGATTGAGCGATCGCTTCACCTGCTCCACCGTCGACAACAGCTGCGACAGACCCTCGAGCGCGAAGAACTCGCATTGCAGCGGCACCAGCACCGAATCGGCGCAAGCGAGCGCATTGATCGTCAGGAGATTGAGCGACGGCGGGCAGTCGATCAGAATATAGCTGAAGGCAAGGGAGTGATCGTGGCGCTCCGCTGCGATCATCTCGGCGACGGCCCGCTTCAGGCGAAATGCGCGCTCCTTGTCACTGGCGATCTCGAGTTCGACGCCCAGCAGATCCAGCGTCGAAGGCGCGATCGAGAGCCGCGGCACCGCGGTGGCGACGATCGCCTCGGCGAGGCTGCTCTCGGCGAGCAGCACGTCATAGGTCGAAATCCGGCGGGCCTTGCGGTCGACGCCGAGCCCGGTCGAGGCGTTGCCCTGCGGATCGAGATCGATGACGAGGACCGACTCGCCCACGGCGGCGAGTGCAGTGCCGAGATTGATGGCGGTCGTCGTCTTGCCGACGCCGCCCTTTTGATTTGCGAGGACGAGAATGCGCGGATGAGTAACGTCGGTCACGTCAAGCTCCAAAATCCCGCGCAAGGGCGATAATGCGGCCGGACGAATGGGTTCGGCTCTGCAATGTCCAGATCTGGAAGCTATCCGCGGCGCTCGAGCCGGTCAATTCGGTTGCCCAGTCTTCGCCCTTTAAAAACACGCCTTTGACGTTTTTCAACAGAAGTTCGCGTGACCAGTCGATCAATTGCGGCATCGGCGCCAGCGCACGGGCGGTGACGCCGGTCACCGGATCGGCAATGTTCGGGAGCTCGTTTTCGATTCGGCCGATGTGAATTTCGGCCGCCGCGCCTGTTTCACGTGAAACAGCGCGCAGGAACGCCGCTTTGCGCTGATCGCTCTCGATGAGATGAACCTTGGCGTTCGCATGGCCCTTCAGGCAGATCGCCAAAACCATGCCGGGAAAGCCGGCCCCCGAGCCGAGATCGATCCAATGTTCGATACCGGGGAAAAACTCGCGGATCTGCGCCGAATCGGCAAAATGGCGCGTCCATAATTCGTCCAACGTGCTTTCGGCGACGAGATTGATGGACTTCTGCCATTTGCGCAGCAGCGCTTCATAGATTTCGAACTCGCGCAAATAGGGCCGCAGCGCCGGCGCCAACTGCAGCGCGTTTTCACGATCGCAGCCGCGATCCTTCGCCTTGCCGACCATTTTTCCGCTCATCCCCGTCGCGCCCGCGCCGCCAGAAGCGTGAGCGCAGCCGGGGTGACGCCTTCGATGCGCTGAGCCTGGCCGAGCGTGCGTGGACGCAGGACCGACAGTTTTGCGCATAGCTCCGCCGAGAGCCCGCCGATCTCGGCATAGTCGAGCGTCGAGGGCAAAGCGAGCTGCTCATCCCTGCGATAGGATTCGATATCGGCGCTCTGCCGGTCCAGATAGACCGCGTAACGAGCATCGGTTTCGACGCGCGCCGCTGTCTCGGAGTCGATCGCGCCGAGTTCCGGCCAGATCGACGCGAGCCGCGGCAGATCGATCCCGGGAAAGGACAATAAGGCATAAGCGCTACGCCTCTGCCCATCCTGATTGATCGGCAGACCGACGCGCGCAGCAGCAGCCGAGGTCAAAGACAATTGCTGAAGCAGCGCGCGGGCCTGCGCGAGCCGATCCATTCGCTCGCGATGAATAAGCTCACGCTCGCGTCCGATACAGCCCACGCCCAGCCCTTTGCCTGTCAAACGCTCATCGGCATTGTCCGAGCGCAGCGACAGGCGATATTCGGCGCGCGAGGTGAACATGCGATAGGGCTCGCTGACGCCGCGGGTGACGAGATCATCGATCATCACACCGAGATAGGCCTCGGCGCGATCGAAGACGACAGCGCTCTTTCCCGCCGCGCGCGCCGCCGCATTGAGGCCCGCGACCAACCCCTGCGCGGCGGCCTCTTCATAGCCCGTCGTCCCATTGAGCTGACCGGCGAAGAAAAGTCCTGGGACGCGCTTCGTCTCCAATGTCGCGTCGAGCTCGCGCGGATCGACGAAATCATATTCGATCGCATAGCCTGGCCGCAGTATCCGCGCCGTCGCGAGTCCCTCGATCTTCTGAATGAACGCCTGCTGGACCTGTTCCGGCAACGAGGTGGAGACCCCGTTCGGATAGACAGTGTCGTCGTCGAGGCCTTCCGGCTCGAGGAAAATCTGATGGGCGTCGCGATCGCCGAAGCGCGTGACCTTATCCTCGATCGAGGGGCAATAGCGTGGGCCGGGCCCCGAAATGGCGCCGCTGCGCATCGGCGAATGCTGGAGATTGTCGAGAATGACTCGATGCGCCGCGGCGTTGGTGCGGGTGATGTGGCAGACGATCTGCGGATTGACGATGGCCTTGGTGAGATAGGAGAAGGGCTCCGGCGTCTCATCGCCCTTCTGTTCCTCGAGACGCCCCCAGTCGATCGTGCGTCCATCGAGGCGTGGCGGCGTGCCGGTTTTGAGGCGTCGCGTCGCAAAGCCGATTTTTCGCAAATCTTCCGCCAAGCCGATCGAGGGACGCTCGCCCATGCGCCCGGCGGAGAGCTGCGTCGCGCCGATATGAATAACGCCGTTCAGGAAGGTGCCTGTCGTCACCACGACAGCGCCCGCGGCGAGGGTCACGCCATCGAGACTGACACCGGCCACGCGGCCCTGCTGGATCGCCAACCCTTCGACCGAACCTTCTATGACGTCGAGCCCCGGCGTCGCCGCTATGGCCGCCTGCATCGCCGCGCGATAGAGCTTGCGGTCGGCTTGAGCGCGCGGGCCCCGCACCGCCGGACCTTTCGAACGATTGAGCAGGCGAAATTGGATTCCGGCGGCGTCGGCGACCCGGCCCATGAGCCCATCGAGAGCGTCGATCTCGCGGACGAGCTGGCCTTTGCCCAGCCCGCCGATCGCCGGATTGCAGGACATGGCGCCGATCGTGGCGTGAGCGTGGGTGACGAGCGCCGTGCGCGCGCCGAGACGAGCGGCGGCGGCCGCGGCCTCGCAGCCGGCATGTCCGCCCCCGATCACAATCACGTCATAGGCGGCCGAGCTCACCTCTCAAGCCCTCGCGTCTGTTTCACGTGAAACTTTATTTCCCGATGCAAAACTGCGAGAAAATCGCATCCAGCACATCCTCGACATCGACCGCCCCGACGATTCGGCCGAGCGCCCGGCCCGCGATGCGAAGATCGTCTGCAACGAATTCGAGCGGCTTACCCGAATCGAGACACGCCTCGATCGCGTCTTTCGCCTCCTGGACAAGCCGCCTATGCCGTTCGCGCGTGAGAAGCGCAGTCGAACCATCGCCCAAACGCCGCTTCGCGCGATCCGCCATTTCCTCCAGAAGTCGTTCTATTCCAAACCCTGTTCGAGCGGAAATTGCAAGATCATCTGATGTGCAATTCAGCAAATCGGCCTTGGTCGCGACGCGAATGAATTCGACGTCTTCGATCGGCTCTCGCGGCGACTCGACGCCTCCTTCCGACAGCCAGACGAGAAGATCCGCCTCACCGATCCGCGCCCGCGTCCGCGCGACGCCGATCCGTTCGATTTCATCCGTCGCCTCCCGCAAACCTGCCGTATCGACAAGCGTGACCGGCATGCCCCCGAGGTCGAGATGAACCTCGATCATATCCCGCGTCGTTCCCGGAACCGGGGAGACGATCGCCACCTCCCGCTGCGCCAGCGCATTGAGCAACGTCGATTTGCCGGAGTTCGGCGCCCCGAGCAGCAGAACGACATAGCCGTCGCGGAGCCGCTCGGTCCGATCGCCCGTCTTCAGCACCGCCGCCATTTCCTCGCCGAGGGGCTCCAGCAATGGCCGAAGCGCCGTCGCCGGCTCGAACACGTCGCCCTCATCGGAAAAATCCAGCTCGGCCTCGACCAGGGCCAGCGCGCGGATCAGTCTTTCTCGCCAGCTCTCCACGCGCTTGCGCAAGGCTCCGCCCAGCGCCCTGATCGCCTGCCGACGCTGAAACTCTGTCTCCGCCTCGATCAAATCTGCGAGGCCTTCGACCTGCGACAAATCCATCTTGCCATTGGCCAGGCTTCGCCGTGCGAACTCCCCCGGTTGCGCCTCTCGCAGGCCTGGAAAATCACCCAGAACCCGCAAAACTGCGTGCGTCACCGCGCGGCCGCCATGAATCTGCAATTCGGCGTAATCCTCGCCTGTCGGCGAGTTCGGCTGTGGGAAATAGAGCACGAGCCCGCGGTCGATCGTCTCGCCGTCGCGCGGGTCCGCGAGGCGCGCATAATGCGCAAATCGGGGCTCTGGAACACGTCCCGCCAGCCGCGCCAACACTGCGCCGACCATCGGGCCCGACAGCCGAATCACCGCGACCGCCGCGCGCCCGGCGCCGGTGGCCGAGGCAAAGATCGTTTCGCTCGACATGGTCAGACTGTCATCCGCCGCATGATCGGACCGCTCTACTCGAATTTCCGGCCCTGAGAAAGAAACTTATCCCAACGCCTTTCAGACCGATGAACAATCATCCGGCCAGTGCATATTCGAGTGGCGTTTGCGGTGACACAAGCAATTTCGGCTCGAGCGAGGCCCAAAAAACGACTTTAATTGTTATGTAGTACGGATTGTTTTTAGCTTCGAGGCTTTTGCGCGCCAGCCGATGACGATCGATCGGCTGGCGATAGCAAATGCCCTCGAACGCGCTCTCCCCGCGAATTCACATCGCCGGCGCGTCCGAGGGCGCCGCCTCAGGTGTTCATCGAATCGAAGAAGCTGGCGTTGCCCTTGGGCGTCTCGCGCAATTTGCCGAGCAGGAACTCGATCGCGTCCACCGTGCCCATCGGATTGAGGATACGACGCAGCACATACATCTTCTTGAGAATGTCCGAGGGCACCAGCAGCTCTTCCTTGCGGGTGCCGGAGCGGGTGATGTCGATCGCCGGGAAGACGCGCTTGTCGGAGACTTTGCGGTCGAGAATGATCTCCGAATTGCCCGTGCCCTTGAACTCCTCGAAGATCACTTCGTCCATGCGTGAGCCGGTGTCGATCAGCGCCGTGGCGATGATGGTCAGCGAGCCGCCCTCTTCGATATTGCGCGCCGCGCCGAAAAAGCGCTTGGGACGTTGCAGAGCATTGGCGTCGACGCCGCCGGTCAGCACCTTGCCGGAGGACGGAACCACAGTGTTGTAGGCGCGGCCGAGACGAGTGATCGAATCGAGCAGAATCACCACGTCGCGACGATGCTCGACCAGGCGCTTGGCCTTCTCGATGACCATCTCCGCGACCTGAACGTGACGCACGGCCGGCTCGTCGAAAGTCGAGGACACGACCTCGCCCTTCACAGAGCGCTGCATGTCGGTCACTTCCTCCGGGCGCTCGTCGATGAGCAACACGATCAGATAACATTCCGGATGATTGGTGGTGATCGACTGCGCGATATTCTGCAGCAGCACGGTCTTGCCGGTGCGCGGCGGCGCGACGACCAGAGCGCGCTGACCCTTGCCGATCGGCGCGACGAGATCGATCACGCGAGCGGAGAGATCCTTGCGCGTCGGATCGTCGATTTCGAGCTTCAGCCGCTCATCTGGATAGAGCGGCGTCAAATTGTCGAAGGGAACCTTGTGCCGCACCTTCTCAGGGTCTTCGAAATTGATCGAATTGACCTTGAGCAGCGCGAAATAGCGCTCGCCCTCCTTGGGGCTGCGGATCATGCCCTCGACAGTGTCGCCGGTGCGCAGGCCGAAGCGGCGAATCTGCGAAGGAGACACGTAAATATCGTCCGGGCCGGCGAGATAATTGGCGTCCGGCGAACGCAGGAAGCCGAAGCCGTCCTGCAGCACCTCCACGACGCCTTCGCCGACGATCTCGACGTCGCGACCGGCGAATTGTTTCAGTATGGCGAAGAGCAGTTCCTGACGGCGCATCAGCGACGCGCCCTCGACCTCATGCTCCTCCGCGAAGGCGAGAAGCTCGGCGGCCGACTTGGACTTCAGGTCCTGAAGCTTGATTTCCCCCATTTGGGACAATCCTCGACGATATTCGGAAAACTTGGGCTAGGGCGGGATGGGCAGAAGGATGCGGGAGCCGATGCCCCGATGAGCCGGTCTTGGATCCGGCTGTCGTTTGAAACGACGATCTGCCTGAGGTGAGCGATAGAGCAATTAATCCCTTTCGGGCGGAAACGCAAGCCATCCGCCCGAAGCTCGTGACAATTCGGTGAATCTTCAGAAAAAACCCTGAAGTCAGAACGGCTTGACGATCACCAGCACGACGATGCCGATCATCAGCAGCGTCGGAACTTCATTGACGAATCGGAAGAATTTCGCCGGCCGGCGATTCTCGTCCCGCTCGAAAGCCTTTTGCGTGACGCCGAAATAGAAGTGAACGCCGGTCAGAAGGACGACCAGCGCCAATTTGGCATGCAGCCATCCCGCGCCGTGAAAGGAGCCGAAATAGATCAGCGCCAGACCAGCGAGCCAAGCGACAATCATCATCGGCGCCATGATGTAGAGCGCCAGCCGGCGCTCCATCTTCTTGAACAATGCGGAGGGCGCACCCTGCCCCACTTCCGTATGATAGACGAAGAGCCGCGGCAGATAGAGCAGCCCTGCCATCCAGCCGATCACCGCGATCACATGCAAAGCTTTGATCCAGAGATACATGACTCAATTTCCTGTTCTGCGAACGCGCCCGATCAATTGCGCGACATGCTCGAGCGGAGTCTCCGGCAAGACGCCATGACCCAGATTGAAAATATGCGGACGCCCCGCGAAACAATGCAAGATCGCGTCGATCTCTCGATCGAGCGCCGCGCCGCCTGCGAGCAGAGCGAGCGGATCGAGATTTCCCTGCAGCGCCGTCCCTGCGGGAATTTCCTTCACCGCCCAGACAGGATCGATCGCCGTGTCGAGCCCGAGCGCGTCGGCTCCCAGCCTTTCGGCGAGACCCGGCAGATGCGTCGCGCCGCCGCGCACGAAAGCGATGATCGGAACGCCCGGCCGCGCGGTCTTCACCGCCCCGATGATCTTTTTCAGCGGCGCGACGACCCAGCGCTCGAATTCCAGAGGCGGAAGCACGCCCGCCCAGCTGTCGAAAATCTGCAGCGTCTCGACGCCGGCGTCGATCTGCCGAATGAGATAGACGATCGAGGCGTCGGCCAGAATGTCGATGAGCCGCGCGAAGGCCTCCGGCCGCCGAAAAGCAAAGAGCCGCGCCGGCGCCTGATCCGGCGTGCCGCGGCCGGCGATCATATAGCTCGCCACGGTCCAGGGCGCGCCGCAGAAGCCGATGAAGGCGACCGATTTCGGCAGCTCGCCCTTCACCCGGTCGATCGTCTCGAACACCGGCGAAAGCTTCTCGATGTCGAAACTCTCCGCCAAAGCCGCTATGTCGCTGTCGCTCTCGACCGGGACGAGCCGCGGGCCGGACCCGGATTCGAACCAGACCTTCTGCCCGAGCGCATCCGGCACGACGAGAATATCGCTGAACAAAATCGCCGCGTCGAAACCGAAGCGCTCGATCGGCTGCAGAGTGATCCGCGCCGCGGTCTGCGGATTGTAGCAGGTGTCGAGAAAACTCCCGGCCTTGGCGCGAAGCTCCTGATATTCTGGAAGATAACGGCCTGCTTGCCGCATCAGCCAGATCGGCGGAACGACTCGAGCTTCGCCGTTGAGAACGGCGAGGAGCGGCTTACGATCACCCATTGCGCTTCGGCTCCGGCAAGGTCAGGAAACAGGACGAGCTGGACATAGGACGTAGGGGACGCCGTTCGCTCTTCCCGGCATTGGAGCTAGCCCAAAACGACACAAAAAGAAAAGTTAATCTTTAAGAGATTTTTTTGATTTTGTTAGGGGTTTCTTAACGGAGGTTAATTTCCGTCAACCTTTTGTCCACACCTTACGTACCACGAACATGGCTGTATAGAGATTCCAGGCCTCTCTGTGGACAGGACGGTAAATGAAGTATTAACAATGCGATCTGCGCATGTTCCCACACCCTTCGTGGTTGATGGCGAAGAATCGCGTCTTTCATGGTCTGGCTCCCCCTTTTCCCCACCCGCTCTTACGCCTGTTGATCGCCGAGCAACGTTATGCGCAGCTGTCCACATGGCCCCGTCCGACGGCGTTCTTTTTCCCCACTATGCCCACGACCGCGCCCGGCCCTGTGGGTAACGAAGCGAGGAGATTTCGGTGTCGTTCGATCGTTCTCGCGCCTTCTGGCTCCATCCCGAGCCGCTGATTCTCGCCTCCAAGAGCAAAGGCCGCCGCGCCGCGCTCGAGCAGACCGGCGCGCCCTTTCTCGTCCATCCGGTCGAAATCGACGAACGCGCGGTCGAAGCCGAGGTCGTCGCGGCTGGCGGCGACGCCGACGCCGTCGCGGCGCGTTTGGCGCGAGACAAGGCGACGCTCGTTTCTCTCACGCGGCCGGGCGCTCTCGTTCTCGGCGCCGATCAAGTCGCGAGCTGTGAGAGACGCCGCTTCGGCAAGCCTCCGACCGTCGCCGCCGCTCGCGAGCAGCTGCGCTTTCTCGCCGGCCGCACCCATCGCCTGCATTCCGCGATCGCGATCGCGCGCGACGGCGCTCTTATTTTCGAGACCGTCGCCCATGCCGATCTGACGATGCGCGCTTTCTCCGACGATTTCCTGGCTCGCTACCTCGAGAGTGTCGCAGAGGAGGCGACGACCAGCGCTGGCGCCTATCAGATAGAGGGGCTAGGCGTTCATCTCTTTGAGCGCATCCTCGGCGATCACTGGACCATCATCGGCCTGCCGCTGCTGCCGCTGCTCGATGCGTTACGTCGAGAAGGAGCGCTCCGGTCATGAGCGTCGACACGCCGGCGCGCCCTCTCGTCATCGGGCTCACCGGCTCGATCGGCATGGGCAAATCGACGACGGCCGATCTCTTCCGCGCCGAGGGCGTCCCGGTCTATGATTCCGACCGCGCCGTGCATGAGATTTATCGCGGCCCCGCGGCGGCGCGTATAGAAGAGATGTTTCCCGGAACCACCGTGGACGGTGTCGTCGATCGCGCCCGCCTCGCCGCTCGCGTGCTCGGCGATCCGGAGGCTTTGCGCCGTCTCGAGGCTTTGGTGCATCCGCTCGTCGCCGCCGGTCGCGACGAATTCCTAGAGGCGAGCCGTCTCGCCGGCGAGCGCGTCGTCGTCTTCGACATTCCTCTCCTCTTCGAGATCGGCGCGGAAAAAGATGTCGACGCCGTCGTCGTCGTCTCCGCGCCGCCGGAGATACAGCGGGCGCGCGTGCTGGCGCGTCCCGGGATGACGGATGAGAAATTCGCGGCCATCCTCGCCAAGCAGACGCCGGACGCCGAAAAACGAGCCCAGGCCGATTTCGTGGTGCATAGCGACCGCGGGCTGGATTCCGCTCGGCAGGAAGTTCGGTTAATTCTCGAGACGCTGGCGCAGGGAAAAGCCGTGCGCTGATTTTTCGAGACTGAGGGGTCGCCCACGATGCGTGAGATCGTCTTCGACACGGAGACGACCGGCTTGGATCCGACCAAGGGCCATCGCATCGTCGAGATCGGCGCGGTCGAGATATCCAATCTGATCCCGACCGGCCGCACCTTCCATTTCTACCTCGATCCAGAACGCGACATGCCGGAAGAAGCATTTCGCGTGCATGGCCTCTCCTCGGCCTTTCTCACGGGCCAAAAGAAATTCCGTGAGATCGCCGCGAGTTTCCTCGAATTCGTCGCCGACGCGGCTCTCGTCGCGCACAACGCCGAATTCGACATGCGCTTCGTCAATTTCGAGCTCGGCCTGCTCGGGATCGCGCCTATTCCGTTCGATCGCGTCGTCGACACTCTGACGATGGCGCGTCGCCGTCATCCGGGCGCCTCCAACACGCTGGACGCGCTCTGCCAGCGTTACGGCGTCGATCTGACGAAGCGCGACAAGCATGGCGCTCTGCTCGATGCGGGTCTTCTCGCGGAAGTCTATGCGGAGCTGATGGGCGGTCGCCAATCCGCGCTCACCCTGCAGGCGGACGCAGTCACGCTCGATGAAGCCGGCGGCGGCGAATTATTGCGCAGCCGACCGCAAAAGCTCACGCCGCTCCTCACAGAGGATGAGAGAGCCGCGCATGAGGCTTTCGTCGCCGGGCTCGGAAAGGAGCCGCAATGGCTTCGCTATTTCGCGCAGCCGGACGAGGCTGAGGTCCGAGTCGCCGAGGTTATGGAGAGGCGAGCCTGACGGCTCGCCTTCCGCATTTCAATTGGCGTTGGCCGGGGTCTGCTGCTCGGCCTGAGCGGCGCGCTGCTGATAGAGCGCGAAAAAGTCGATCGGATCGACATAGAGGGGCGGAAAGCCGCCGTTGCGCGTGCCGTCGGCGACGACCTGGCGCAGAAAGGGAAACAACAGGCGCGGGCATTCGATCATCACTAGCGGATGGATCTGCTCGGCGGGAATGTTCACGAGGCGGAACACGCCGCCGTAATCGACCTCGAGCTTGAACAGCACTTCGCCGCCCTCGGTCGCCGAGGCTTCGAGCGTCACCGAGACCTCGAAGTCGTTGGGCGAGAGCTGCTTGGCGTTCACATTGACCTGAATGCCGATCTCCGGCGGATTCTCGCGCGGCTGCAGGGAGCGCGGCGCGTTCGGATTCTCGAAGGACAGATCCTTCACATATTGTACGAGCACATTGAGCGCCGGGGCGCCGGTCGGGCCGGAGCCGTTTCCATTCGTATCGGTCATCGTCGAACTCCCAGCCGATGTCGGCTCCCGACAGGCGCAATGGGATAATGACGCCTGTCACGGCGCCCGCCTATCACGTCCCCTCGCGGGCCACAACGGGGTTTGACGCCAGTCGGATCAAACGGCTTTGACAGGAGGCGCGCGGCGCGCGCGCACGCGGCGCTTTGGGCCCTCGTCGACGATCGCCTTCCATTCGCCGGGCGAAAGATCGATCGTCTGCGGACCCCGCCGCTCCGTCGCGCCGCGGATGCGGTCGGCGACGCGGGCGCGGATCGACGGCGACTTCAGCGCGAGGCCGACGAGATCGGAGGCGAAGCCGGGCAGGATGAGCAGCAGCGAGCCGACCGCCTCCAGTCCGCCATCCATCAGAGCGACGCCGGATTTCGTCTCCGCGCGCGGCTGGCCGATCCGGCCGCGCAGATAGACGAACAGACGCTTGACGTCGGCGAGCCCCAGCAATGTCGTGCCGACGCCGAGCGCGACGGCCGCCAGCACGCCGAGGAATTGCACGACGAGCACGAAAGCGATGATCTCGACGAAGAGCCAGCCTGTCAGCACATAAGCGGCGAGTTTCGACTTGTTCACGTCGTAGCGCCCTCCATCCCTCGTCGCGAGCCTCGAAGTCTGTCGTTTCACCTCCCCGGACGGGGAGGGGGAGACGCCGTTCCGGCGTCGATCCGATCGCCTCGCCCCGGCGAGGGGGTTGATTCGTGACATCTGGGACGCGACATGATACCGGACAATCCCTGCGACTGGGAGACGCCCTTTGTCGGGATCCGATTTCGACCCCACCATCTTGGTCTTTGCCGCTCTGGCGGCTTTCGTCGTCTGGAAATTGTGGTCGGTGCTCGGCGTGCGCGTCGATCGCGAAGGCCCGGCCTCGGATAGCGCGCCTGGTTCCGCGCGGCGGATCGGCCCGGCGCCTGCGGCGCAGGGCTCCGCTTTCGCGCCCTCGCCCGCCGCTGGGGCGCTCGACGCCGATCGCTGGAAAGGCGTCGCCGAATCGGGCAGCAATGGCTGGCGCGGGCTGGACCAGATCGCCGCCGCCGATCGCAGCTTCTCCGGCCCGGCCTTCGTCGAGGGCGCCAAGAAAGCCTATGAGATGGTCGTCCAGGCCTTCGCCAAAGGTGATCGCGAAACGTTGAGCAATCTCCTCTCGCGGGAAGTGTTCGACAGTTTCGCGGGCGAGATCGCGGCGCGCGAGCGACGTGGCGAGACCGCCGAAGCCCATGTCGTCTCCATCGATTCGGCGACGGTGGAGGACGCCAAAGTCGAGCTCCGCAAGGCGCAGATCACCCTTCGTTTCGTCGTCAAGCTCCAATCCGTCCGCCGCGATAGCGCCGGCGCCGCGATCGAGGGCGATCCCGATCGCCCGCTCGAGATCGTCGATTTGTGGACATTCGCGCGCGATGTTTCGGCGCGTGATCCGAATTGGAAGCTCGTGGCGACCGAAACGGTCCATTAGGCGGACCTTGCGTGGCGGCGTCCATCGATCTCGAGCCGGTCGGTTTCGATACGATCGACGCCTTGTTCCGGGATGATCTTCGCGAGCCCTTCCGGGTGTTTCGGCGCTCGGCCGGGATCATCCTCTCCAAAGCCTCGCCCCTGCGATCGGCGTTGCCGGCGGACGAAGCTTTGGCGCGCGTTTGCCGCAGCGCTCTCGCGCGGGACGAGGCGACGCTCTCGAGCGATGCGGCGCTCGACTTTTTCGCCTCGCATTTTCGGCCGTTTCGCCTGCGCGCCCCGGGATTCGTCACCGCTTATTACGAGCCGGTCGTCGAAGCGCGCGAGGCGCCCGACGCCGAGTTCCGCACCCCCGTTCCGGCGCGCCCAGCCGATCTCGTCACTTTGAACGACGCTCCGATTCTCGGCGAGGCGGGCGAGACGCTCACCTCGGCGCGGCGTCGGCCGGACGGCGGGCTCGAGCCCTATCCGGACCGCCGCGCATTGGAGGACGGCCCGCGGGAGACGAGGCCCGCGCCGATCGCTTTTCTGCGCGACAGGGTCGAGCTGTTTTTGATCCAGGTGCAAGGCTCGGCGCGATTGCGTTTTCCCGATGGGCGCGAGTTGCCGCTCACTTACGACGGCCGCAACGGCCGGCCCTACACTTCGATCGGTCGTCTGCTCATCGAGCGCGGGCTCGTGCCGCAGGGAGACATGTCGCTCGATCGGCTGAAAGCCGAAATCAGAGCTCTCGGCCAGGAGGACGGCGCGCCGGGCGCCCGGCTGATGCAGGAGAACCGCTCCTTCGTGTTCTTCCGCGCCGATTCCTCGCCCGAGCGCCGCGATGGCCCGATCGGCGGCGAGGGCTGCGCATTGACGCCGCTGCGCTCCATCGCCGTCGACCGTTCGCTGTGGAGCTACGGCCTGCCATTCTGGATCGCCGGAACGCTGCCCTGGCGCAGCGCGAGCGCAGAGCGATTCGAGCGGCTGATGATCGGGCAGGACACGGGCTCGGCGATTCTGGGGCCCGCCCGCGCCGATCTCTTCTTCGGCGCGGGGGATCGGGCCGGAGCGCTCGCCGGCCTCGTCCGTCACGCCGCCGAATTCACCGTTCTGCTGCCGCGGGAAGCGAGTGGCGGAGATGAGTGATCCGCCGCGCGAATCGCGCCGCTCGCGTTTTCTGTCTCGCGAAGAGATCGAGCTCTGGAACAAGGTGACCGCCGATGTGCGGCCGTCGCGCGGCCGTCGCCGCCGATCGCCGGACGAGCAGCCCGTCGATAGTCCGGAGTCGAAGAAGGGCGCCGCGGCGCCGGCTGCGCCGACCCCGCCGCCGGCCGAGAAGAAGTCGCGTCCCCGTCCCGCCCCGCCGCCGGCGGAGATCGATCACCGCACGCGCACGAAATTGCGTCGCGGCCGGCTCGAGGTGGAGGCGAGGCTCGATCTGCACGGGTTGCGCCAGTCGGAGGCGCAGACGGCGCTCTATGATTTTCTACGCCGCGCCCAGGCGGGCGGCGCGCGCATGGCGATCGTGGTGACGGGCAAGGGCGTTCGCAGCGAGGAGGGCGGCGTGCTGCGTCGGCTCGCGCCGATGTGGCTGAGCTCGCCGGCGATGCGCGATCTCGTCGTCGGTTTCGGCGAGGCGGCGCGCAATCACGGCGGCGAAGGCGCGCTCTATGTCCAGATCAGGCGCCCGCGCGGGGTCAAATAGACGCGCGAAAGCCCCGCGCGAGACCGTCAGGCCGTCGCGCCTTCTTCCTCGATCTTGGCTTCCAGCAGTCGCTCGGGCCGCGTCAGAAAGGCCGCGGGAATATCGGCGCGCGCGTCCTCGGTCGGGCCGCGCACAGGCTCGGGCGGAGTCGCCCAGACGAAGGCGTCGAGCTTGCCGGTGATCGGCGAGGCCGGCGCCCAGCGCTTGGAGATGACGCCATCGGCGATCCAGGCCGGATCGCGCGGCGCGCGGGAGCCGCGGGCCAGCCATTCGCGCACCGGCCCGCTCGGGCCGTTCTCGGCGTCCTCGAGCTCGGCCATCAACAGGCAGACCTGGGCGGTCGGCGTCTTGCCCTCGGCGACGAGCGGGGCCAGCGCCTTGCGCGCCGCGCCGAAATCGCGCGCCGCCAACGCCACGCGGGCGACGAGGATTCCCGATTCCGGCGCATGGGATGCGGTGGAGGCGAATTTCCTCACGCGGGCCAGACGCTCGGCGTTGGATTCGCTCGGCGCGGTCTCGAGAAACGCCTCCGCTATATCGGGATGCGGGTGCTCGGCATAGGCTTTTTCCAAGAGCTTCAACGCCTTGGCGCTGTCGCCATGGCGGGCGAGCAGCCGCCCGATCAGCGCGACGGCCGGAACCAGATCGGGCGCGCGCTTGGCCGCCTGACGGGCGAGATGCAGCGCTTCGCTCGGATGCTCGGCCTGCTTCTCCAGCGCCATAGCGGTTTCGACCACCGCGCGCAGGCGCTGCGCGGTCGGCAGATCGATGGCCTTGGCTTTCAGATTGGCTTCGACGGCGACGCGCGCCTCTTCCCAATTGGCCTGCGCGCCATGATGCTCGAGCAGCGCGTCGCCGGCCCAGGGCAGCGGCGTCAGCTGATGCGCCTGATCGGCGAAATGATGCGCGGCCTCGTCGTCCTTGCGGCGCTTGGCCTCTATGTGCAGGCCGCGCAGGCCGAGCAGCCGCGTCTCCGAGAGCTGCGTCATTTCGTGAAAGGCGGTCTCGGCGCCGACGCGATCGCCCTCGAGCTGGGCGACCTGCGCGCGCAGCAGATAGGTCAGCGGCTCCTTGTCGAGATTTTTGACCGCCTCCTTGGCCGCCCTTTTGGCCTCGGTGAGATGGCCGGCGCCGGCGGCGACAATTCCGCGCGAGAGCGCCTGAAAACCCTTTTCGCGGCGCTTGGCGCGGGAACTCTGCTTCAAGCGCGCGGGCGCCTGGAAGAAATAGGCGATGATGGCCCAGGCGACGATGATCGCGGCGATCGTCGCGATCAGCGCTGCGGCGCCGACGACGAGCGACGTCTCTATGTGGTAGCCGCCCCAGTCGAGCGTGATCGAACCCGGCTGCTCGATGAGCCAGTGGAGACCGATGGACACGGCGGCCAGCGCCGCGATGAAAATGAGCAGCAGAATCATGGGTCGTAGATCCTCGCCTCGGCTCTAAGCACGGCTGCCTAGAATTTTTTGTTTCAGCTGGATTGTCATCGGAAAACCGCTTCCGCTCGTTCCGAAGCTCCGCTCAGTTCTTGGTTTTTGCGAGCGCGTCCAGCGCGCCCGAGAGAATGGACGCCGCCGCTTTCTCGGCCGCCACGCGGCGGCGGGCGGCCTCTTCCCACTCGCGTGCGACGGCTTTGGCGTCGTCGGGAAATTCCGCGAATGCGGCGAGGGCCGCTTCGATCTCGCCGCGATCGAGCGCCGCCTCCAATTTGGCGGCGGTGTCGCCGATCGTGGCTTTTTCTTTTTCGGTGGCGGTGCGGACCTTCACCAGCTTGGAGGCGCCTTGCAGCAGGCGGTCGGCCAGAGGGGCGTCCGGTTTCAGCTCCGCCGAAGCTTCGAGCTTGCGAATCAGCGGGTGGAAGGAGGCGCGCAGCGCGCGAGCGTCGGGCGCGCCCTTCTCGGCCGAAGGGGCGAGCGCGGACAGCGCCTCCGAGTCGGCGCCATGGGCCGACAGCACGGCGTATTCGGAGGCGAAGGGCGTCCCCCGGTCCAGCGCCCGCTGCAATGAATGCGCGACCACCACTATCGTCGCCGGATCGGGCCCTTTGGGCGCCTCCTCCGGCGCGGCCTGTGGCGCGACGATTTGGGGAGCCGGGACCGGCTCGGCCTCGCGCGCGACGCGGCTCTCGTTCTTGGAGGTCTCGAGCTTCTCGCGCAGTTCGTCGAGCCGCTCGGCGAGCCAGTCGATGCGGCCTTCGAGCCCGCTGACATTGTCCTCGACGTCCTGCACCTTTTGGTCCGGCGCTTTCTGATCCGGCGCCTTTTGATCTTGGACCTTGGGCGCCGCGCGAGTGGCCTCGCCGCTGATGCGGGCCTCCTCGGCCAGCGCCAGGGCCGAGCGCGCGATTCGCTCCAATTCGTCCACGCGGCGCGCCAGCGCCTCGGTCTGCTCGCTGGAGGACGCCGAGGCGGCTTTCGTCTCGGTCTCGGGCTTCGTCTCCGTCACGGGCTTGGCGGGCGGCTCGGGAGCGGCGACCGGGGCAGGGACGGGCGCAGGCGTCGCGGGCGATGACCAGGTGGTGACGCGCTCGCCGTTCGCGCGGGGCGGCGGAGCCGGCTCCGCGGGCTTCGCCTCGATAGGCGCCGGCTTGGGCGGGGCGGTCGTCTCGATCGCGCCGAGATCGATCGGCGCCGGGGCTTTCGCGGTCTCGGCGGGTTTTGCCGCCTTGCCGGTCCATTTCACGACGTTTTCGCGCAGCGCCGAGACGAGCTTCTCCGGTCGGGCGAAGGCTTCGTCGACCACAGTGGCGAAAGCGGCGAGCTTCTCGTGCTTGTCACGGAAGCGATAGGCGGCGATCGCTCCCGCTGTCGCGAGCAGGCCGAGCGTCGCCGCGAATAAAGTGAAGCGGTGCCAGTTCTTGCGGGGCGGCTTTGGCGCAGGCGCGCTGCCGGGCGCGGAATTTGCTTGCGGCTCGACACGCTCGGATTCGACCGGATGATCGACGCTCGTCGTCGTCCAGACGTCGCCGGCCGCTGTTTCCGAGGCCTCGTGGTTATCCGCGGGGTCTTTGTCGTGCTGCGCCATGTGCTGGGGGCTCCTCGCCGCAGCCCCTTATAGCCGAGGCGGCCATTCCGCGAAACATCCGCCGTTTCGTTCCAGCCTCGGCGGGTCGGGAAATTCCCGCCCGCTCGGGCGATCGTCGCGCGAGCGCGCCGCGGCTCACGCGGCGGCGAGGCTCTCGAACAGGCCGCGGCCGTCGATTCCGCCGACCAGCGGATCGATGAGATTTTCCGGATGCGGCATCAGGCCGAGCACATTGCGGCGCTCGGAATAGATTCCGGCGATGTCGTTGCGCGAGCCGTTGGGATTGGCGTCGCCGCCGATGCGGCCGAGCGAATCGCAATAGCGAAAGGCGACCCGCCCCTCGCCCTCGAGCCGTGCGATCGTCTCCTCATCGGCCTCGTAATTGCCCTCGCCATGGGCGATGGCGACTTTGATCGTCTGGCCCTGCCGATATTGCTTGGTGAAGGCGGTGTCGGCGCGCTCGACGCGCAAATGCTGCATGCGGCAGACGAAGCGCAGATTGGCGTTGCGCATCAGCACGCCCGGCAGCAGGCCGCCCTCGCACAAAATCTGAAAGCCGTTGCAGACGCCGAGCGTCAGCCCGCCGCGCGCGGCGTGGGCGCGCACGGCGTCCATGATCGCGGCGCGCCCGGCGATGGCCCCGCAGCGCAGATAATCGCCATAGGAGAAGCCGCCCGGCAGCACGACGAGATCCGTGCCCGTCGGCAGCTCGGTCTGCGAATGCCAGACGAGGTCCGGCTCGCGGCCGGTCGCTTGGGCGAGCGCGCGCGCCATATCGCCTTCGCGATTGGAGCCGGGAAAGACGATGACGGCGGCTTTCATGGGCTTTAGATCTCGATCTGGAAATTCTCGATGACGGTGTTGGCGAGGAGCTTCTCGCAGGCCGTGCGCAGCCTCGCCTCGGCGACGGCGCGGTCGGAGCCCTCGAGTTCTATATCGAACACCTTGCCCTGCCGCACGCCGGCGACGCCCTCGACGCCGAGCGAGGCGAGCGCGCCTTCTATGGCCTTGCCTTGCGGATCGAGCACGCCTGTCTTCAATGTGACGATGACGCGGGCTTTCATTGCGGCGGCTTTCCCTGGTTCGGCTGCGGGGCTGGCCGCAGGGTTAGCGGGGGACGCGCCGGAGCGCAAGCCGTTAAGCCCCGGCGCTTCAGCCGCCCGAGCGCGACCGCACCGCATAGACGAAGCCCATGGCGCCGAGCAGCGCCGTCGTCGCCGCGAAGATCGGCTGGTCGGCGGCGAGCGTCAGCATGACGGCGACGAAAGTCGCGACGCCGATCACCGCCGAGACCGCCAGCGAGCCGAGCGGCGATGCGGAGCCAGCCGCCGGCCCGCTGCGCCGGCGCGGCTGGCCGGCGACGACCGAGATGATCGCCTGATAGGCGGGGTCGAAATTGATGCGATCGACCGAGAGCGGCGGCGCCGAATAAGGAAAACCACCGGATGTCGCGGCGAAATCGCGATCATAGGTCGTCGCCTCGAAGGCGCCCGGCCCGGTCTTCGTCAGGTAGATGTCGATGGTCGCCGTGTCGCGCTCGCCGTCGCGAACCAGCAGAGCGGCGCGAATCGTCGGCGCGGCGTCGTCGGCGTTGCGCGAGGGCAGGCGCGAGCGCGGAACGATCGCCGCATTCTCGAGGAATTCTTCCGTCGATTCGCCGCGCGCCTCCGCCGCGGAGCGCGCCGCCGCCTGCGCCTCCCGAACGACGATCCGCAATGGGACGCGCTCGCCGACGAGACGCGGAAGACCCGAGAGCGCCGCCGCGCTCGGCCCATAGGCCGACAGGGAAATCGCTTCCTCGCCGGAGAGCTGGTCGCTCGTCGCAGCGCCGAGCGGCACGGCGAAATTTCGATAGCCGGCGGGAAGCGCGTCCCGAAGGCCGGGACCGGGCGGCGGCGTTTTGGCGGGCGTCGTCGCGCCGGCGGCCTCTTCGACCGGCTCGGCCTTTGCGGCGACCTGCGAGACGCGCGATAGCGCGCGCACGCTGGGCGCTCGGGATGTGACGGCGGAAATCGGCGAAACCATGTCTTTGGACCACCCATGGCGCGTCGAACGCGCACTCAGTCTCGGCTTTCTGGCTTGCGCGAAGCTGGCGTGAGCGCAACCGGAGCGATTATCGGCGCCGCCTGTCGACGCCGGGTTACAGAAAAGAGTCGAATGCCGCCGACTCCGCTCTATCTGCGTCGCGAGGGAGGGGCGCAGGAGGGGCGCGATGCATGCGGTCTCCAATTATCCCGGACGTCGGCGCGCGACGCAGGAAGCGGCGCGGCGGGAGGTCTTCGCGGTCGTCGGCTCGCTCGCGCGCGAAATGCATCCGCGGCGAAACGCGCCGGCGGAGATTTCTCTGTCGAGCCGGCTCGAGCAGGATCTCGGCGTCGACAGCCTGGCGCGCGCCGAATTGAACATGCGGCTCGAGCGCGCTTTTCATGCGCCCCTGCCGATCGAGCAGCTCGGCCGCGCCGACACGGTCGGCGACCTCATCGACGCGCTCGAGAAAGCGCCCGGCGCCGAGCCGCCCCCGATCGGCGAGCCCGCGGCCGGGGAAGCCCTGCCGCATATTCGCGCCGCCTTCGAGGCGCGGACGCTGACCGAGGCGCTGGACTGGCACGCGGCGCAAAATCCCGAGCGCCTGCACCTCACCTTTCTGCGCGACGCGGCGACGCCGGCCGGGGCTTTGACCTATTGGCGGCTCGCCGACGAGGCTCGCCGCGCGGCGGAGGGACTGGTCGCCCGCGATGTCGCGCCCGACGACCGGATCGCTTTGATGCTGCCGACGGGCATCGACTTTTTCGTCGGCTTTTTCGCCGTTCTCTACGCGGGCGCCGTTCCCGTGCCGATCTACCCGCCGATGCGCATGTCGCAGATCGAGGAGCATCTCACCCGCCAGATCGGCATATTGCGCAACGCGGGCGTCAAAATGCTCGTCACTACGCCGGAGGGGCTGCGCCTCGCCGGCCTCGCTCGCCGACAGGTCGAGACGCTGGAGGAGATCGTCGCCGTCGCCGATCTCGTGAGCGGCGCCAGCGGCGCGCCGCTGCCGCCGACGCGCGAGGCGGGCGCGACGGCCATGCTGCAATATACGTCGGGCAGCACCGGCGATCCCAAGGGCGTGGTGCTGAGCCACGCCAATCTTCTGGCCAATGTCCGCGCCATGGGCCTCGCGATCGGCGCGAGCTCGGCCGACACTTTCGTGAGCTGGCTTCCGCTCTATCACGATATGGGATTGATCGGCGCCTGGCTCGGCTGCCTGCATTTCGGCGCGCCGCTCTATGTGATGTCGCCTCTCACCTTTCTGTCGCGGCCGGCGAGCTGGCTCGAGGCGATCGACCGGCATCGCGGGACGCTGAGCGCCGCGCCGAATTTTGCTTTCGAGCTCTGCCTCGACAAAATCGACCCGGCCCAGATCGAAGGGCTCGATCTCGGCTCGCTGCGCCTGGTCGCCAATGGCGCCGAGCCGATCTCGCCGCGCACGATCCGCCGTTTCGCCGAGAAATTCGCCAAATATGGTTTTCGGGCGGAGGCCATGGCGCCCGTCTATGGGCTCGCCGAGAATTCTGTGGGCCTGGCCTTTCCGCCGCCCGGCCGCGCGCCGATGATCGACAGCATCGATCGCGACGCGCTCGCGACCGATGGCCGCGCCGAACCGGCGGCGCCGGATGATTCGCCCACGCTGGAGATCGTCTCCTGCGGCGCGCCTCTGCCGGGGCATGAAATCCGCATCGTCGACGCGGCGGGCCGCGAGCTCGGCGAGCGGCGCGAGGGGCGGCTCGAGTTCCGCGGGCCTTCCGCCACCGCCGGCTATTTTCGCAATGAGGAGAAGACCAAGGCGCTGATCCGCGACGGCTGGCTCGACAGCGGCGACCGCGCCTATATGGCCGCGGGCGAGGTCTATGTGACCGGACGGGTCAAGGACATCCTCATCCGCGCCGGGCGCCATCTCTATCCGCAGGAGATAGAGGAGGCGGTCGCCGAGGTCGAAGGGATCCGCAAGGGCTGCGTCGCCGCCTTTGGCGCGGCGGATACGGAAACGGGCACGGAACGGCTGATCGTCGTCGCCGAGACCTATGAGACGGTTCCCGAGGCGCTCGGCGCGCTCGAGACCAAGGTCCAGACTGCGGTGGGCGCCGTCTGCGGAGCGCCGGCGGATGAAGTCCGCTTCGTCGCGCCGCGCTCGACGCCCAAGACCTCGAGCGGCAAGATCCGCCGCGGCGCCGCCAAGACGTTGTTCGAGGAGGGCCGGCTCGGCGAGCCGCGCGGCCCGGTCTGGTTCCAGATCGCGCGGCTGGCGCTCTCGGGCCTATGGCCGGCGACTCGCCGCGCGGCCCGGCGGGCGGGCGAGCTGCTCTACGCCGGCTGGTGGTGGCTCCTCGTCTGTGTGGGCTATTTCGCGACCTTTGTCGCGGTGATGATTCTGCCCGGCCGCGCGGCGCGCTGGTCGGCGGTGCGGAAAATCGCCGGAACCATGCTTCACGCGCTCGGCGCGACGATCACGACCGAGGGGCTCGAGCTGCTTCCCTCGGGCGGCGCCGTGCTCGCCTTCAATCATTCGAGCTATGTCGATGTGATGCTGCTCGCCGCAAGCCTGCCGGGCGAGCCGGCTTTCGTCGCCAAAAAGGAGCTCGCGGGGCAATTTTTCGCCGGCCCCTTCCTGCGGCGGCTCGGGGCGCTTTTCGTCGAGCGTTTCGACATAGCCGCGAGCGTGGCCGATGCGGAGAGGCTGGCGGCGGCGGCGCAGGAGGGACGCAATCTGGTCTTCTTCCCCGAGGGGACTTTTACACGCCGCGCGGGTCTCTGCGGCTTCTATCTCGGCGCATTCAAGATCGCCGCGGAGGCCGATCTGCCGGTCTATCCGGGCGTTTTGCGCGGAACTCGCAGCATGTTGCGTGGCGGGCAATGGTTCCCGCGCCGGGCGGATCTGTCGCTGACGATCCTGCCGCCCTTGCGCGCGGGTGGGGCGGATTTCACCTGCGCCTTGCGGCTGCGCGACCATGTCCGCGCCGCGATTCTCGGGCGCTGCGGGGAGCCGGATCTGAGCGAGCTGTCCAAGCCGCGGCGGGGGGAAGCGTAGCGCGCGGGCCCCTACTCGTCCTCGCCGAAGCGGTTGCCGACCAGCGCCGCCAGCGCCTCTATCGCTTGCACGGCCTGGGGGCCGGCCGCGGTCACGGTGATGGTCGAGCCCTGCGCGGCGCCGAGAGTCAATATGCCCATGATGGAGCTGCCGCCGACCGTGTCGCCGCATTTCGAGACGGTGATCTCGGCCTCATAGGCCTCGCAGCACTGGACGAATTTGGCGGTCGCCCGCGCGTGCAGGCCCTTGCGGTTGACGATGACGAGATCGCGGACGATGCGGCCGCCTTCGGTCGCGGCGGAAATGGACTGATCGGTCATTTCGCGTTGAGAACTCTGCTGGCGATATAGACATATTTGCGCCCGGCGTCCTGGGCTTGCAACACCGCCTGCTCCAGCGGAGCCGTCTCGCGCACCGAGGCCAGCTTGATCAGCATGGGCAGGTTGATGCCCGCGAGCACCTCCACCTTGCCGCCATTCATCACGGAAATCGCAAGATTGGAGGGGGTGCCGCCGAACATGTCGGTCAGCACGACGACGCCGTCGCCGCTGTCCGCCTCGGCGATGGCGTCGATAATGTCTCGGCGCCGACGCTCCATATCGTCCTCGGGGCCGATCGAGATCGACACGAGTTGTTTCTGCGGGCCGACCACATGCTCGAGGGCCGCGCGAAACTCCGTGGCGAGGTGGCCATGGGTCACCAGGACCATTCCGATCATTCGCAGCTACCGCTCATGAAGACCGTCTCGCAGGAGAACGAGATCGTCGAAACCGGAGAACCGAAGCAGACCGGCATTGCGGCTCACCAATTTACTAACGCGAATGTCGCCCCGACGTTCGCAGCGTTTCGGGCGCCATTTTGTGCGTTGCGGCGAAATTGGCAAGCGAAAACCTCCTATCCTCGCTAAAATGCCACAAACTGATGAATAAACGAGAAAATCTTTCTTGTCGCCCCGGCCTCCCGGGCGTCCGCGGCGAGCCGCGGCAGCGCCACCCCGCAGAGTTTCGCCTCCGCGTCCCCCGCCTCGGGATATCGCGGCGGCGCAAAATCGCGCGGCCCGCGTAGATCCACGAGACAGCGCAGCACCCCCGCGGGCTCGAATTCCGCCGGACGGACGCCGATCCCGCGCTCCTCGATCGCTCCGGCGATCGCCGGATGGGGCCGCGCCACCAGCCGGCCGTGACGGCGGACGAGCTCGACGCGATCGTCGCCGATGAGACGCGCGAACAGCCCGCGCCCCTGCGCCAATTGGATCAGCTCGAGGCCGAGCCCGCTCTTGCCGGCGCCGGAGGGGCCGCGCAGCAGAACGCCGGCCGAGCCCAAGAGCAGCGCATTGGCGTGAATCATGACACGATCTTCGTCCGGCTCCTCGAGGCGAGGGGCGTCGCTCATCTGGCCGCCGGAAGCCAGAGCACGAAGCGCGCGCCCAGCACCACATCGTCCGGCGCGATCTCGTCCGTGCCCTCCGGCTCCGCCTGCGTCCGATTCATCGCGCGGATGCGGCCATTGTGCGCCTCGACGATCTGCCGCGAGATCGACAGGCCGAGCCCGGAATTCTGGCCGAAGCCCTGCTCCGGCCGATCTGTGTAGAAGCGCTCGAAAATGCGCTCGAAGGCGTGGGCTGGAATGCCCGGGCCATCGTCGTCGACGATGATCTCATAGCCGTCGATCGGCTGGCCGCCCGGCCCGACCGCCTGCTCCGGTCGCAGAAAGACGCGCACGCCGCCCCCTTGCCCCGAGAAGGAGCGGGCGTTGGCGATGAGATTGTCGAACACTTGGGCGAGGCGCGAATCATGGCCGAGGATGCGCCAGCGCCGACGCGGATCGGCGGGCTGGATGTCGAGCGTGATCTCGACGCCGTCGCCGCGATCGACGTCGGCCGCCATGCCGACGACGGTCTTCAGCACGCCGGCGACGTCGACGATCTCCATATCCGCGCGCGCGAGCTCTGCGTCGAGACGCGAGGCGTCGGAAATATCGCTGATGAGCCGATCGAGCCGGCCGACATCGTGCTTGATGATGGTGAGCAGGCGCGAGCGCGCGTTCTCGTCCTTGACGATGGGCAGAGTCTCGACCGCGCTGCGCAGCGAGGTCAGCGGATTCTTGAGCTCATGCGCGACATCGGCGGCGAAATGCTCGATCGCCTCTATGCGATTGTAGAGCGCGCGCGTCATGTCGCGCAGCGCGCCGGAGAGATGGCCGATCTCGTCCTGGCGCTGCGAGAAATCCGGAATCTCCTGGCGCGACTTGACGCCCCGCCGCACGCGATCGGCCGCCTCGGCGAGGCGCCGCATGGGCTCGGCGATGGTGCCGGCGAAGAACAGCGACAAGAGCAGCATCACGCCGGCCGAGACCAGGAAGATGCGGATGATGCCCCAGCGCTCCTGCGCCAGAATCGCGTCTATGTCGCCGCCGAGCGTCGACAGCAGCAGCGCGCCGCGCACGGAGCGGAAGCGCTGCACCGGCACGGCGACGGAGATGATGGTCTCACCCTTGGCGTTGGCGCGCACCACGGAGAGCGCGCCGCCCGTGAGCGCGGCGGCCACCTCCGGATAGGCTTTGCCATTGCCGGCGCCGATATCCTCATAGAGCGCCAGCTCCGGCCGCCGCGTCCAGCGCCGCAGCGCATCGATCCCGCGCTCGAGATAGCCGGTCGATTCGGCCGCGCCGCCGGCGGGTCCGAGCTCGAAACGCAGAATATTGGAGCGGCCGGTGACGGAGCGCGAATCGAGCAAGAGATAGCCGTCGCGATCATAGATGCGCGCGCGCGTGCGCGTCGGCGACACGAGACGGCGCAGCAGCGGGCCGATGCGCTCTGGATTGAGCGAGAACTCCATCGACGGCTGGCTGCCCTCGGCGAGGCTGTAGCTCTCGCCGGGCGCGAGCCGCAGCAGCTTTTCGGGATCGATGGTGATGGCGTCGGTGTCGACGGTCGCCGAGGCCGCGATCGCCGCGGCGATGATCTCGCCCTGCGTCTGCAGGCTCTGCACGCGCGCGTCGATCAGACCTTCGCGGAACTGGTTGAGATAGAGGAAACCGCCGAGCAGCGCCACGAGGCCGCCGAGATTGAGCACGACGATGCGACGTGTGAGCGACGACGACAGACGCGACTGAATGGCGCGCGCGAGACGCGCCAAGCGAACCGACGCGGCGCGGCCGATGCGCTTTTGGCGCGTGTGCGTCTCCGCGACGCCATGGTCGTTTTCTGTCGTGACGGTCATGAGCCGGATCGCTATTGGGCTTCCTTGAATCGATAGCCGACGCCGTACAAAGTCTCGATCATCTCGAACTCCTGGTCGGCGACCTTGAACTTCTTGCGCAGCCGCTTGATGTGGCTGTCGATGGTGCGATCGTCGACATAGACCTGATCGTCATAGGCGGCGTCCATCAACGCATTGCGGCTCTTCACCACGCCCGGGCGCTGCGCCAGCGCTTGCAGGATGAGGAATTCCGTCACCGTCAGCACGACAGGATCGCCGCGCCAGGTGCAGGTGTGGCGCTCCGGGTCCATGACCAGAGCGCCGCGCTCCAGCACCTTGGCTTCGGATTCCTTCTGCGCCGCCGCCTCCTTGGGATTGGCGCGACGCAGGATCGCCTTCACGCGCTCGACCAGCAGGCGCTGCGAGAAGGGTTTGTGAATGAAATCGTCGGCGCCCATTTTGAGGCCGAACAATTCGTCGATCTCCTCGTCCTTGGAAGTGAGGAAGATCACCGGAAGGTCGGATTTCTGCCGCAGACGGCGCAGCAGCTCCATTCCGTCCATGCGCGGCATCTTTATGTCGAAAATGGCGAGGTCCGGCGGGTTGGCGCGCAGACCGTCGAGCGCCGCGGCGCCGTCGGTATAGGTCTGAACGCGGTAGCCCTCGCCTTCCAGAGCGATCGAGACGGAGGTCAGAATATTGCGGTCGTCGTCGACGAGAGCGATTGTCGGCATCTTCAACCTTTACTGTTTACGTCCGATGTCGGGCTCGATGTTCGTTGAACCGAGGGGCGGGAGCTTTTCTCTTGCGCCCTCGCTGCGACTCGTCGTTTTCGGCGGCTCGTCTCTCAGGGTTCCGCGCCGCTGGGAACGTCGCCGTTCGGCCGCCACGTTCTAAGGCGTTGGCGGCCGAAATGTGGCTGGCCTCGGCCATTCGCATGACGCCGGCCGAAAGAGGGCCGGACGCTCCGTTTCGTGTCGCCTTATATACATAATCGCGACACAAATCACCTATCGTCGCCATGATGACGAAACGCCGCGGGCGCAGCGGTGAAGGCCGCGCTCGCGAGACCGCCGCGAAGCCTCGAAAATTTCGATAAAAAGCAAGATGTTGCCGACGTGGCCGCAGCCATTCTGCGCAATGCGCGGAAAATGGCTGCAGCTCGAGCGCGACGGATGGCCGAAAATGCAACGCTCGCGCATCGATTCTCCACGGCGGTGATTCGTCGAAGCGCTTTTTCATCCTGCGCCGCAACGCTCTCGGCGCCGCCGCTGCGCAATCGCGGTGACGCTCAATCGGTCCAATCGAAGGAGCGCGTCACCGCTTTGCGCCATTTGGCGAGGCGGCGTCCGCGCTCCTCGCTCGCCATTCGCGGACGCCAGCGCCTGTCGACGCGCCAATGCGCGGCGAGCTCGTCGACGCTCTTCCAAAAGCCTGTCGCCAGCCCCGCCGCATAAGCGGCGCCGAGCGCCGTCGTCTCTATGCAATGCGGCCGCACGACCGGTGCGGCGAGAATATCCGCTTGAAACTGCATCAGCAGCTCATTGACCGCCATGCCGCCGTCGACGCGCAGCTCCTCCAGCGCCACGCCCGAATCGGCCGCCATCGCCTCGACGACGTCGAAGCTCTGGAAGGCGACCGCCTCCAACGCCGCGCGGGCGATATGCGCTTTCGTCGAGAAGCGCGTGAGCCCGGCGATGACGCCTCGCGCGCTCTCACGCCAATAGGGCGCATAGAGCCCCGCGAAGGCGGGCGTGAAATAGACGTCGCCATTATCGGGGACGCTCGCCGCGAGTTGTTCTATGTCGGAGCTCTTCTCGATGATTCCGAGATTGTCGCGCAGCCATTGCACCAGTGCGCCGGCGATGGCGACCGAACCCTCGAGCGCGTAGACCGGCTTCTCGTCGCCGAGCTTATAGGCGAGCGTCGTGAGCAGTCCCTTGGTCGAGATGCGCGGCGTCTCGCCTATGTTCATCAAGAGAAAGCAGCCGGTGCCATAAGTGTTTTTGGCGTCGCCGGGCGAAAAGCAGGCCTGGCCGATCAGCGCCGCATGTTGATCGCCGAGCGCGCCCGAAAGCGCGACGCCCGCGAGCGGCTCGCGACAGGCGCGATAGATTTCGCTCGATGAACGAATCTCCGGCAGGCAGGCGCGCGGAATGTCGAAGAGCGCGAGCAGCTCCTCGTCCCATTGCAGCGTCTCGAGATTCATCAGCTGCGTGCGCGCGGCGTTGGTCGCGTCGGTGAAATGGCGGCCGGTGAGATTCCAGGCGATCCATGAATCCATCGTGCCGAACAGCGCCTCGCCGGCCGCCGCCTTCTCGCGCGCGCCGGGAATGTTCTCGAGTAGCCAGACGAGCTTCAGGCTCGAGAAATAGGTGGAGAGCGGCAGGCCCGTCTTTGCGCGCAATCGATCCTTGCCGCCCTGCGCGGAAAAGCGCGCGACGAGCGCATCGGTGCGCGTGTCCATCCAGACGATGGCGTTGTGCAGCGGCGCGCCGGTTCGGCGATCCCAGAGCAGCGTCGTCTCGCGCTGATTGGCGAGGCCCACGCAAGCGAGATCGGCGGGAGAAAGCCCCGCCTCCGCCAGCGCGCCGGCGATGACGTCGCGCGTGTGGCGCCAGATTTCTGTCGCGTCATGCTCGACCCATCCGGGTCGCGGATAGATCTGCGCATGTTCGCGCTGGTCGAGCGCGACGATCTCGCCGTCGTGATCGAAGATGATGAAGCGCGAGCTCGTCGTGCCTTGATCGATCGCGCCGACATATCTGGTCATGACCGTCTCCGCCTCGCTCGTCTTTCGTGTCGCGGTGGCGACTTCGACGACGAAGACGCGAAGCGCGATGAGCATGCTATCCGCACGGTTTTCGCCGGCGCAAGCCCGTCCGCTTCACGAGGCCGCGCGCGGCGTGAGCGCGCGTGCGAGCGCTCGCGTCTGCGCAGCGTCGAAACGCAGGCCGAGCTTGGAGCGTCGCCACAGCACGTCTTCCGCCGTGCGCGCCCATTCATGCGCGCGGAGATAGTCGAGCTCCGCCTCGGTCAGGCCGCAGCCGAGATCGGCGCCGAGATCGACGAGAGATTTCGTCGGCTCGAGAAAACGCCAGAGGCGCGTTCCATAGGCGGAGGCGAGACGCCGCGCGAGGCGCGGCTCGAGAAAAGGTTTCGCGCGAGACAGCTCCGCGAGGAAAGCGTCGAAGCCGCCGGGGCCGAGATCGCCCCCCGGCAGAACGGCGCCGCCGGTCCAGGCCGCGCGCATATCGGGAAAGAAAGGCGCGAGCGTATCCAGCGCATGCTCGGCGAGGCGGCGCGCGGTCGTGATCTTGCCGCCGAAGATCGACAGCGCCGGCGCCGCGCCGCCCTGCGCGTCGAGATCGAAAGCATAGTCGCGCGTGACGACGGAGGCCTCGAGCGAGCCGTCGTCATAGAGCGGGCGCAGGCCCGAATAGCTCCAGACGACATCGCTGCGCGCGATTTTTTCGCGGAAGAAATGATCGATCCCCGCGAGGAGATAATCGGTCTCCTCCTCGCTGATCTCCACTGGCCCCGGCGCGCCGGCGAAGGGAATTTCGGTCGTTCCGACCAGCGTGAAATCCTCTTCGAAGGGAATGGCGAAGATGATGCGCTTGTCCGGACGTTGCAGCATATAGGCCTGCGCGCCCTCATAGAGCCGGCGTGTGACGATATGCGAGCCTTTGACCAGCCGCACATGTTTGCGCGAGCTGAGGCCGAGGCGATGCTCCAGAGTCTCCGACGCCCAGGGCCCGGCGGCGTTGACGAGCGCGCGGCTGCGGATTTCCTCCAGCCTTCCGTCGGCGCCGGCGACGCTGGCGGTCCATTGCGCGCCGTCGCGCCGCGCGCCGACGAGCTTCGCGCCGACGCGAATATCGGCGCCGCGTTCGAAAGCGTCGAGCGCCTCCAATATGACGAGCCGCGAATCGTCGACGCGGCAGTCGTAATAGGAGAAGCCGAGGCGATGACCGGCGGTCAGCGGCGCGCCGAATCGCGTTCCGTCGAGCGAGACCGTCGCGGAGCCCGGAATGCGCTCTCGCCGCGCGAGATGGTCGTAGAGGAAGAGCCCCAGCCGCACCAGCCAGGCCGGGCGGATCGAGCGCTCGTGCGGCACGATGAATTGCAGCGGATGAATGATATGCGGCGCGGCGGCGAGCAGCAGCTCGCGCTCGGCCAGCGCCTCATGCACGAGGCGGAACTCATATTGTTCGAGATAGCGCAGCCCGCCATGGACGAGCTTGGTCGAGGCGGAGGAGGTGGCGGCGGCAAGATCCTTCTGCTCGAGCAGAAGGACGCGGAGGCCCCGCCCGGCGGCGTCGCGCGCTATGGCGCAGCCATTGACGCCGCCGCCGACGATGACGAGATCGAAGACCATTGTCAGCTCCCCGCTTCGACTGCGTGAGTTTCGTGTCTTCGTGGTGAAGGAACCACTAAGACACGAAGAGCTTCACGAGAATAAAGCGGAGAGTCGCAGGATTTGCTTACGCGGAGATTTGCTTACTCGGAAGCGAGCGAGCGCGGCGCGGAATGATCCGGTCGACGTCCGCCCGGCTTGCCGGAGCGACGCTGCTGCTGCTGCGGAGGCCGCGCATGTTCGCCCGGCTTGCCGGCATGGCGCGCGACGCGGCCCGGCTCCTGATGCGTGCGCCGGTGCTCATGCGGACGACGCGGAGCGTCTCCCTCTGCGGCGGCGGCGCCTGCCGCGCTACGGCGGTCGACGACCGCCAGCGTCTGGCGGGTCACGCGCTCGATCTGCTTGAGCAGTGGCTTCTCGCTATTGTCGCAGAGCGAGACGGCGGCGCCCGCCGCGCCGGCGCGCGCGGTGCGGCCGATGCGATGCACATAGGCCTCGGGCGTCTCCGGCAGCTCGAAATTCACCACATGGGTGACGCCGTCTATGTCGATGCCGCGCGCGGCGATATCGGTCGCCACCAGCGCGCGCGTGCGGCCGGCGCGGAAGTCCTCGAGCGCCCGCTGGCGCTGATTCTGGCTCTTATTGCCATGAATCGCCGAGGCGCCGACGGCGTTCACAGCGAGATGCTGCGCGACGCGATCCGCGCCGCGCTTCGTGCGCGTGAAGACGATGGCGCGGGAGAAGTTCGGATCGGAAAAGAGCTCGAGCAGAACGTCGCGCTTGGCCGCTCCGTCGACGAGGATCACCCGCTGCGCGACGCGCTCGGCCGTCGTCGCCGCCGGCGTCACGCGCACGGTGATGGGATCGCGCAGCATGTCGTCGGCGAGCGAGGCGATCTCTTTCGGCATGGTCGCCGAGAAGAAGAGATTCTGCCGCTCCTTGGGCAGCCGCGAGACGATCTTGCGAATGGGGACGACAAAGCCGAGATCGAGCATATGATCGGCCTCGTCGAGCACGATCGTCCGCGTCGACTCGAGCCGCATATGGCCGGCGGCGACATGATCGAGCAGACGGCCGGGCGTCGCGACGAGCACGTCGAGCCCGCCGGCGAGCATACGGATCTGCGGGCCATGGGCGACGCCGCCGACGATGACGCCGATGTTCATGCGGGCGAAGCGCCCATAGGCGCGGAAGCTTTCGGCGATCTGCGCCGCGAGCTCGCGCGTCGGGGCCAGCACCAGCGCGCGCGTCGTGTTGGGAGCCGGACGGCGGCGCTCGTCGAGCAGCCGTTGCAGGATCGGAAGGGCGAAAGCGGCGGTTTTGCCGGTGCCCGTCTGGGCGATGCCGAGCAGGTCTCGGCCTTGGAGAAGAGCGGGAATCGCCTGGGCCTGGATCGGCGTGGGCGTCACATAATCTTCCTGCGCGAGCGCGCGCAGAATGACCTCGGCGAAGCCGAGATCGGCGAAATTGGTCACTGCGTAACTTTCGAAATGGGCGGCATGCGCGCGAATCGGTTCCCGCGCGAGGCCATGCAGCGATGGATGGGAGACCTGCCCCGCGTATCGGGCCGTCGTCGTGAAGAGGACTCGCTCTACGGCTCCGATCCCCTGTGGGAAGCGATCCACGCGGCCGGAACGAGTCACGCTGCATTGCAGCAACAAGGTAGGTAAAGAGAATTCAAAGCATTGTCAATCGCCAATTGCGCAGGCCGCGTCCGGAGCCGTGTGAAGAGGGCGTCGCCGCGGGCTATGCTTCGCGCGCGGACCCCCATATAGAGCTGAGAACGCCCCCAAACCTCGAGGCCGCGCCTTCCATGCTCGACGCCCTCCGCGCTTTTCTCGACGAAGTCTCCGGCACCGCCCGGCCGCGGCCCTTCGAGGCGGCCGATTATCGTCTGGCCGCCGTCGCTCTGCTGGTGCATCTCGCGGCCGTCGACGGGGAGTTCGACGCCGGCGAGCGCGCGCTGCTGCAGACGCTGGTGGAGACCCGCTTCGGCCTCGATCGCGCCGCCGCCCGCGCGCTCATCGACGCTGCGGCCGAGAGCGAGCGCGAGGCCGTCGATCTCTATCGTTTCACCCAAGTGCTGACGCGGCGGCTCGACGAGGACGGACGCCGCGCCGTCATCGGCATGTTGTGGGAGATGGCCTATGCCGACGGCGAGGCGCATGAATTCGAGGAGAATGTGATCTGGCGCGTCGCCGAGCTGCTCGGCGTCTCGACGCGAGATCGCGTGTCACTGCGCCAGGCCGCGAAGGACGCCGGCAAGCCGGTCCGGCCGGGGCCCTGGGGAGGCTGAAACATGAGCGACGCCGCGACCACCACCATCGTCACCGGAGCCTCTGACGGCATCGGCCTCGAGCTCGCTCGGCTGTTCGCCCGCAAGGGCCATCATGTGACTTTGGTCGCCCGCCGCCGCGACAGGCTGGAGGCGCTGGCGGCCGAAATCGAGACAGCGGGAGCCGCCGAGCCGCCGCTCGTCGTCGATCTCGACCTCTGCGAGACGGACGCCTGCGAGCAGCTGGCGACGACGCTGAGCGCGGCCGGGCGCAAGCCGGATATTCTCGTCAACAACGCCGGTTTCGGCCTCGTCGGTCGCGTCGTCGAGCTCGACGCCGCCGAGCAATTGGCGATCGTCGATCTCAATATTCGCGTGCTGACGGCGCTGACCTTGCGCTTTCTGCCCTCGGTCATCGAGGCGCGCGGCGGCATATTGAATGTCGCCTCGGTCGCCTCCTTCATGCCGGGGCCGGGCTTCGCCGTCTATTACGCCAGCAAGGCCTATGTCCGCTCCTTCAGCGAGGCTCTCGCCGAGGAGCTGAAGCCGCATGGCGTGCGCGTCACCGCGCTCTGCCCCGGCCCGGTGCAAACCGGATTTCAGGCGCGCGCCGGCTTCGACTTCAAGGGCGAGATGAAGGCGGTCAAGCCTGCGCTGCTGCCGGCCGAGGAGGTGGCGCGCCAGGGCTATGAGGCGCTGTTCGCCGGCCGGCGCGTGGTGGTGCCGGGGCTGGTGAATAAATTCTTCGTCGCGGCGGGACGTGTGGCGCCGCGCGCGATTCTGCTGCCGCTGCTGGCGAAAGCGCAGCAGGCGCGCTGAACGTTGCCGCGCTGAAACGCCGCGAGCCCGACGGCGCTTTCGCGCGTCGGGCTCGCAAATTCCCGTCAGCTGAAAAGATCAGGCTTCCTGAGCCTTGACCTTCAGCACCTGCCGGCCGCGATAAATGCCGGTCTTGAGGTCGATATGGTGCGGACGGCGCAGCTCGCCCGAATCCTTGTCCTCGACATAGGTCGGCGCTTTGATCGCGTCGGCGGAGCGGCGGAACCCGCGCTTCATCGGGGAGGTTTTTCGCTTCGGAACGGCCATTTGTCTCGATCTCCAACTCCCCGCATCGGGGGCGGGGTGAAAACTCGTTCGCGGCGCATACAACAAATCGGCGCGCATGGCTAGCCTGGACTCGGGTTTCGCCTTCGGTCACCATTCCGCATCTGGGGCGCGGCCACGACCCGTTCGCCGGCCGCGCGCCATTTTAAGGAGCCGACAGTGCCTCGCCTATTCGGAGCGTCAAATTTTTTTCGATTTCGGCGATGTTCGGCTCGTGATCGGCATGGCGAAGGAGGAACAGCGACCGGCGCCCTGGGGCCTGCTCGTCGAAAAAATCCTTCAGCGTGAGCTGAATATATCGTTCAAGACGTCGATCTCGAACGAGGCCCTCTTTCAGAAAAAGGGTTTCCCACCAGCGTGGGCTAGCCCATACCAGATGCCCATGCATCGGCCAGCCCTTGGCGTCGCAGTCCATGTGCCGCCAGAACGAATCCTCTCCGGCTTCGCGCCACTCCGGCAGATAGGGATCGAAGGCGACGCCGAAGACGTCGTCATTCCCGATCATCGGCGAATTGATCAGGGCGAAGCCGTTCGGGGCGACAATTTCGCGGATACGGCGAATATATTTCGGCAACTCGATCGGGTTCAGGTGCTCGAGAATATCCATGCCTATGAAAATATCGAAGGTCCGATCGAATTCGACGTTCAGAAGGTCTCCGTATTTCAGTTTCCGCAGAACGTTGGGGAAAGCGAGAATGAATGCGATATGGCTGAGTTCGACGCCGCACACATCGACGCCGCGGTCCGCAAGCACGCTGAGAACTGGACCACTGAAACATCCGAGCTCCACACAGCTGCTCGCGCCGAGACCCAGCGCGATCGCGGCCGTCACGCGCTTGTCGCGGTCGATTACCGGAGTCCAAACCCCGAAACGATCATAATATCGATTTTCATCGATCATACGCAACATCAAGCCGAAATCGTCGTCTTCGGACGCGTTGAAAATCCACCGCGCGTTCTCCCAGCGGACATATTTGCGGGGAAATATTTCGGTGAGGTCCGGAAGCTCGACTGCTCCGACGCGCACGAGGTTGTGACGGTTGAGAAATTCAGGGCTGTTGGCCATCACATGCACGATCGACGCGAGCGATTCGCCATTCCGGATCGCTGTCATAAAGCCGTTGAAACCGCTTTCATCCGGTTCGCGGCCGAGCAGGCCGGAATAGAGAGCGTCGAGCGCTTCACTGTGCGACAAGACGCTGTCGGCGCTCATATCGACACTCTCGCTCGAGACAGCTGAGCCCTCGCGCGCGCCTGGCCGGCCTATGCCGAAAAGCCTTTGAGGGACATTGGCTTTGCGAGGATAGCTCTCGGGAGAGATAGTCATTATTTCCACCGCGTATCAAATAATTGGCGATCATTTCTGTACCGAAAAACAATATGCTGGCGTATGGCCCAACGCAATAGTGAAGCGGCCGAGCAGACGTGGCCGCCTCGGGGCGCCGAGTTTCTTCCTGCCTCTCGGCTCGCCCGCCGCGCCCGGGCGGGAATTCGGCGAGGTGCTTCGGACCTCCACAAATTCGTCAGCGACAGCGCTTGTTTGCCCCGCTTGATCGTGTCGAGCTTCGGCTCCATATACGGCGCGGGGCGCCGACGCCGGGCCTCGTGGATTATTCCCAAGAGAGAAGCGCCGCGAGGGCTTCGACATGGCACGACTGCCGACGCTGAATTCCCCCTTCCTTTTGGGGTTCGACGAGATCGAACGCGCGCTGGACCGCGTCACCCGCTCGGGCTCCGACGGCTATCCCCCCTATAATATCGAACGGCTGCCGCGCTCGGAGTCCTGCCCGGATCGGCTGCGGCTGACGCTCGCCGTCGCCGGCTTCACGCGCGACCAGCTCGAGATCTCGCTCGAGGAGAGCCAGCTCGTCATTCGCGGCAAGCAAATGGAGGACGATCGCGAGCGGCAGTTCCTGCATCGCGGCATCGCGGCGCGGCAGTTCCAGCGCGCCTTTCTGCTGGCGGAAGGGATGCAGGTGCAGGGCGCCGATCTCGTCAACGGCCTCTTGTCCATCGATCTGGTGCGGCCGGAGCCGGAGCGCGTCATCCGCAAGATCGACATAGCGACGCCGGAGGAGCCGGCGAAATGAAAAGGGGCGCCTCGCGGCGCCCCTTCGTCATCGCGGGTCGTGGGGGATGGTTCAGACCGTCGTCTGCTCTTCCTGCTCGCGCACGGTCATGGCGTTGCCGTGCCAGACGAAATCATCGAAGAGGCAGGCGTCGACGAACATCACCGGCAGCAGAATGTCGCGCGTCAGCAGCGCCAGCGGGCTGCGCCAGGAGAGCCGCCAGCCGGCGATGCGGGCCAGCAGACATTCCGCGCCATAGAGCGACGCCAGAATGGCGCCGGCGGTGAGCGCCACATTGGCGTCGAGCAGATGCGCGGCATAGGCGCCCGTCACCACGGGCATGAAGCTGCCATTCATGAATTCCGGCGCGAAATAGGCCGGGAAGGTCACGCGGCGCAGCCGCGCCCAGCGCACATGGCGCGAATAGACCTCCAGCGCGCTGCGACGGCCGAGCGGCTGCTCGAAGGGCATGTCGACGAGCCGCACCTTCATCTTCTGCGCGCGGATGATCTTGGTCGAGGCGGCGTCCTCGGCGATCTCGGCGCCGAGCGCCCTGATGCCGCCGGCGCGTTCCAGCACCTCGCGCCGCCACATCATGTTCTTGCCCTGCGCGAAGCCGATGCCGACCGCCTCCGCGCCATATTGCCAGCGCGCCTGGAAGGTGTTGAGGAAGCCGCATTCGACCTCCGCCCAAAAGCCCTTGGGCCGCGAGCCGATCGGCATGGAGATGGAGAGCGCCGTGTCCTTGCGGAAGGCGGCGAGCATGGTCTGGATGTAATCGGGCGGCAGCAGAGCGTTGGAGTCGGCGAGCACGACCCAGGCGTGGCGCGCCGCGTCCCAGCCCTTCACGCAATTGTTGAGCTTAGGATTGACGCTCACATAATCGTCGCCGACGAGCAGCCGCGCCGGGACTTGCGGATGCGCCGCGATGAGCGTCTCGACGAGCGGGATCACCGGATCATTGGCGCATTGCACGCAGAAGAGGACTTCATAGCTCGGGTAGTTCAGCGCGAAGGTCGAGCCGAGCGTCTCCTCGCTGAACGTCTCGAGCCCGCGCAGCGGCCGCACGATGCTGACCGGCGGCGCATGGGCGGGGACGGGCAAATTGCGGGGGCGGGCTTTGCAGCGGAAGGCGGCGATGGCGATGCTGGCGAGGTTGAGCGTGAGCAGCGTCGCGCAAAAGGCGGCGCACACATAGGCGATGATCATGCGTGGTCCCTGCCTGTCACTTGCGGGATTCGAGACGGGCGGCGGCGACGGCCTCGGCCTGCGCCGGCGAGCGGCGCCGGCTGCGCAGCCTCGGAGCGGGCCAGACCGATATTCCGCCTGACAACTCGCTCAGCTCTTGGCAAAAGGGGGGCGGCGCGAGAATCTTGTCGCGTCGCGCGGCCCTCGCATTCTCCTCCTGCCGAAGTTTGCTCATGACCACTCCGATCGTTCGCTTTGCGCCCTCGCCGACCGGCCGCATCCATATCGGCAATGCGCGTCCGGCCTTGCTGAACTACTTGTACGCCCTCGCCCACCATGGAAGATTCGTGCTGCGATTCGATGACACTGATTTCGCCCGCTCGAGCGAGGAGTTCGCGCAGGCGATCGAGGTCGATCTCGCCTGGCTCGGCGTGCGCCCGGACGTCGTCGTGCGCCAGTCGCAGCGCGTTCCGCTCTATGAGGCCGCGGCGGCGCGGCTGGAGGCGGCGGGCCTGCTCTATCCCTGCTACGAGACGCCGGAGGAGCTCGAGAAGCGCCGCAAGCTCCAGCAGGCCCGCGGCCTGCCGCCGGTCTATGACCGCGCCGCGCTGAAGCTTTCCGCCGAGGATCGGGCGCGCCTCGCGGCGGAGGGGCGCAAGCCGCATTGGCGGTTCAAGCTGCCGGAAGGCGTCGTCCTATGGCGCGATCTCGTGCGTGGCGACTGCGCGATCGATTGCGCCACCCTCTCCGATCCCGTGCTGCTGCGCGAGGATGGCAGTTTTCTCTACACTCTGCCGTCGGTCGTCGACGACATAGAGCTCGGCATAACCCATGTGATCCGCGGCGAGGATCATGTGACCAATACGGCGGTGCAGATTCGTCTGTTTCAGGCGCTCGCGCCGGAGCGGCCCTATCCCGTCTTCGCCCATCACAATCTTCTGGTCGGCGGCACGGGCGAGGCGCTCTCCAAGCGCACGGGCTCGCTCGCCATCGCCTCGCTGCGCGAGGAGGGCTATGAGGCGCTGGCAGTGGCCGCGCTCGCGGTGCTGACCGGCTCGTCGGACAGCGTCCATGCGGTGCGCTCGCTCGCCGGTCTCGCGCATGAGTTCGATCTCGCACATCTCTCGCGCAACGCCGCGCGTTTCGATCCCGCCGATCTCGGCCCGCTCACCCATCGCACTCTGGCGATTCTCGATTATGAGGACATGCGCGAGCGCCTCGAGGCGCATGACATCCTCGGCTTCAAGGCCGAGCCTTTTTGGCGCGCGGTGCGCGGGAATTTGACGAGCTTCGCCGATGTTCTGGACTGGTGGCGCGTCGTCGAGGGCGAGATCGCGCCAATCCGCGAGGATGCGGGGTTTTTGGCCGAGGCGCTGGCGCTGCTGCCGCCCGAGCCCTGGGACGAGACGACATGGTCCGCCTGGACCAGCGAGGTGAAGACGCGCACCGGCCGCAAGGGCAAGGCGCTGTTCCACCCGTTGCGGCTGGCGCTCACGGGCGCCGAGAATGGGCCGGAATTGTCGCTGCTGCTGCCGCTGATCGGCCATGCGCGGGCCGTGGCCCGGCTCTCGGGGGCGTGACGGAAGTCGCCTCCGCGAGCGCCTTCAGAAACACCGCACCTGCGCTTCGGCCTGGGCGCGGCGAAGCTCCTCCAGCGCTTCCTTGGCGAGGCGCGAGTTGCGGAACAAGGAGCCGATCTGCCCGGCTTGCAGGTCCATGCTCGCGACCGTCTCCGCCGACACATAGCGATCATAGGGCAGGATGGAGGCGACGATGTCGATCGAGCAGGAGCATTGCTCCAACGCCTGCCGCGAATCGCCATTGGCCTTCATGCAGCCGAACACATAATCCGCTCTGGCGGAGGTCGGATAATCATTGAGATCGGTCGCGCGCGCCGGAAGCGTGGCGGCGAGGGTGAGCAGACAAGCGACGGCGGGTCGGAGCATCGGGACGATCCTGCTTGGGGCGAGGCCGAGATGGCCTAGCGCAAGCGCATGGCGAATCGCAAGCGTGCAGGCGCGCTTGACAAAAATAGATAGGAGTCCTAATCAAATCTCATGACGCTTTTCGACGCCATCTCCACCCCGCTGCCGCGCCGCCTGCGCGAGGGGCTCGACCGCATCGCCGCCGCCATGCGCGCCGATGAATGGGGCGTCGCGGAAGAGGCAGGGCTCACCCCGACGCAATTGCACGCGCTCACATTCATCGCCGGCCGCGGCGACGTCGGGATGCGCCTGCGCGCCGTGGCGGAACATCTCGGCGTCACACAGCCCACAGCGACCGATTCCATCGCCGCGCTCGCGCGCAAGGGTCTCGTCGTCAAGCTTCCCGACAGCGAGGACAAGCGCGCCGTCGCCATTCGCGTGACGCCGGCCGGCTGCGACGTCGTCCGCGCCATCGGCCTCGCAATGACCTCGGCCGAGCGGGCGCTCGAGACATTGACGCCGCCGGAGCAGCAGACGCTGCTCGAGCTGGTCATCAAGACGATCCGCGCCTTGCAGCAGGCCAAAGCCATACCGCCGCAACGGCTCTGCGTCACTTGCCGCTATTTCCGGCCCTACGCGCATGAGGACGCGGAGCTTCCGCATCATTGCGCGCTCGTCGACGCGGCCTTCGGCGGCCGTCATTTGCGGCTGGATTGCCCGGAGCATGATGCAGCTCCGCCGCCTGTTCTCGAAGCGGCGTGGCGCGTCTTCGAGCGTCGCTCGGCTTAGCGAGGCCGCCGCCGATGTATCGCAGCTTCTCGAGGCGCAAGGGCATGTGGCGACGCCGCCAAAAGCCGCCCGCGGCCTCGCAGAAAAACGGCGCGCCGCAGGATGTCGGCGCGTCGAAGGCAGGAGAGAGGAGGACCAAGGCCATGGCGACGAAAGCGACATTCTACCATGCTGGCTGCCCGGTTTGCGCGGATGCGGAGACCGCCTTCGCGAAATCGCTCGATCCGAGCGTCTTCGATGTCGAGATCGTGCATCTCGGCGAGGACAAGGCGCGTCTGCGCGAGGCCGAGGCCGCCGGCGTCAAATCCGTGCCCGCCTTCGTCATCGACGGGCGCGCCTATCACATTAATTTCGGCGCGGATCTCGCCGCGCTGAAATAGCCGGAGCACCCCTCGCCGTTGTCACTTCGGCGACTCCGAACTGCCTCGCCGAGCGCTGCTCGCGCGAGGCCTTTTTTCGAATGAGATCGCTATGACCACCTTCCCGAAGATCGAAACCATGTTCGCCGCCAAGGCGCTCGTTTCGCTCGGCCCGCGCGACGCGCCGAGCGGCATCGTCAAAAGCGCGGCGCCTGCGCCCTGGCGCATTCTGCGCGACGGCCTCGCGGGCGACCTTCAGGGCGATCTGCGTCATCATGGCGGGCCGGAAAAGGCGCTGCATCATTATCCGCGCGATCACTACGACGTTTGGGCGAAGGAAGGGCCGGAGCTCGTCGAGGCGCTCTGCGCGCCGCCGGCCTTCGGCGAGAATATTTCGACGCTCGGCGTCACGGAACGCGACATCTGCGTCGGCGATGTCTTCGCCTTCGGTTCGGCGCTGCTGCAGGTGAGCCAGGGACGCCAGCCCTGCTGGAAGCTGAACGCCCGTTTCGCGCGGCCGGATATGGCCCGCCGCGTGCAAACGAGCGGGCGCACCGGCTGGTATTATCGCGTGCTGCGCGAGGGCGTCGCCGAGCCGGGCGATCGGCTGGAGCGTTTGGAGCGGCCCCTGCCGGATTGGCCTTTGTCGCGGCTCAATGAATTGCTCTATCTGCGCATGCTCGATCGCGATGCGCTGGCGCAAATGGCGCAGTTGCGCGAGCTCACGCCGTCCTGGCGCGAGCTTGCCGCGCGCCGTCTCGCGCATGGAGTCGTCGAGGACTGGTCCACGCGCCTCGTCGGCGCATGAGAGAGATCGGCTTCCGTTCCTTTTGGATCGGAAGCCGAACTCGTTTGGAGCGAATTCAGGTCGCTCGAACGCTTCCGTTCGAGCGGAAAGCGCTCTATGCGCGGCCGAAGACCAGGATGAAATTATTGGCGGGAAGATCGAGGATCTTCTTCAGCGCGATTCCATGCGGCGCCGCGGCCTTCTCGAGATCCTTCACATCCTTCAATCCCCATTCGGAGACTTTGGCGGCGAGGATCTCTTTGTCGAAGGCTTCGTTGGAGGCGGTCGTATATCCGCCCTCCACCTTGAACGGGCCGTAGATGGCGACGAATCCGTCCTTCGCCAGCACGCGCGCGGCGAGCTGCGCGATGCCGTCGGCGATGGCGACCGGCGCGACTTGGAACAGATTGACGACGAAGATCACGTCATAGAGGCGATCCTCGGCGTCGGGCCAGCTCTCCGATTTGGTGAGATCGATCTTCAGCGGATCGGCGACATTTGCGTTGCCGGCTTCCGCGCGCTTTTGCTCGATCGTCGCGAAGACATCCGTGTCATAATCGGAGGGCTGGAAGAACAGCTCGGGAAAATGCGGCGCAAAATAATTGATGTGATTGCCCGCGCCGCTCGCGAGCTCGAGCACGTTCCCGCTCTTGGGAAAAATCTCCTTGAACACCGAGAGGATCGGATCGCGATTGCGATTTCCCGCCCAGGCGACATAGGGGCTCAGCGGATAGGGATCGATCGGCGGACGGTCGGCGGGAATGGCGACGGCCTCGGCGCTGCTGTTCGACATCAGATGCTCCTCCTTTACGCTTGCACGGTGTTTTCGCACGCCTCAGGCGGCGAGAAGTTCGTTCAGGTGACGATCGATCGCCGCGTTATAGGCGCCGTCCGTTCCGAACAGAGCGAGATGGCCCCAGGGCGACGACACGCGCCGCAATTCGCTCCCCGGGACGAGTCGCTGCTCGGCTTCGATATCGGCGAGCGGGAAGAATCCGTCTTCCTCTATGGCGATGACGAAGGTCTTGGCGCGAATGCGGCCGAGCGCGGCGGCGAGGTCGCCGTTCGCGCTTCGCGACACATCGGCGTCCCGCCATTTGGCGAGCAGCAGGAGCAGATTATTCGGATCCTGCGGCAGGAAGTGATTTTCGACGAAGCCGGTGACGAAATCATCGGTCGTCGAGAAGCCGAGCTCCGCAAAGCCGCGCCTATTGAACAGCGCCGGCGAGAAGCCGGAGGCGGCGAAGACGCGCGCATGGCGGCGCAGGCCGCGATGGAGGTGCGCGGCTCTCTCGTACCAGCCGTCCTCGAAGGCGGGATCGGAGGCGATCGCGTCGATGAATGTCTGCACCAGCAGCCGATTATGCGGCGTGCCGCGCGCGAGGCCGGCGATGGGCGCGGCGCGGCGCAGCGCGTCTGGAAAGCGCACGGCCCATTCATACGTCTGCTGCGCGCCCATCGACCCGCCGAGCACGAGAGCGAGGCGCTCGATGCCGAATTTTTCCGTCACCAGACGATGCTGGGCGCGCACATCGTCGGCGATCTCCACTTTGGGAAAGCGCGCGGCGCCGAAAGGCGAGGGCGTGTTGCTCGGCGAGCTGGAGAGGCCGGCGCCGATCTGATTGGCCAGGATAATGAAATATTTTTCCGGATCGAGCGCGCGGCCGGCGCCGACATAGGCGAGCTCGAGAATTTTCGACGAGCCGGAATACCAGTTCGGAAACAGCACGGCGTTGTCGCGCGCCGGCGAGAGCTTTCCGAATGTGGCGTAGGCGATGTTCAGCCCGCGAATCGTCTCGCCGCTCAGCAGATCGAAATCGCCGAGCTCCTGGGTTTCGAACGGGCCGTGGATCTTCTGCGAGTAATAAGCCTCGGTCACGCATGCCTCCGCATCGGGTTCCTATATGCTGATAAATCAGATCGAAAAGATCAAGAGATAAAAATTGGGCAGACGAAATGTCACATATAAAACAAAACTGTCATATTGTTACGCTGACGCTGCGGCGAAATATACAGTTGTTAGTCTAGCAGAATTATGATTTTTATTGCGCCCGAATGCGCGTGACGCGCGACAGGCTCGCGGAGGCCGGAATGGGCGAGAAAGTATTTCTCTACGCGGAAATCCAAGTGTCGATTCCCTTCGAGGAAATCCCCTGGCGGGAGATCGATGTCGCGATGAAGAAAAATCCCGGCATCAAGAGCAAGACCTGGCTCAGCGGGATCAACACCAATACGATCGGCGGATTCTACGAATTCGACTCGCTCGAGAACGCCAAGGCCTACGCGACCGGCTATCTCGCCGAGGCGGCGCAGCAGCTCGGCGGCTCGCTGACTGTGCGGCTCTACAATGGCGACGTGGTCGCCGATGCGAGCAAGGCGATCTATTCGCCCTTCTATTGAGATTTCGCGTTTGCGAGGTCCAGGGCCGCGAGTTTCGCGGCCTCCGCTCCCGACAGCATGGCGCCATTGAAGCCATGCTCGCCGCCAAAGGCGGAAGCCAGATAGAGGCCGGGCAGCGGCGTTTTCGGCGTGCGCGGGAAGCCCGTTTCGATGGGCGTCGTCGGCGGCAGCGCCGCGTAACCATAGACGGCCCCCGCCGGCGTGTTCAGATAGCCGCGCATGGAATTGGCGGTGAGCAGCGTGCGCTCCTGCACCAGCGCCGAGACGCCGGGATAATCGCGCTCCAGCCGCGCCAGCAACGCATCCAGCCAGAGCTCGCGGCGCTCGCGCGCGGCGTCGCGGTCGACGCCCTCCCAATTGCCGATGCAGTCGAGGCCCAGAACGCTGAGCAGCACCGGCGCCGTCTCCCACAATCCCGAATCGATCGCGCCGAAATTGGCGACCCCGAGCGGCGGCAGCTCGCCCTTCGGCGCGTCGGCGAGCAGGCTCGCGGCGTCATATTGGTCGAAGGCCGTCATTCGATCCGGCAGCAGGATCGACGAATAATCGGTGAGGCCGACGGCGGTCGGCGCCGCGCTCAATCCATAATGAGCGCAAAACAGGGACGTGGAGAGCTCGCGCGCGCCGAATGCGGCGTCGAAGGCCGCGCGCGCCGGGACGGGCAGAAGATCGCCGACGACATTGGGCCCGCAGCCGGCGAGAACCAGCCGCGTCGCGACGCTCTCCTCGTCCTCGCCGCTCTTGCGGTTCACATGGCGCACCGCGACCGGCCGGCCGTCGGCGTCGGTTTCGATCGCGCTCGCCGAGCGGCCGAGGCGCACGGAGCCGCCCGCCTTGGTGATCGCCTTGGCCAGCTTGAGGCTCAATTGCCGTGAGCCGCCTTTTATATAGGCGCCGCCGCAGCCGATGTTGGAGCCCTGCGCGAGCGCGTAATAGATGAACCACATGCGGCGCGGATCGTCGCCGAAATAGAAGAGATTCGCGCCGAGCGCGCATTTGATCGCTTCATCCGAGCCGAATTCGCGCCCCAGAACCTCGGCGAGCGAGGAGCGCCAATCGGCCGCCGCCGACGCGCAGGAAGCGAGCCGGCTCGCCGATTTGCCGATCGGCGCGCTCTCGGACGAGAGGTTCCAGAGCGCGTCCTGGATCGAATCGAGCGCGCCGAGGAAACGCTCGATCGCTCCGGCGTGACGGGGAAAACGCTCGGCCAACGCGCTCGCGGCGGCGTCGAAACCGGTAGGCAGTGCGAAGGGGTCGGCCAGCGGGCCGCCCCGCACGGTATAGAGCGGGCCGGTCGAAATCCATTCGATCTCGTGCAAAATGCCGAGCTCGTCGAGGATGCGGCGCTTGGGGTCGCGCAGATTGCGCGGATCGGAGGTCTGGTGGAGCGAGGCTTCGACGGTCAGCCCGCCGACTTTGTAGACCGAGGCCGCGCCGCCGAGGCTGAAGTTGCGCTCGAGCAGCAGCACGCCATAGCCTCGGCTAGCGAGCAAAGCGCCGGCCGTGAGGCCGCCGAGTCCCGAGCCGATCACGACGGCATCGAATTGTTTCGCGTCGGACATGCGCGTTCCTAAATTTGCTCTGCGACGATCGTCCGGCCGACCTCATGGCGGATGCTGTCTAAAAGGCTCTCTGTCGGCATGGGCCCGACTTCTTGCACCCATGCGATCTGAGATGTAAAGCTCCTGAATCTTGAGCCTATCGAGCGCTAACCCCGGATTGGGCTCAGGACCTATTAATTTGGAGTGAGGCGTGATTCAAGGTCTCCGAAATGGAGGCTTTGATGGGTGATTTGTTTTTTGCTGAGCGAAGCGGAGATGGCGCGAATTTCCCCTCACTTTCCCTTGGCGCACGGCGTGCCGCGGGTGGACGACCGCCGCGTGGTCAGCGGGATCGTCTAGGTCATCAAGAATGGCCTGCAATGGAAGGACGCCCCGAAGGAGTATGGGCCGCCCAAGACGCTCTACAATCGCTTCATCCGTTGGAGCCGGCTCGGCGTCTTCGATCGTATCTTCGCCGCGCTCGCGGGAGAAGGGCCGAAGCCGGAGCGGATCATGATCGACTCCACTCATCTGAAAGCGCATCGGACGGCGGCGAGCCTCCTAAAAAAGGGGCTCTTTCCCGCTGTATCGGCCGCACGAAAGGCGGGCTGAACTCCAAGCTCCACGTCGTTTGCGACGGCGCCGGCAAGCCGCTTGTCATGATGTTGACCGAAGGGCAGATGAGCGATCACAAAGGCGCGAGGCCGATGCTCGACGCGCTGCCGCCGTCCTCGGCCCTGATCGCAGATCGCGGCTACGACAGCGACTGGTTTCGGCGAGCGCTCGCGGAACGCGGGACCGAGCCCTGCATTCCGCCGACAAAGAGCCGTAAGAAGCCTCTCGATTACGACAAGGCGCTCTACCGGCAACGTCATAAGATCGAGAACCTCTTCGCCAAGCTCAAAGACTGGCGGCGCATCGCCACCCGTTACGATCGATGCGCGCACGCCTTCTTCTCCGCCATATGCATCGCCGCCGCTGTCGCCTTCTATCTCAATCAATGAGTCCTGAGCCTAGGCCACGGCTGGCGCAATTTGGGTCGACGGGAGGAAAGCGATTATGGCGGTTGATGCAGACAGCATATTGTGGGCCTATCGGCTTTTCCTGGAACGTGAGCCAGAAAATCAAAATTACCGCGACATGACCCCGAATTTTGTAGACCGCAAGGCGCTCCGCAAATGGATCATGACGTCGGCGGAATATCTTCTGGTCAATGGCGAAGCCAGCAAATTTCAAGTCCTTGCTCAGCTCGAGCCTTATGGGGTCTCCGGCCGCATTTTCGTCAACCTCTCCGATTCGATAGGCCTCGGCGTCGCGCTTGGCACATATGAGCGCGAAGAAATCGAGTTCCTCAAAGCGTATCTACGCCCCGGGCATTCTATTGTCGACCTCGGCGGCAACATCGGCCTGTTCAGCATTATTGCAAGCTCGCTCGTCGGCCCGACGGGCAAGGTCTACCCGTTCGAGGCGCTTTCTAAGTGTCGGTCCGAAGACAAGTTGAATCGGATGAATCGCTTGTGATTCAATAGAGGCAGTCTGATTCTCGCGGAGACCGCCGATGTGGACGAATGAAAATCGCGCGCGCTACGATCGTAGCAAATTGTGCTACCCGAGCGACGTGACGGACGCGGAATGGGTGCTCGTCGGACCGCTGATCCCACCGGCGAAACGGGGCGGCGGGAAGCGCACGGTCGAGATGCGCGCGGTCGTGAACGGCTTGATGTATGTGCTCTCGACCGGCTGCCAATGGCGCGCGATCCTCAAGGATTTTCCGCCCAAGAGCACGGTCCATGGCTATTTCGATCTTTGGACATACGACGGAACGCTCGATCGCATCCATCACGCTCTCTACGTGAAGTGTCGCGAAGCGGCAGGGCGCGAGACCAGCCCAACAGCCGCGGTCATCGACAGCCAGAGCGTGAAGAGCGCAGAAAAAGGGGGCGCTGCATCGATCCGCACGGCTATGATGCGGGAAAGAAGATCAAGGGCAAGAAGCGGCACATTCTCGTCGATACGATAGGTCTGCTGCTTCATGCGCTCGTTCACCCCGCCGACATACAGGATCGTGATGGCGGGGTTCTCGTGCTGCGCACGATGTTCGGAAAGTTCCCATTTCTGCAAAAGCTGTTTGCAGACGGCGGTTATCAGGGTCCGCAGTTCCGCGACGAGCAGAAGAAGGCCTTGCCGTTTGTCGACACCGAGATCGTCAAGCGCTCGGATGCGGCCAAAGGCTTCGAGGTTCTGCCCCGCCGATGGGTCGTCGAAAGAACTTTTTCATGGCTCGGTCGCTGCCGAAGGCTGGCCAAGGACTTCGAAAACCTCAATCGCAAGGCGCTGGCGTTTCTGTACCTCGCCTCTATCCGCCTCATGCTCAGAAGGCTTCGTAATAAAAACGTGAAGTTCACGGACAGACTCTAAGAATGTCACGACCCTGAAGCGTAGCATCGCCGAAAATGCTTTCTGCAACAATATCGCCTTGACGCACGCGATTGTCGGTGACCGGCCGCGCGACGACATGGTCATCGCCTATCATCCGCTCGAAGAAGGTTCGGGCAATTCGGGGGGCAGCTTCATCGCCTAGGCCGACGCGTCGTTGCCACACTATTTACGTCGCGAACCAATTCACCAAGACACGCTAGACGCCCTGCTCGGCGCCGACACGAAGGTCGATTTCATCAAGATGGACATCGAAGGGGCGGAAGTCCTCGCAATGAGCGGCGCGCGGGAGATTTTGACACGCTCGTCGCCGATTATCATGTCGGAAGTGCATACCAGCCAACTTGCGCTCGTATCCGGAGCGAGTTGGCGTGAATATTTCGTGCTTATGGCCGGTTTCAGATATCGACCGTATTTCATTACTGGCGGCCCGGCGGGCGCGCTGGTCGACGAGATCGAAGACGGCAAAATCTACAATGTCGCGTTTTTGAAGAATCAATGATCGACATTTGGGATCTCGGCAGCCCTGGATCGGCGCGTCGATTGGCAAGCGCGGTTGGCGGAATTCGGCTGATTGCTTCACAAATACGGTCGTCATCGCGAGCCGATGGCGAAGCGATGCTTCAGCCATGGGACGGGTTTGGGATCGCTTCTCGCTCCGCTCTCGCGATGACGTGCTAACAAATCAGCCGAAACGTATCCTGTTTGGTGCGCTGTGCGCCGGTGGTGAAGTCGCCGAGCCATCACCACCACGTCGGATTGCTTTGCGTCGGACATGTGTGCTTCTGATCCGCTCACTTCCCGAAGGCGCCGACGAAATCGGCCGATCGTCTTGCTTTCAACAGCTGCCTTTCGCCAGTGCGATCAATTCGGAAAGCATCGCGGTCAGTCTATGATGTAGGAAATGACCGTCCATCGCAGCCCGGTGTCGCAGCTTCACACCCTCTACCCCACCCTCGTCGAAGGCCGCAATCGCCGTGCGCGTAGCTGCGCGCAGAGATTCGATATTGTCCGGAATATAAGAGATGATCGGAAATGCGACCTGTGCTGCGGCATCGAAGCAGCGCGATAGATCGGGCAATCCATGAGGCACGATCGGAATGGCGCCGACGGCCAGAGCGTCGAAGACGCGGGCCGGAACGTCATTGTAGATTGGATTGCAGACGATGGCTTTAAAGCCGGCGATTTCGTTGTATCGATCTTGATTGGTCGCATAGAAAAACTTGTTTTCCTCGACCGGAATAACACTGACTCGGCTCGGATGGAGCGCCTCGGAGGCCTGTCGCAAAAAGCCGTCCCGTAAACCGCAGCGACCGGGATAGCCGTTAAATCGGCCATAGAGTTCGTCGGCGCGTGGCGACGTGACGATCTGCTCGAAATAGAATGCGACCTCGCTGGACGACCACTGAAACACGCAGCAAGGCGTCACTGAGCCGACGATCGCACGACCGCCATGGAGATAGGTCTGACCGTTCGAATGGGCGGGGATGATAATGTCGAAGCAGTTCGCAACGTCGGCGCTGAAGCCAAATAAATGATGGTTGTCCCATAGCCAACATGCAGATATAAATGGAGAGTCTATAAGCAACTCACGGCAACGTTCTAGATCATGTTGCAAAAAGTTATTATTTGTCAAGAACAAATCTATATTAGATACTTCATGGCTATCGCGAATATTTGCCAACGACGTGATCTCAAAGCGGACATTCACGCCATGATATTTGCGCAGCCGGAGACTCACGCGCTCTAAATCCAAAAGGTCCATAGCAAAAATATTCAAACCGACAGTCAGGTCAAACTTCTTGAGCCGTGACAGTTTGTCGGCGCGTCTCTGGTCCTGCCCATTTCGTCGTTTTGACACATAGGTACAATAAAGATCCCAGTTGGCCGTGTCGGTTTTGAACTGCAATATTCTATGTTCCGACGCTTTGTCCGGCGCCTCGGCCGGATGAGCTCCGTAGCGACACGTGAATTCATCGGAGTGAAAAAGCGCGCTGGCCAGCTTCACTGGATTCAGCGGCTTTTCATTCAACCAGAGCTCCGTTTCGGCGATCGTCGGATTCCGCTCGAGCACGAGCCGGTAGGCGCGCTCGATGAAATCGGGCTCCGGCGTTATCAATAGGTCAAAGCCGTCATTCAGGAACTCTGGGCAGCGAGGATTTCTCGCCTCGAACTCGCCGCTGTTGGCGATTTTGGCCCGCAGCAAGGCGAGTTCGACGTTTTTCTTTCTCTCCCATTCCAAGGGCAATCGACCCAAGCCAAGAAGATAAATGAATTCTTGATCTGATAAGGGACGGAACGTCTCGGAATAATTTCTCGAATTAGCCATTTCTTCCTCTTGTTCGCTGCAAGAGCGCGGGTTCCGCCGACCGTCTCATGCCGGAAAGTCGTCCGACGACGGTCTCGCTATCTATCTCAAACGGAGCCGGAGTCACAATGTTGGCCAGACCGTAACGGCGGCAAACGCGAATCCAGCGCAATCCATGCTATGTTCGTAACACAAAGGATCGCCCGGAGGGATTGTGCAATGGCCCATTCCAATGACGCTTCATTCCCCATCACCCACACCGAGGACGAATGGCGCGCGCGGCTCACTCCCGAGCAATATGCCGTCATGCGGGAGCATGGCACCGAGCGTCCCGGGAGTTGCGCGCTCGACCATGAGAAGCGCCCTGGCGTCTTCGCCTGTGCGGGATGCGATCAGCCGCTGTTCGCGACGCGCCAGAAATTCTCCAGCGGCACGGGCTGGCCGAGCTTCTTCGATCCCCTCGACGGCGCTATCGCCGTCTCGGTCGACCATTCCTATGGCATGACTCGCACCGAGGTGCATTGCAGTCGCTGCGGCTCGCATCTCGGCCATGTGTTTCCCGATGGGCCGCCGCCCACCGGCCTTCGCTATTGCATCAATGGCGTGGCGCTGACTTTTTTTCCGGAGTGACGAAAGGGTGGGCGCCGGCCCATACGTCGAGCGACCCTCCCCTCCCCCGCTCGAAGGGGTACGGGTAGGGAGAGGACGGCGCACACCGCTAGATTGATCAGGCCTTTCAGGCGGCCTAGAATTCCTAATTCAAAAGCACAGTCGCATCATTATATTGATTTAAATCGATAAATTTCACTCGTATGGCGTCATTTGCGGTTTTCGGCATGTGACTTGGCCCTATCGGAGCAGATAGGCCAAGGGTAGGCGAAAGACCCCGGCTGTTCGAATATGCAGACAAGACTAGAGACGTCTCCGAACGAAGAGGAGAGCGTCGCAATCGCCCGATTTCTGCGGAAACTGCGGCCGATATCGCTCGATAATTTCCCTTGACGGGGAAATTCGATCTCTCCATAGCCACGGGGCCGCGGATTTCCGATCGGCCTTTTGCGGGGCGAGGAGACGACGTCGCGCAGGGCCGGATGTCCGCCAGCCGTGGTTCTTGATGAAACTATCGGAAGGTTCTAGTTTCGCGAGACAATGACGGCGAAGACCGGGCGCTCCTCGGTCTTGGCCCGACGGTCATTGGCTGCGCGCGCAGAGATTCCACTGCGCGGGACGAGGCCATTCGGCCCGGATAAATCTTCGAGGGCGGACGAAACGCTTTCTGCGAGGGGAGAGAAATTGTAATGTCCGATACGTCCATCCCGTCGAGCGGGAAAGGCAACCAGCATCTTTCTCCCAAATCCGATATCGAGATCTCCCAAGCGGCGGCGATGCGTCCGATCGTCGACGTCGCCCGCGAGAAGCTCGGCATCCCCGCCGAACATGTGTTGCCTTACGGACATTACAAGGCGAAAATCTCCCTCGACTATCTGAACTCGCTGCAGGACCGCCCGGAGGGCAAGCTCGTCCTCGTCACCGCCATCTCGCCGACGCCCGCCGGCGAAGGCAAGACGACGACGACCGTCGGCCTCGGCGACGCGCTCAACCACATCGGCAAGAAGGCCATCATGTGCCTTCGCGAGCCGAGCCTCGGCCCCTGCTTCGGCGTGAAGGGCGGCGCCGCTGGTGGCGGCTATGCACAAGTCGTGCCGATGGAGGACATCAACCTCCATTTCACCGGCGACTTCCACGCCATCGGCGCGGCCAATAATCTGCTCTCCGCGCTCATCGACAATCATGTCTATTGGGGCAATTCGCTCGGCATCGATCCGCGCCGCATCTCCTGGCGCCGCGCCGTGGACATGAACGACCGTTCGCTGCGCTCGATCGTCTCCTCGCTCGGCGGCGTCGCCAATGGTTTTCCGCGTGAGGACGGCTTCGACATCACCGTCGCCTCCGAGGTGATGGCGATCTTCTGCCTCGCCACCAGCCTCGAAGATCTGCAGCGCCGCCTCGGCGACATCATCGTCGCGCAGACGCGCGACAAGAAGAACATTCGCGCCTCCGAGCTGAAGGCGCAGGGCTCCATGGCCGCGCTGCTGAAGGACGCCATCGCGCCCAATCTGGTGCAGACGCTCGAGAACAACCCGGCCTTCATCCATGGCGGGCCTTTCGCCAATATCGCCCATGGCTGCAATTCGGTCATCGCCACCAAGGCGGCGCTGAAGCTCGCCGATTATGTGGTGACGGAGGCCGGCTTCGGCGCCGATCTCGGCGCGGAGAAGTTCTTCGACATCAAATGCCGCAAGGCCGGAATCAAGCCGGACGTCACTGTCATCGTCGCGACAATTCGCGCGCTGAAGATGCATGGCGGCGTCGCCAAGGACGATCTGAAGGTCGAGAATGTCGCGGCGCTGGAGAAGGGCTTCGCCAATTTGAAGCGCCACATCGCCAATGTGCAGAAGTTCGGCGTGCCGGTGATCGTCTCGGTCAACCGCTTCAGCACCGACACGCAGGCGGAGATCGAGCTGCTGCAGAAGCTTTCTCAGGCCGAGGGCGTCGATTGCGTGCTCGCCGATCATTGGGGCTCGGGCGGCGAGGGCGCGGCGGAGCTCGCGCATAAGGTCGTCTCGACGATCGAGGCCAAGCCGTCGCAGTTCAAGCCGCTCTACGCCGACGATCTGCCGCTGGTCGAGAAAGTTCGCACCATCGCGCGCGAGCTCTATGGCGCGTCCGATATCGCGCTCGATCCCTCGGTCAAGACCCGCTTCGCCGAGCTGGAGAAAGAGGGCTTCGGCCATCTGCCCGTCTGCATCGCCAAGACGCAATACAGCTTCTCGACCGACGCCAACGCCAAGGGAGCGCCCTCGGGTCATGTGATCCCGGTGCGCGAGCTGAGGCTCTCGGCGGGCGCCGAATTCGTCGTCGTCATCTGCGGCGACATCATGACCATGCCGGGCCTGCCGAAGATTCCCGCCGCCAACAATATCGAGGTCGGCGCGGACGGGCGGATCGCCGGCCTGTTCTAGAGCGCTCTCCGCTCGAACGGGATCGTTCGAGCGATCAGAGCTCGCTCTGAACGCGGCCGCCGCGGGAAGAAGCAACGGGCGCCGGGCCTCGTTCCCCGCGTCCGGCGAAAACAAACTCGAACCGATGAGCTCGAAGGGAGCCCAAGACATGTCGAATTCCAGAATTCCGGGCCGCAATTTTCTGTTCGTCCCCGGCCCGACCAATATTCCGGACCGTATCCTGCGCGCGATGAACGTCGTCTCCGAGGATCACCGTTCTCCGAAATTCCCCGAGCTGACGCTGCCGCTGTTCACCCAGCTCAAGAAGGTGTTCAAGACCGAGACCGGCCAGGCCTTCATCTTCCCGGCCTCCGGCACCGGCGGCTGGGAAGCGGCGATCACCAACACTCTGTCGCCCGGCGACAAGGTCATCGCGCAGCGTTTCGGCCAGTTCACCCATCTGTGGATCGACCTCGCCAAGCGCATCGGCCTCGATGTGATCGAGCAGGACGAGGAGTGGGGCGTCGGCAACAATCCCGACCGCATCGAAGAGACGCTGAAGGCCGACAAGAATCACGAGATCAAGGCCGTCTTCGCCACGCATAACGAGACGGCGACGGGCGTCACCTCGGACATCGGCGCGGTGCGCAAGGCGATCGACAACGCCAAGCATCCGGCGCTGCTGTTCGTCGACGGCGTGAGCTCGGTCGGCTCGCTGGACTTCAAGCAGGACGAGTGGGGCGTCGACGTCGCCGTGTCCGGTTCGCAGAAGGGCTTCATGCTGCCGGCCGGCCTCGCGCTCCTCAGCGTCAGCCAGAAGGCGCTGAAGGCCGGCGAGACCGCCAAGCTGCATCGCGCTTACTTCGACTTCCAGGATCATGTGAAGGCGAACGCCACCGGCTACTTCCCCTACACGCCGGCGCTGCCGCTGCTCTACGGCCTGCGCGAGTCGCTCAATGTGCTGTTCGAGGAAGGCCTCGATCAGGTCTATGCGCGTCATCACCATCTCGCCGAGGGCGTGCGCGCCGCGGTCGCGGCCTGGGGCCTCAAGCCCTGCGCCAAGGAGGCCAAGTGGAACTCCGACACTGTGACCGCCATCGTGGTGCCGGAAGGCTTCGACGCCGCCAAGGTCATCGAGATCGCCTATAAGCGCTACAATCTCGCGCTCGGCGCCGGCCTCAACAAGGTCGCGGGCAAGGTGTTCCGCATCGGCCATCTCGGCGACCTCAACGAGCTGATGCTGCTCGGCGCCATCGCGGGCGCGGAAATGGCGATGCTCGACGTCGGCATTCCGGTCACGGCCGGCAGCGGCGTCGCGGCGGCCCAGGCCGTCTATCGCGCCAATCCGATTCTGCAGGCCTGAAAAATCGCGGCCTCGCCCTGCGACGGGCGAGGCCGCCCACCCGGTTTTCGAACTATCCGCGCAAGCCGAAATTGGCGGCGACTTTGGGGGAAACACAAGCATGTCGCACAAAATCGTCTTTCTCGATCGCGAGACGCTCGACGCCAATTTGCGCAAGCCGAATTTCCCGCACGATTATACGGAATACGCCCAGAGCTCCCCGGCCGATGTAGTCGAGCGTCTGAAGGGCGCGACCATCGCCATCACCAATAAGGTGCCGCTGCGCGAGGAGACGCTGAAGCAGCTTCCCGATCTCAAGCTGATCGCCGTCGCCGCCACGGGCACAGACGTGATCGACAAGGCCTATACGACGGCCAATGGAATCACCGTCTCCAACATCCGCAATTACGCCTTCAACACGCTTCCCGAGCATGTGATCGCGCTGATCTTCGCGCTGCGCCGCAATCTCGTGAACTATGTGGATTCCGTGCGCCGCGGCCGTTGGCAGGAGTCGAACCAGTTCTGCTATTTCGACTATCCGATCTATGACATCGCCGGCTCGACGCTCGGCATCATCGGCTATGGCGCGCTCGGCAAGTCGATCGCGACGCGCGCCGAGGCGCTGGGCATGAAGCTGCTCATCAATGATGTGGTCCCCGGTCCCGGCATCGTCGACATTCCGACCATTCTGCGTGAGGCCGATGTCGTCACGCTCAATCTGCCGCTGACGCCGCAGACGAAGAATCTCATCGGCGCCAAAGAGCTCGCCTCGATGAAGAAGACGTCGATCATCATCAACACCGCGCGCGGCGGCATCGTCGACGAGCAGGCGCTCGCGGACGCGCTGCGCAATGGCGTCATCGCCGGCGCGGGCTTCGACGTGCTGACCGTCGAGCCGCCCAAGCAGGGCAATATTCTGCTCGATCCGACGATTCCCAATCTCATCGTGACGCCGCATGTCGCTTGGGCCTCCAAAGAGGCGATGCAGGTGCTGGCCGATCAGCTCGTGGACAATATCGACGCTTTCGTCGCCGGCGCGCCGCGCAATCTCGTGACGGCGTAAGCGCAGTTGCAGAACGTCTCGGCGCCCGACCCACGCGTCATGGCCGGGACGAGCCCGGCAATGACGGCCAGCCTTTCGCAGGATCTGCTATGACTCAGAAGCTTCTGTTCCTTCTCGACACCGACGCCGTTCCGAGCGTGTTCGACACTGTGGTCGCCTATGACGGCGGCGCGGATCACGTCATCGGCTACGCCAATGTAACGCCGGAAAATGTCGGCGCGCTCGTCGACGGCGCCATCTATACGCGCGGCCCGAAGGAGAAGCAGTTCACGGCGCTGTTCGTCGGCGGCGGCAATATGGTCGCAGGCGAGGCGCTGTTCAAAGCGGTGCGCAAGCGATTCTTCAGCAATTTCCGCGTCTCCGTGATGCTCGACTCCAATGGCTCCAACACCACCGCCGCCGCGGGCGTGGCGCTGCTCGCCAAGGCCAAGCCACTCGCCGGCAAGAAGGCCGTCGTGCTCGCCGGCACCGGCCCCGTCGGACTGCGCGCCGCCGCCTTCCTGCATTCGGAGGGCGCCGAAGTCGCCATCACCTCGCGCGTGAAGGCGCGGGCCGACGCCGCGGCAGCCGCGCTTCAGGAGCGCTTCGGCTTCACGCCGACGGCGATCGAAGCCTTCGACAATGATGCGCGCGCTTCCGCCGTCAAAGGCTCGCATATCGTCTTTGCGGCCGGCGCGATCGGCGTGCCGCTGCTCGACGAGAAGGATTGGCAGAATGATCCGACGATCGAGCTCATCGCCGATGTGAATGCGCAGCCGCCGCTCGGCGTCGGCGGCGTCGAGGCGATCGACAAGGCCAAGGAGCGTCACGGCAAGATCGTCATCGGCGCGCTCGGCGTCGGCGGCTTGAAGCTGAAGCTGCATCGCGCCTGCATCGCGCAGCTGTTCGAGAGCGCCGACAAAGTGCTCGACGCCGAGGAAATCTACGCGCAGGCCAAGGCGAACGCCTGATTTTTTTAAGGGATCGACGAGATGACCAAGAACGAGACGATCGGCAAATTTCTCGACGATCTCGCCAGCGAGCGCCCGACGCCTGGCGGCGGCGGCGCGGCGGCGGTGTCGGGCGCGATCGGCGCGGCGCTGGTGTCGATGGTCGCCAATCTGACCATAGGCAAGAAAAATTACGAAGCCGTCGAGGACGATCTGAAAGCCGCCCGCGCCGAGGCCGAGCGCCTGCGCGCCGAGCTGACCGCGGCGATCGAGGAAGACGTCGTCGCCTTCAATAGCGTGATGGGCGCTTATGGCCTGCCGCGCGCCACCGACGAAGAGAAGGCCGCGCGCAGCGCCGCGATCCAGGCTGCGCTGAAGGATGCGACGCTCGCGCCCTTGCGCGCGGTGAAGGCCTGCTTCGAGGTGATCGGTCTCTCGGAGATCGCCGCCGACAAGGGCAATCTCAACGTCATCAGCGACGCCGGCGTCGCCGTTCTCGCGGCCAATGCCGGATTGCGGAGCGCCGCGCTCAACGTCTACATCAACGCCAAGGCGATCAAGGATCGCGAATTCGCCGAGACGCAGATCGCCGAGGTGGAGGCTCTGCTCGCGGCGGCGGCCGAGAAGACCGAGGTCGTCTACACGACCGTGCGAAACAAAATCGGCTCGTGACGATTTCGCCGCTCGCGCGGCGACAATAACGGAAAGCGGGAGAGGGAACATGGACGTCCATGAGTATCAAGCCAAGGAATTATTGGCGAGCTGCGGCGTCGCCGTGCCCCCCGGCACTGTCGCCTTCAGCCCCGACCAGGCCGTTTACGCCGCCACCGAGCTCGGCGGCTCGCATTGGGTGGTGAAGGCGCAAATTCACGCCGGCGCGCGCGGCAAGGCGGGCGGCATCAAGCTGTGCCGCACCTATCACGAGGTTCAGCAGGCCGCGCGCGAATTGCTCGGCAAGCGTCTCGTCACCAAGCAGACCGGGCCGGAAGGCAAGCCGGTGCAGCGCGTCTATGTCGAGCTCGCCGACCCTTACGAGCGCGAATTGTATCTCGGCTTCGTTCTCGACCGTAAGCTCGAGCGCGTGCGCGTCATCGCCTCCAAGCATGGCGGAATGGAGATCGAGGAGATCGCCAAGACCGATCCCGACGCCATTCTCCAGGTTATCGTCGAGCCGGCCGTCGGCCTGCTGCCCTTCCAGGCGCGCGAGTTGGCCTTTCAGCTCGGCCTGAACCTGAAGCAGGTTTCTCGCGCGGTGCAGTCGATCCTCGGCGCCTATCGCGCCTTCCGCGACAATGACGCGACCATGCTGGAGATCAATCCGCTGGTCGTCACCAAGGACGACAAGGTGCTCGCGCTCGACGCGAAAATGTCCTTCGACGACAATGCGCTGTTCCGTCGCCGCAACATCGTCGACATGAACGATCCGTCGCAGTCCGATCCGCGCGAGGCGCAGGCGCTCGAGCATGCGCTGAACTACATCGGCCTCGATGGCGAGATCGGCTGCATCGTCAATGGCGCCGGCCTCGCGATGGCGACGATGGACATGATCAAGCACGCCGGCGGCAATCCGGCGAACTTCCTCGATGTCGGCGGCGGCGCCTCGGCCGAGCGCGTCGCGACGGCCTTCCGTCTCGTGCTTTCCGACGCCAATGTGAAGGTGGTGCTGGTCAATATCTTCGCCGGCATCAATCGCTGTGATTGGGTCGCGCAGGGCGTCATCGACGCGGTCAAGGCGACGAATATCACCGCGCCGCTGGTCGTGCGTCTCGCCGGCACCAATGTCGAGGCCGGCCGCAAGCTGCTCGATGAAAGCGGCATCAATGTCATCACCGCCGATTCGCTGGCCGACGCCGCCCAAAAGGCCGTCGCCGCTTGGCGCTCCGTGAAGTGAGCGGCAAGGCCGGGAGGAAACAATGAGCATTCTGATCGACGAAAAAACGCCCATCCTCGTCCAGGGCATCACCGGCGACAAGGGCAGCTTCCACGCCAAGGAGATGATCGACTACGGCACGAATGTCGTCGCCGGCGTCACTCCCGGTAAGGGCGGCAAGACCGTTCATGGCGTGCCGATCTTCGACACGGTGCGCGAGGCAGTGAAGCAGACCGGCGCGACGACCAGCATCACCTTTGTGGCGCCGCCCTTCGCGGCGGACGCGATCATGGAGGCGGCGGACGCCGGCATTCGCCTCATCTGCTCCATCACCGACGGCATTCCGGCGCAGGACATGATGCGCGTGAAGCGCTATTTCCTGCGCTATCCGCGCGAGAAGCGGCCTACCATGGTGGGTCCGAATTGCGCCGGCATCATCAGCCCCGGCAAGGCCATGCTCGGCATCATGCCCGGCCATATCTACAAGCAGGGCAATGTCGGCCTCATCTCGCGCTCGGGCACGCTCGGCTATGAGGCGGCCTCGCAGCTGAAAGAGCTCGGGCTCGGCATCTCGACCTCGGTCGGCATCGGCGGCGACCCGATCAACGGCTCGTCCTTCCTCGATCATCTCGTGTTGTTCGATCAGGATCCGGAGACGGAAGCCGTGCTGATCATCGGCGAGATCGGCGGTCCGCAGGAGGCGGAGGCCGCGGCTTGGATCAAGGAGAATTTCTCCAAGCCGGTGGTCGGCTTCGTCGCCGGCCTCACGGCGCCCAAGGGTCGCCGCATGGGCCATGCCGGCGCGATCATCTCGGCGACCGGCGACAGCGCCGCGGAGAAGACCGAGATCATGAAGTCCTATGGCCTCACCGTCGCGCCGAGCCCGGCGGAGTTCGGCTCGGCCGTCGCCTCCGTGCTGAAGCGCGCGTGACGAATGAACAACCTCTCCTCGCATGCGGGGAGAGGTCGAGCGAAGCGAGGGTGAAGGGCTCGGGGCGTCCGGGTCGGCGCCGAAGCGATCGGCGCATTCGTCTCGTCATCGAAATTCGGGACAATTCCCCGGCCTCTCCCCGCGAGCGGGGAGAGGAGACCACCCGCCTCACGAGAGCCAGGAATACTGCATGACCGCCGACCAGAAGGTCTCCATGTCCGACTCGACCTCGCCCGCCGCCCCTTCGGCGCTGGCGACGCGATCGGTCAAGGAGGCGGCGGCCTTTCTGTTCGACCAGCTCGTCGATGTGGTGAAGCGCCATCAGCCGGAGATCGAGCCGGTGCTGCGCGGCTTCGGCTCATCCGCTGGCCTACCGCCGGCTTTGCTCGGCCGCGCATTGCAGGCGCAGGGCATATGGTTTCAGCTGTTGTCGATCGCCGAGCAGGCCTCGGCCATGCGCCGGCGCCGCACGATCGAGCGCGCCAAGGGCCGCGACGAATTGCTCGGCTCCTTCGCGCATGTGCTCGCCGACGCCGCCAAGACCGGCGTGACCGCCGATGAAATCCGCGGGCAATTGAAGTCGCTGCGCATCCGCCCGGTCATCACCGCCCATCCGACCGAGGCCAAGCGCGTCACAGTTCTCGAGAAGAACCGCAAGATCTATCTGCTGCTCAAGGATCTCGAATCCTCGCGCTGGACCGATCGCGAGCGCGCCAGCCGCATCGCCGGCGTGCGCGATCAGATCGAGCTACTGTGGCTCACCGGCGAATTGCATCTCGAGAAGCCGACCGTCGAGCACGAGGTGGCCTGGGGCCTGCATTTCTTCGGCGAGAATATCTTCGATCTCGCGCCGGAAATGCTCGCCTCCTTCGAGAGCGCTCTGCAGAGCCATTATCCCAGCGAGCGTTTCGATGTGACGCCCTTCTTCCAGTTCGGCTCCTGGATCGGCGGCGACCGCGACGGCAATCCTTTCGTCACCAACGCCGTCACCCGTGAGACGATGGTCGTCAATGCGCTGGCGAGCCTCGATTATTATCGCCAGCGCGTGCTCGATCTCGCCCGCGTGTTGTCGATCAGCGAGCGCTCCGTGACGATCCCCGCGCAATTCCGCGAGGCGCTGGAGGCGGAGCTCGCGCAGCTCGAGGACGCCGACAAGATTCGCACCCGCAATCAGGGCGAAGCCTTCCGCCAATATCTCACCTGCGTGCTGCGCAAGCTCGACGAGACGATCGGCGCGACGAAAGGCGAGCCCAAGGGCAAGCCCCGCTACGCCAACGCCGACGAGCTGATCCACGATCTCCGCATTCTCGAGCATGCGTTGAGCGAGAGCCGCAGCCCCTCGCTCGCCGCCGATCTGGTGCGGCCGGCGCGCCGCGCCGTCGAAATTTTCCGCTTCAGCACCGTGCGTCTCGATCTGCGTGAGAATACGACGCGCACCAACAACGCCTTGCGCGATATTCACCGCGTCAAGACCGGCAAGGACGCGCCGGACGTCGACTCGCCCGAGTGGCAGGCCTGGCTCATCGCCGAGCTGGCGCAGCCGCGCACCGGCGTCGCGCTGTCCGGGCTCGCGCCCGAATCGCAGGACACGCTCGACATGTTCGCGCTGGTCGCGGATATGCGCTCGCGTCTCGATCGCGAGGCCTTCGGCAGCTTCATCCTCTCCATGACGCATTCGGTCGCCGATGTTCTCGGCGCCTATGTTCTGGCGAAGGAGGGCGGCCTCTATCTGGACGAGGCCGGCCTCGAGCTCTGCACTCTGCCCATCGTGCCGTTGTTCGAGACGATCCCGGATCTGCGCGCCGCGCCGGTCATCATGCGCGAGCTGCTGCGCGTGCCCGTCGTGCGTCGCAGCACGCGCTGGCAGGGCAATGTGCAAGAGGTGATGATCGGCTATTCCGACTCCAACAAGGACGGCGGCTTCATGTCGTCCAATTGGGAGCTCGCGAAAGCGCAATCGAAGCTGACGCGCCTCGGCGAGGAATTGGGCGTCGCCATCGCCTTCTTCCACGGCCGCGGCGGCTCGGTCAGCCGCGGCGGCGCGCCGACCGGCCACGCCATCGCCGCGCAGCCGGCGGGCTCCATTCGCGGCCGTTTCCGCGTGACGGAGCAGGGCGAGGTCGTCTCCTTCAAATACGCCAATCGCGGCACGGCCTCCTATCAGCTGGAGCTGCTGGCGAGCAGCGTTTTCGCTCATGCGCTGAAGTCGGAGCGCGAGGACGCGCTGGTCCCGCGCGCCGAATTCGACGACGCGTTGGAAGCGCTTTCGGGCGCCTCGCTCGCGGCCTATGGCAAATTCATCGCCGATCCCGATCTTGTCGCCTATTTCCAGGCGGCGAGCCCGCTCGAGGAAATCTCGCTGCTCAACATCGGCTCGCGACCGGCGCGGCGTTTCGGCGCGCGCAGCCTCGCCGATCTGCGCGCCATTCCTTGGGTCTTCGCCTGGGCGCAGAATCGCCACGCCATCACCGGCTGGTATGGCGTCGGCTCCGGCCTCGCCAGCTTCATCGAGGTGCGCGGCGAGCGCGGCCTGCAGCTCTTGCATCGCATGTTCGAGGATTCACGCCTCTTCCGGCTCATCCTCGACGAGGTGGAGAAGACGCTCGCTCTCGTCGATCTCTCCATTGCGCGGCAATATGCTTCGCTCGTCGCCGACGAGGCCGTGCGCAAGAAGATCTTCTCGGCGATCGAGGCCGAATATCATCTCACTTGCGAGAGCGTGCTGCGCATCACCGGCGGCGGCGAGATCGGCGCGCGATTCACGGAATATCAGGCGCGGCTCGCGCATCGCCTCGCCACCATCAACGAAGTCAACCGCGAGCAGGTCGAATTGCTGCGCCTGTTCCGCACCACCGAAGAGGAAGCGTCGAAGGAGGAATACAAGTCGGCTCTGCTGCTGTCGATCAGCTGCATCGCCGCCGGCCTCGGCGCCACCGGATAGACTCTTACAGAGGGAAAGGAAGTAGACCATGAGTTTCACTTTGATCGAGCAGGCGACGCCGCGTCTCCACCGCTCCGAGCTGGCCGTTCCGGGCTCCGCCCCCGGCATGTTCGAGAAGGCCGCGGCCTCCAAGTCCGACCAGGTCTTCCTCGACCTCGAGGACGCGGTCGCTCCGGACGACAAGGAGCAGGCGCGCAAGAACATCATCCAGGGCCTCAACGAGATCGATTGGGGCACGAAGACCATGACGCTGCGCATCAACGGTCTCGACACGCATTACGCCTATCGCGATGTGGTCGATGTCGTCGAGAACTGCCCGCGTCTCGACGTGATCCTCATTCCGAAGGTCGGCGTCTCGCAGGACGTCTACGCCATCGACATGCTGGTCACGCAGATCGAGCAGTATAAGAAGCGCACCAAGCGCATCGGCTTCGAGCTGCTGATCGAGACCGCGCTCGGCATGGCCAATGTCGAGGCGATCGCTCAGGCTTCGAAGCGCAATGAGGCGCTCTCCTTCGGCGTCGCCGACTACGCCGCCTCGACCCGCGCCCGCACCACCGTCATCGGCGGCGTGAACCCGGATTACGGCGTTCTCTCGGACAAGGACGCCGAGGGCAATCGCCAGTATTTCTGGGCCGACCAGTGGCATGCGGCGCAGACGCGCTTCCTCGTCGCGGCGCGCGCCTATGGCCTGCGTCCGATCGACGGCCCGTTCGGCGACTTCGGCGATCCGGACGGCTATATCGCCGCCGCCAAGCGCGCCGCGGTTCTCGGCTTCGAGGGCAAGTGGGCGATCCATCCCTCGCAGATCGAGCTGGCGAACCAGGTCTTCACGCCCTCCGAGGCGGAAGTGAAGAAGGCCCGCCGCATTCTCGAGGCGATGGACCAGGCCGCCAAGGAAGGCAAGGGCGCCGTGTCGCTCGACGGCCGTCTGATCGACATCGCCAGCATCCGCATGGCGCAGGCGCTGATCGACAAGGCGGATCAGATCGGCGCCGCGTAATTCGCAAATCTCCGGGTTCATCCTTCTCCCACTCGTGGGAGAAGGTGGCCCGGGGAAGCCGGGTCGGATGAGGGTTCTCGCAATGCCGACGCGAGTCTCGAAGTCCAAAACCGCATTCGCGAGAAGGCTTCGGCGCGAGATGACGAACGCCGAGGAAATCCTCTGGCGTTCGTTGCGCGGATCGGCGCTCGCTGGCTGCGTGAACAGGGTTACCATGTCCTCCGCCTCGACAATGATCTCGTCATCGGCGGCGGAAATATTCCGTTGGAGCGGGTTCGGGAGGCGATCGCAAATCGTCGCGGACCCTCATCCGACCCGACTTCGTCGGGCCACCTTCTCCCGCAAGCGGGAGAAGGGAGAACACGAAGATCGTAGGGCGGCCCTTCCTTCTCCTGCAGGCGGGAGAAGGGAGAACACCGAAGGCTTAGATAATGTCTGACGACTACCGCACGCTTCTCCGCGCCATGTTCGACGCCGCTGTCGGCGCGGCGCATCCGTCCGTCTGCCTACCGGCCTTCCTCGAGAAGATCGCGCCGCCCAAAGGCCGCACCATCGTCGTCGGCGCGGGCAAGGCTGCCGCCTCCATGGCCGCCGCGGTCGAAAAGCATTGGCCGCATCCGCTCGAGGGCCTCGTCGTCACCCGTTACGAGCATGGCGCTCCCACCTCCAAGATCGAGGTGATCGAGGCCTCGCATCCTGTGCCGGACGCCGCCGGCCGCGCCGCCGCGGGCCGCATCCTCGAGAAAGTGCAGGGCCTCACGGAAGACGATCTCGTGCTCGCGCTCATTTCCGGCGGCGGCTCGGCGCTGATGGCGCTGCCGGCGGACGGCGTCAGCCTCGAGGAGAAGCAGGCCGTCAACAAAGCGCTTTTGAAAAGCGGCGCGACCATTTCCGAGATGAATTGCGTGCGCAAGCACCTCTCGGCCATCAAGGGTGGGCGCCTGGCCCGCGCCGCGGCGCCGGCCAAGGTCGTCGCGCTGCTGATCTCCGATGTGCCGAACGACGATCTCTCCGTCATCGCCTCCGGCCCCACCGTGCCGGACCCGACGACGCGCGCGGACGCGCTCGCCGTCATCGCCAAATATAAGATCGACGCGCCCGCCGCCGTGCTCGCCTATCTTTCGACCGACGCCTGTGAGACGCCCAAGCCCGGCGACAAGATTTTCGACCGCGTCGAGAATATCCTCATCGCGACGCCGCAAGGCTCGCTGGACGCCGCCGCCGCAGTGGCGAGCAAAGCGGGCTTCACACCGCTCATCCTCGGCGATCTCGAGGGCGAATCGCGCGACGTCGCGCTTGTCCACGCCGGCATCGCCCGCCAGATCGCCCGCCATGCGCAGCCGATCGCGCCGCCCGTCGCCATCATCTCCGGCGGCGAGACCACCGTCACCGTGCGCGGCAATGGCAAGGGCGGCCGCGACGCCGAATTCCTGCTGGCGCTGACGCTGGCGCTCGAGGGCTTCGGCGGCATTTCCGCCATCGCCTGCGACACGGACGGAATCGACGGCAGCGAGGACAATGCGGGCGCGATCATGACTGCGGATAGTTTCGCGCGGGCGGCGGCGCAGGGCGTCGACCTCAAGGCGCTGTTCGCCAATAATGACGCCTATACCGCTTTCGAGAAGCTCGGCGACCTCCTCGTCACCGGCCCGACGCGCACCAATGTGAACGACTTTCGCGTCATTCTCGTGCCGAGGCGGACCAGCTGAGGGCATTCCGAGCTTGCCCGCCATTGGCGTTATAATATAACATTTGGAAATGACCCGTCCGCAATCGGCGACTTTTCCCAAGGCTGCGCCTGCCGCGCATTCCCGTCGCGACGGGTCCGACGGGCGCATCTCGCTCCTGCGCTTGTCGGCGGCCGAGCGGCTCCTCGCCGCCGCCGCCGTGCTGGCGCTTCTGTGGGTGGGCGTCTATTGGGCGCTGAACTGAGGCGCGGCGCATGAGCGCGGGTTCGATCCGGCTGGACAATGTGACCCTCGGCTATGAGCGACGGCCGGCCGTGCATCACTTGACCGGCCTCGTCGAGGCCGGCGCCGCGCTCGCCGTCTGCGGGCCCAATGGCGCCGGAAAATCCACGCTGCTGAAAGGCCTCGCCGGCCTGCTCGCGCCCATAGGCGGCAGCATCGCCTGGGACGGCCTCTCGACGCGCGAGATCGCCTATCTGCCGCAATCCGCCGAGATCGACCACGCCTTTCCGATCGACGTGCTGGATTTCGTTTCCATGGGCGCCATGCGCCGCATCGGCCTTTTCGGCCGCGTCGGAGGAGAGGAGCGGGCGCGCATCGCCGCGGCGCTCGCCTCGGTGGGGCTCGAGGGCTTCGAAGACCGTCAGATCGGCACGCTCTCCGGCGGCCAGATGCAGCGGGCGCTGTTCGCGCGGCTCTTGGTCGAGGACAGTCCGGTCATTCTGCTCGACGAGCCCTTCGGCGCGATCGACGCCAAGACGATCGACGATCTCGTAAAAATCATCGCGCGCTGGCGCGAGGAGCGTCGCACGGTGATCGCCATTCTGCACGAGCTCGATCTCGCCCGTCGCGCCTTTCCGCAGACGCTGCTGCTGGCGCGCGAGCCGATCTTCTGGGGCCCGACGCGCGAGGCGCTGTCCGACGCGCGCGTCGCGGAGGCGAGCCGCATGGTCGAGGCTTTCGATCGCGACGCGGAAGAATGCCGGCGCGACGAGACCCCCCATGCTGCATGAGCTCTTCGTCGCGCCTTTCGTCGATTATGAATTCATGCGCCGCGCGCTCATCGGCGCGGTGGCGCTCTCTATTTCCGGCTGCCCGCTCGGCGTGTTCCTCATTCTACGGCGCATGTCGCTCGCCGGCGACGCGCTCTCACACGCCATATTGCCCGGCGCGGCGATCGGCTATCTGGTCTGCGGACTGTCGCTGCCGGCCATGACCTTCGGCGGTCTGGTCGCCGGCCTCGCCGTCGCCGTGGCCTCGAGCGCGGCGGCGCGCTGGACCGCTCTGCGGGAGGACGCCTCGCTCGCGGCTTTCTATCTCGTCTCGCTCGCGCTCGGCGTCGCCCTCGTCTCGCTCAAGGGCTCGAATGTCGATCTGTTGCACGTGCTTTTCGGCTCGGTGCTGGCGCTGGACGATGCGACGCTGATCTTCCTCGCGGCGATCGCCAGCTTCACCTTATCGGCGCTCGCGCTCGCCTATCGGGCTTTGGCGCTGGACACTTTCGATCCGCTGTTCGCGCGGCGCATCAGCCCGTTCGGGGAGTGGATTCCCTTCACTTTTCTGGCGCTGGTCGTGCTCAATCTGGTGGCCGGATTCCATGCGCTCGGCACGCTGATGGCGGTGGGAATCATCATGCTGCCGGCGGCCTCGGCGCGGTTGTGGACGCTCGATCTCACCGCGGCGTTGCCGCTCGCGGCGGCGATCGGCGTGGTTTCCTCCTATTTTGGCTTGGTCCTGTCCTTCGGCTCCGGCCTCGCCGCGGGGCCGGTCATCATTCTCGTGGCGGGCGCCGCCTATTTCCTCTCGCTGATTTTCGGACGGACGGGCGGAATCATTCGCCTGCGGAGGCCGAAGCGACATTTGGAGGGGTGACATGGATATGTCTCGCCAGACGCCCGCAGCCCGACCGCGGTCCCGCGCCGCTCTGTCGCGACGCTCGCTCCTCGGGGCGCTCGCGCTTCTCGCCACGCCGCTTCGCGCCCAGCAGGCGCCGCCGCCGAGGCTGCCTGTCGTCGCGAGCTTTTCCATTCTCGGCGATCTCGTGCGCTTCGTGGGCGGCTCCCGCGTCAATGTCACGACGATCGTCGGACCGGACGGCGACGCCCATGTCTATCAGCCGAGCCCCCAGGACGGCCGCCGCCTCGCCACGGCGAGGCTCGTCTTCGTCAATGGGCTCGGGTTCGAAGGCTGGATCGATCGGCTCGTCGCCGCCTCCAAGACCAAGGCGCGCATCGTCGTCGCGAGCCGCGCCGTCACGCCCCGCAAGGACGGGGAGGGGGTCGATCCGCACGCCTGGCAGGACGTCGCCAATGTCAAAATCTATGTCGCCAATATTCGCGACGCGCTCATAGACGCCGATCCGGAGGGCGCGGAATTATACAAGGTCAACGCCGGGCATTATCTCACGGCTCTGGGCTTGCTGGACGCCGAGATCGTCGCGGCGATCTCCGGGATTCCGCAGGCGCGGCGCCGCGTGGTCTCCACGCATGACGCTTTCGGCTATTTCGCGGCGCGCTATGACGTCGAATTCATCGCGCCGCAGGGCGTCTCCACCGACGCCGAGGCCAGCGCGCGCGATATCGCCCGCATTGTCGACGCAGTGAAGGCGCATAAGGTCGCGGCCGTGTTCCTCGAGAATATCGTCGATCCCCGTTTCGCCCGGCGCATCGCGGCGGAGACGGGCGCAAAAATCGGCGGCACGCTCTACTCGGACGCGCTTTCCGCGCCCGACGGCCCGGCTCCCACCTATCTCAGGCTGATGCGCTACAATGTGAAGCAATTGACCGACGCGCTGGCGCCGTGAGGCGCGCGCTCCGGCCGACGCCTTTCAGCCGGATTTTCGTCTATACTGGGCAAAGACGCGCCTTCGAGATCGCGCGCCGCGGAGCCCTGTTCCATGCGATTTCGCCTCTCTCTCGGCGCAGCATTTTGCGTCGTCTGCCTCCCTGCCGTCTCGGCCGTCGCGGATGAAATGCCGCGCCGCAAGCCCGGCTTGTGGAGCATGGAGTTCGTCACTCAGGGCGCGCCATCGCCGACCGGCGGCGTGGAGATGTGTATCGACGAGAAGACCGATGACATCATGCGCCAGAACATGGGCGATCAGACGCAGCAGTGCGAGAAGCTGAGCTTCACCCGCGACGGCGACAAATATCGCGTCGGCTCGATCTGCAAGCTCGACAAGTCGGTGACGAAGACGGAAGGCGTCTTCACCGGGAGCTTCGACTCCGCCTATCGCGGCGAGTTCCATATCACTTATACGCCGCCGATCCACAATCTCGCCTCGACCGATCTCGTCATCGAGGCGAAATGGCTCGGTCCCTGCAAGCCGGGCCAAAAGCCGGGCGACATCGTCATGCCGGGGCTGAAGGGGGGCGGACAGATGAATATGCAGGAGCTCATGAAGAAGCGCGAGCAGCTCCGCAAAGGCGCGCAATAGGAGAACCGCCTTGACCGACAAGATTCCCGTCACCGTCCTCACCGGCTATCTCGGCGCCGGCAAGACGACACTGCTGAACCGCATCCTCACCGAGCAGCACGGACGGCGCTACGCCGTCATCGTCAATGAATTCGGCGAGATCGGCATCGACAATGACCTCGTCGTCGGCGCCGACGAGGAAATCTTCGAGATGAACAACGGCTGCATCTGCTGCACCGTGCGCGGCGATCTGATCCGCATCATCGAAGGTCTGTTGAAGCGCCGCGGCAAATTCGACGCCATCATCGTCGAGACGACGGGCGTCGCCGATCCGGCGCCGGTCGCGCAGACCTTCTTCGTCGATCAGGACGTGAAGGCGGCGGCGCGGCTCGACGCTGTGGTCACGCTCGCCGACGCCAAATTTTTGGCGCAGCGCCTCGCCGACGCGCCGGAGGCGAAGAATCAGATCGCCTTCGCCGATGTCATCGTGCTGAACAAGACCGATCTGGTGACGCGCGAAGAGCTCGCCGAAGTGGAGGGGCGCATTCGCGCGATCAACCCCTACGCCACGCTGCATCACGCCGTGAAAGCGCAGGTGCCGATAGAGGCGGTGCTGGAGCGCAACGCTTTCGATCTCGAGCGCATCCTCGAGATCGAGCCGCATTTCCTCGAGGCGGAGGATCATGATCATCACGACCATGGGCAAGATCATCACGCACATGATCATCACGCGCATGATCACGAGTGCGGGCCGGATTGCGGCCATGATCATCACGACCATGATCATCACGATCATGGCCATGAGCGTCATCACGACGACCATGGCCACGGGCTGAAGCACTATCACGACGAGGAGATGGGCTCGGTTTCGATTCTCCACGAGGGAGAGGTCGATCCCGACATCTTCGTGCCCTGGCTCAATGAATTCGTGCAGCGCGAAGGGGCGGATATTCTGCGCTGCAAGGGCATCGTCGCCTTCACCGACGAGCCCAAGCGCTTCGTCTTCCAGGGCGTGCATATGATTTTGGACGGCGATCTCCAGCGCGAGTGGCGCACCGACGAGAAGCGCAGCGCGCGTCTCGTCTTCATCGGCCGCAAGCTGAAGGAGGAGGCGATCCGCGAGAGCTTCGAGAAGGACGTGCTGCGGAAGATGTAGTTTCGCGACAACCTTGGTGCGCGTCTCCTTCTCCCGCTTGCGGGAGAAGGAGACGCGAACTTGCAGTGGTTGCGCTTATCCCTGCCGCGCCAGCAGCGCCTTGATCTGCTCCACCAGCTCGCTTTCCGGCGTGGAGAATTGCGCAGGGCGCGCCGACTTCCATTCCTCATTGGTGGCGATGGCGGCGCTCGCTCGCGCGCCGGCGATCAGGTCTTTGATCTGCACCTCGCCCTTGGCGCGCTCGTCCGAGCCCTGAATCACCACGGCCGGGCTGTTGCGCTTGTCGGCATATTTCATCTGCGCCTTCATGCCCGAGGCGCCGAGATAGAGCTCCGCCGAAACGCCGGCGTTGCGCAGAGCGGCGACCATGCGCTGATAATCGGCGATATGGTCGCGGTCGAGCGCCAGCACGACGACCGGGCCGAGCCGCGTCACCGCCGAGACGACCGGGCTGCCGACGAGCTTCAGCGCCGCATAGAGGCGCGACACGCCGATCGAAAAGCCCGTCGCCGGCGTGTTGTCGGAGCGGAAACGGCCGATGAGCCCGTCATAGCGTCCGCCGCCGCCGACCGAGCCGAAGCGCACCGGATGGCCCTTCTCGTCCCTGGTCTCGAAGGTGAGATCGGCCTCGAACACCGGCCCCGTGTAATATTCGAGCCCGCGCACGATGGAAGGATCGATGCGGATGCGGTCCGGCCCGAAGCCGGCGTCGCGCACCAGATCCTCTATCTCGAGCAGCTCCTCGGCGCCTTCCGCGCCGACATTGCTGCGGCCGAGCAGCTCGAACAGGCCGAAGCGCGGCTCGCCGTCCTTATATTGCCCGCCGAGGGTGAAAGAGAGGATCGTCGCCACGGCGTCATCGGCGAGGCCGGCGCCTTTGGTGAAGTCGCCGCTCTCGTCCTTGCGGCCGGGGCCGAGCAGCAGGCGCACGCCCTCGGGGCCGAGCCGGTCCATCTTGTCGATGGCGCGCAGCACGGTGAGGCGACGGCCGGCGTTCTCGTCGCCCTCGAGGCCGATGGCCTTCATCACCCCGTCCAGCACCTTGCGACTGTTGATCTTGATGACGTAATCGCCGCGCGGAATGCCGAGCTTCTCCAGCGTGTCGGCGGCCATCATGCAGATTTCGGCGTCGGCCGCCGGCGAGGCCGCGCCCACCGTATCGGCGTCGAATTGCATGAATTGGCGGAAGCGCCCCGGCCCCGGCTTCTCGTTTCGATAGACATTGCCGAAGCGGTAGGACCGGAACGGCTTTGGAAGCCGGTCGAAATTCTGCGCGACATAGCGGGCCAGCGGCGCGGTGAGGTCATAGCGCAGCGACAGCCATTGCTCGTCGTCGTCCTGGAAGGAGAAGACGCCCTCATTGGGGCGGTCCTGGTCCGGCAGGAATTTGCCGAGCGCGTCGGTATATTCGATCGCCGGGGTCTCCAGCGCCTCGAAGCCATAGAGCTCATAGACGGAGCGAATCACGTCGAGCATGCGGCCGGCGGCGGCCAGCTCTGCGGCGTCGCGGTCGGCGAGGCCGCGCGGGGAGCGGGCCTCTATCTTGGATTTCTTCTGGTCTGACATTGGGTGCGCCTTTTCGGCGCTCTTCCTAGCATTTTTGCGCGGCGAGGAAAGCCGGGGCTGCGCCCTCCGGCCAAAGCAGCAGATGGCTGCGGCAGCGCGGGCAGTCCGAGCTGCCGAATCCCTCGAGCGGAACCGGCAGCGCGGAGAGCGCCGCGACGAGCTCGCATTCGCCCTTCGTCTCAGTGATCCAGGCGCCGAGCGATTCGCCGGCCTCGGTTAGCTGGTCGATATGCCAGCGGCGCCGCTTGTCCTTTCGCATATGCCGGCCGAGCCTCGCGCGCAGCCCGCCCGGACCTTTGGCCGAGCCGCAATAGAGATAGCGCCCCGGCGCGAGCGTCGCCTTGCTGCGGCCGGTCTTCGCCTCGAGCGGGCGCGACAGCGCGATGAGCAGCGCATAGGCGCCGGGCGCGGCCGGCGCCTCGGATGCGGCGTGGATGAAAGCGAGCGAAGAAAACGATTCGTCGGGAGCCGCTGGGCGTTCAGCGCGCGCCGAGCGGCGCATCGAAACGGAAATGGTTTCTGACGCCATGTTGCAAGCCGAGCTTTCGTCCGGGGATCGAGACGCGCATTTCCGGCGGAATGACGAGATCGAGCGCCGCCTGGTGGAAACGCGCCGGCAGGCGAGCCTCGCGCGCCAGCGCCTCCACCGCATCGAAGCGGAGCGTCGACGCCCGATAGAAGCCGTTGACATAGCGCATTCTGATCTCGCCGATCAAATCATAGGCGCGCTTCATCGGCTCGGGGACTGTGGCGCGATCTTTTCCATAGGCGAGCAGCAGGCCCGGACGAGAAAGATAGAAAATGCCGAGCGCGGTCGCTTTCTCGCAGCGCGCTTGCCGCATGATCCAGAACAAAGGCGCATCGCCGAGATCGCGATTATGGCCGAGGATCATTCTGTGCCAATCGTCGCTCGAGGCGAGCGGCAGCCAATCGGCGATGAATTGCGCATATTCGCCGTCGCCCGGCTCCAGGCTCGCGGCTCGCTCCTCGACCCAGCGACGCAAGAGATCGTCGACCGCGAGCGACATAGGGAAGACTCCTGCCAAAGTTCGAAACCGCCGACGCCGAGCGTTTGGACCGGGGGCGCATTGTTTGGAAGAGGTCGGCGCGGCGTCATGCGCCGCGGACGGACACGCGTCCGATCTCTCTTCCCGCGCGACGGATTTTCAGGGTAGAAAAGGGGCTCCCCGTCCCGCGCGTGCGCGAAACGGGGAGTTTTGGACAACACCGTGAGAACCTGAACCGCAAAGAGACCGACCCCGACGGATGAGGCCGCGCTCCGGAGGGAAGAGCGATGTCGAAAGGAGAACCGCCTCTACGAACAGAGCGATGTCGCAAGTCGCAGAGCCATCGAGGCGGGGCCTTAACTTGTTCTTTGCAAGACGATTACCCGTTTGGGCGCTCTCTTTATGCCTCGGATCGTTATGTAACGCAACTACATAAATAAGGCAGAATGCTCGATTTCGCGCGCGTTGCGTGCAAAAACAACCGGCAGGCCGCGCTGGACGCGGCGCATCTCACGAGCTGGCCGATGTCGCCGCCGCCCACAAGACGCCGTTTCCTCGCCTATGGCCCGGCCGCCCTGGCCGGCGCCGCCTATTCCGGCCGCGCGCTCGCGGCCTCGCCCGATTCCACCCAATGGTTGCAGCAACGCCTGCGAGAGGCCGCTCGCAGCGGCGGCGCGCTGCGTCTGCCCGCTGGCGTTTTGCGAATCCGCTCCATCGCGATCGAGGACAAGGTCGCCATCGTCGGCGCCGTGGCGGGGACGACGTTGCAGGCGATCGGGCCTGGCCCTTTGCTCCGCGCGGCGAATGTCGCGGCTCTGTCGCTCGAGAATGTGAATTTCGACGGCGCCGGAGCGCGCTTTGCCGATCCGAAACAAGGTCTGCTCGATTTCGCCGACATTCCGAAACTCGCGATTCACGGCTGCGCGATTCGCCATTCGGCCGCGCGTGGCGTCAATCTCCTGCGCTGCGGCGGGCGCTTCGCGCAGAATATCGTCGAGGACGCCCGCGACGCCGGCTATTTCTCGCTCGACGGGCTCGGCGTCGACATAGACAATAACAAGGTGCGCCGCTGCGGCGACAATGGCGTGCAGGTGTGGACCACGGCGGCCGGGCGCTATGAGGGTTCGCGCATCCGCAACAATGAGATCAGCGACATTCGCAATCTCTCCGGCGGCGACGGCGCCTATGGCAATGGCGTCAGCATATGGGGCTCCGGCTTCGTGCGCGTGGAGAAGAATGTCATTCGCCGCTGCGCCTATACGGCGGTGCGCAACAACGCCGGCCATGATGTGGAGGTCGTCGGCAATGACTGCTCAGGCTTCGGCGAGCGCGCAATGTATGCAGAGTTCGGCGCCAAGCGAGCGACATTCCGCGACAATAAGATCGATGACGCCGGCGCCGGCATAGCGCTCGCCAACGCCGAGCGGGGCACGGATATAGGCTTCGTCATCGGCAATCAGATCACCGGCCTGCACGAGACGCATCCCGATGACGAGTTCGGCCCCATTATGAGCTGGCTCACCGGCATAGAGGCGGAGAGCAATGTCGAGATCGCCGGCAATACGGTGGTCGGCGGCTGGATGGGCGTGCGCTGCGGCGGCTATCGCCAGAATATTCGCGTCGAGGGCAATCGCCTCGTCGACAATGATTATGGCGTCACCTTCCAGATCGGCGAGGGTGTCGGGACCGCCGTCATCGCCCGCAACAGGATCATCGGCGTGAAGAAAGCGGCGATCGCGGCCATCGCGGGCCAGGATATTCTTCCCGGCGACGCCAGCCGTCCGGAAATCGCGGCGAAATACCCGCGGCTCCGTATCGAGGCCAATGAGATCGGCTGAACCTTAACATTGCGTCAAGAACCTCGGGCGCATGATGGAGGGCCAGTCCTTCGGAATGTTTCCATGACGACGCTCTCCACCTATCTGCAGATCGCCAATAACCAGTCCAAATGGCAGGCGATCACCGCCAAATCGCCGGACGTCGCGACGCAGACAAAATATTTCAAGGACAATATCGGCAAGGTGACGACGGTCGACGCCTTCATGAAGGATGCGCGGCTGTTCAATTATGCGATGACCGCCTTCGGCCTCGGCAGCATGACCTACGCCAAAGGCCTCATGCATAAAGTGCTCGATGGCGGCGTCAGCAGCAGCTCGGCGCTCGCCAATACGTTGAACAGCTCCAACATCAAGGCCTTCGCCCAGGCCTTCGACTTCGCCGACAATGGCGATGCGACGACGACGTCCTCGACGCTCGTCGACACTGTGGTCAGCCGCTACACCGAGCAGGCGCTGGAGACGAGCCAGGGCAAGCAGAATCCAGGCGTGCAGCTCGCGCTCTATTTCCAGCAGCATGCGCCGAGCCTTACCAGCGTCTACGGAATTCTGGCCGACAGCAATATATTGACCGTCGTCCAGACGGCGCTGGGTATTTCGTCGAGCACCTCATCACAGTCGGTCGACACGCAATATCGGCTTTTGTCGTCGAAAGTGAAGCTCGACGATTTCAAAGACCCGACGAAGCTGCAGCAGTTCATCGCCCGCTTCGCCGCGCAATATGACTATAACAATGGCGGCGACGCCAATTCGCAGAGCTCGCTGCTCTCGACATTGTTCGACACGTCGAGCAGCAGTTCGAGTTTCGGACTCGACACGAGCCTGCTGCTGAGCGTGCAAGGAACGAAGTTTGGCTATTTCTGACCGCCGGCGAAATCTACAGAATATTCACCGTGACGGTGAAATGCGCGACGCCGCCCGAGCCGGAGTACCAGTCGTAGGAGAAGGTGTCGGTCCCGGAGGCGTGGGCGTTGGCGTGGTAGAAAAGCTTGGTGCCGGGCACGCGCTGGGAATTGCAGCGCGATCGCGGATTGGCCGGACGGAAATAGGCGTAGCCGGTTTCGTGCCGGATATCGACCCGGCCCTGTGACGGGCTCTGGGTGAGGGTGACGCGATCGGGGCTGTCGGCGGGCGTGCAATCGGGATTGATCTTGGCGACAAAGCCCAGCGAGGCCGTGGAGCCGCGCGGGACGGAGATCGTCCGTTGCACCGAGGCCTGGCTGCCGCCGGCGTAGATATAGGCGCGGGGGCCGGTGTTGCAGGCGGAGAGGCCGAGCGCGGCCGCCAAAAGAGCGATGCGTGGGAATGACATTGTCGGCAATCCATTCGGGAGTGACGAGATTTTCTAGCTCGAGCGCATTTCACCTACAATAGCCGCGCCTGCGTTCTGTTGTCGCTTTTCCGGCCGCCGCCGATCCGTCGGAAATTCGGCGCGACTTCGCCGCGAGGCGGAAATATTTCCAACCTGCCGGACAAACGAGAGAAATCCTGATCGACGAAGCCGAAGCGGGGGCGTCGAAACGAGGATTTTTCATGAAGCGTCACAATACGGCTATGGCTCTGGCCACCGTTTTCTTCTCCGGCGCGGCCTTGGCGGCCGATCTGCCGTCTCGAAAAGCGGCCTTCGAGCCGCCCCCGCAGCCTCCGGCCTTCGCCTGGAGCGGCGTCTATGCGGGTCTCGACCTAGGGGCCGGCTGGCTCGCCTCGGGCGGGTCGAATGTCGGCGTCTCGGGCGGCGGTCTCCTCGGCTATAATCATCGCATCGGCCCGCTCTTCGTCGTCGGCCTCGAGACCGATTTCCAGGGAACGAGCCTGAGCGGCCGCGGCGGCGGGGCGGACCCTCTCGGCCTGCGCCCAGCGGAAGGCCCGCGGACGCTTCCCTGGTTCGGGACCGTCCGCGGGCGCGCCGGCGTCACCGGCTTCGATTCCCGCGTTCTCTTCTATGGAACCGGCGGCTTCGCCTATGGCGAGACGAGTGGAGCCGTCCGCGAAGGCTGGACCGCGGGCGCCGGCGTGGAATGGGCCTTTGCGCCCCATTGGTCGGCGAAGACCGAATATCTCTTCACCGATCTCGGAAAGGGCGGCGGCGACCCCGGCGCGCTGCGCGGCGGCGCCGATTTCCATACTGTGCGCGTCGGCGTGAACTATCATTTCGATTTGTCGAAGCTGCCGGGCGGCGCGCGCTGAAGCGCTTGCTCTGGGCGGATCGACTTGCTAAATAAATCGGTGGATGGCTGGCGGGGATTCCCTTCCAGCCTCTCCGTTTTTAAAAACCCGGGTATTTTCGATCGGGCCGCGCCGGCCAGTTCTCTCGCCAGAACTCTCGTTTCCTCCCCGATCCCGCCTTCGCGGCGGAGGGAGGAGGCCTCCGATCGAAGACGCCCGATCCGCAACGCAAACCTCAAGCCGGCGCCACGCCCGAAGAGGGCTTCCCAGGAGAACTCATGTCAACTGCTGCTGAGCGCACCCCGTCGCGCGAGGATTTTGCCGCCCTGCTCGAAGAAAGCTACGGAGAAAACGAAGCTTTCGAGGGTTCCGTCATCAAGGGCCGCGTGGTCGCCATCGAGAAGGACGTCGCCGTCATCGATGTGGGCCTCAAGACCGAAGGGCGTGTCGCCCTGAAAGAATTCACCGGCTTCGGCCGCGACCCGGCCCCGAAAGTGGGCGAAGAGGTCGAGGTCTATCTCGAGCGCATCGAGAATGCGCTCGGCGAAGCCGTCATCTCGCGCGACAAGGCGCGCCGCGAGGAGAGCTGGGTCAAGCTCGAGAAGGCCTTCGAAGGCAATGAGAAGGTCGAGGGCGTCATCTTCAATCAGGTCAAGGGCGGCTTCACCGTCGATCTCGACGGCGCCGTGGCCTTCCTGCCGCGCAGCCAGGTGGACATTCGCCCGATCCGCGACGTCGGCCCGCTGCTGAACGTGCCGCAGCCCTTCCATATTCTGAAGATGGACCGCCGCCGCGGCAATATCGTCGTGTCGCGCCGCACCGTGCTCGAGGAGAGCCGCGCCGAGCAGCGTCACGAGATCGTGGCCAACCTCGAGGAGGGGCAGGTCATCGAGGGCGTCGTCAAGAACATCACCGATTACGGCGCCTTCGTGGATCTCGGCGGCATCGACGGCCTGCTGCATGTCACCGATGTGGCGTGGCGCCGCGTCAATCATCCGAGCGAGGTTCTGTCCATCGGCCAGACCGTGCGCGTGAAGATCATCAAGATCAATCACGAGACGCACCGCATCTCGCTCGGCATGAAGCAGCTGCTCGAGGATCCGTGGCAGGGCATCGAGGCGAAATATCCGATCGGCGCCAAGTTCCATGGCCGCGTCACCAATATCACCGACTACGGCGCCTTCGTGGAGCTGGAGCCGGGGATCGAGGGTCTCGTCCACGTCTCGGAAATGTCCTGGACGAAGAAGAACGTGCATCCCGGCAAGATCGTCTCGACGAGCCAGGAGGTCGACGTGCAGGTGCTCGAGGTCGATCCGGTCAAGCGCCGCATCTCGCTCGGCCTCAAGCAGACGCTGCAGAATCCTTGGGAGGCCTTCGCCGAGAAGCACCCGCAGGGCTCCACCGTCTCCGGCGAGGTCAAGAACAAGACCGAGTTCGGCCTGTTCATCGGCCTCGATGGCGATGTGGACGGCATGGTCCATCTCTCCGATCTCGACTGGAACCGCCCCGGCGAGCAGGTCATCGAAGAGTATAAGAAGGGCGACGTCATCACCGCTCAGGTGCTCGACGTCGATATCGAGAAGGAGCGCATCTCGCTCGGCGTGAAGCAGCTCGCCAGTGATCCTTTCGCGTCGGTCGCCGAAGAAGGCGCTGGCGGCGAGGTGAAGAAGGGCGCTGTCGTGACGACCGAGGTGCTCGAGGTGAAGGAAGCCGGCCTCGAGGTGAAGATCCTCGGCACCGACCTCACCACCTTCATCAAGCGCAACGAGCTGGCGCGCGATCGCGCCGACCAGCGTCCGGAGCGCTTCGCCGTCGGCGAGAAGGTGGACGTTCGCATCACCCTCTTCGACCGCAAGGCGCGCAAGGTCGCCGTTTCGATCAAGGCGCTGGAAATGGCCGAGGAGAAGGAGGCGATCGCCCAATACGGCTCCGCCGATTCGGGCGCCTCGCTCGGCGACATTCTGGGCGCGGCCCTCAAGGCCCGCGAGGAAGCGCCGAAGAAGTAAGACGACGAGGGACGTCGTTCCCTCGTTCGAAATTCAGCGCCCGCTCTCTTCGTCGAGAGCGGGCGTTTTGCGTTTCCGAAGCGCTGGGGATGAAGGCTCCTTCGTGCTTCGAGACGCCCCGCTGTGCGGGGCTCCTCAGCATGAGGGAGCCTTCACTCCGCGCCTTCTGAAGCCCCTCGTGCTTCGAGATGGCTCCTGCGGAGCCTCCTTCAGCATGAGGGGGATTGCGGCGGCCCTCTCGTTTCTTCCGCTTTTAAAACCGCAACGTCCGACGTCCCGTCATCGCGAGCGCGGCGATCCGGGAGGCGTGGGGCGGCTCCTGGATTTGCTTTTCGCCTTCGGCTCGCGATGACGCCAGCGAAAGGGGCGCCTATTCCGCCGCGGTCTTCAACTCCTCGACGCGCACGACATCCAGACCGCGGAAGATCGCGCAGCGCTGGAAGACGGCGAGATCCGGCGGCACCTGCTTTTGATGACAGAATTTCGCCGTCAGCTTGGCGAGGCCCTTGATGTCGCGGCCGGTGGCTTTGGGGAACACCGAGACCAGATCGTCGATCAGCGCATCGCCGACCTTCAGCTCGAACTGATCCGCCATCACCCGCCAGATGCGCCGCTTCGCGTCATCGTCCGGCGGACTATATTTTATGAGCGCGATGCAGCGCGACACGATCGCCTCGTCGATGTCGTCCACGCGGTTCGTCGTCAGGAACAACAGCCCGTTGAAATATTCGAGCACGCGCAGGAACACGCCGACGACGGCGTTCATCGCGATATTGTCGTCACGCCGCTTGATATAGACGTCGGCTTCGTCGATCAGCATCACCGCGCCCCAGCGCTGCGCGCGGGTGAGGATTTCTTTCAGGGCCGTCTCCATCGTCGAGACATTGAGGCCGAGCTGGCCCGAATGCACGCGATAGAGCGGACGCTGGATGATCTCCGAATAGACTTCCGCCGTCAGCGTCTTGCCGACGCCGGGCGGGCCGGCGCAGAGCACGGTGGTGCCGCCCGACTTGCCGGCGACGATGTCGTCCATCAGCACATCCATCTCAGCCGTCAGAATGTCGATGAGATCGGTCTGCTCGGGCGGCAGCACGAGCTTTTGCTTCAGCGCCGGCTTGTATTGATAGAGCGCCATCTCGTCGACATGCACCCAGACATGGTGATGCAGATCGAGATGGAACATCAGAATGTAGGGATGCACGGGAACGCGCTTGAACAGCCCCTCGGGGATATGCTGCTGCAATTCCGCGAGCTCGTCCTCGACATTGAAGCGATTGCTCTTCGACGCTTTGCGGATGAAATGGCCGAGCACGTCGCCGGGCGATTCGAGCGTGAGGCTGCGCGCCGCCAATATGGCCTCGTCATTGACGAGGCGCGCGTCGCCGCCGCTCGTCGACAGCACGACGACATCCTTGCGCGCCCAATCCATGTCGCGATGCGAGGCGTTGGGGTCTTCCGCATGGAAGCCCGTGCCGCGGCCGGTGAACTGCTCGCCGTAGCGGCCGCGCCAGTCGAAATAAGTCTCGGTCGCCACGTCGAAGGCTTCGATCAGCTCGGGCGTCTCGCGCAGAAAGCCCTTGGCGGCGAGGATTTCGTTGATCGTGCGGCCCGCCACCTCGGCGGCCATGATGCGGATGGCGTTGGTGGTCAGCACGCCCTTGGCGTTGGATTTCAGCTCGATCATCACCTTGCCGGCTTCGTCGTTCGACGCCGGCACATAGTCGAAGCGGGTGATGACATAAGGCAGCGGCTTGGAGGCGACGCTCGCTGTGAACAGCCAGCCGCGAATGGCGTTGGCGGTCAGATAGCGCACCATCGCCGGCAGCACTTGCTCGAGCTCATTGGGCTCGAAGCGCTTGCCGCCGGCCTTCAGCGCGTCACGCAGCGTCGCCAGCTGCGCGGCGCGCGCCCGCATGTCCGGACCCGCCGCGCGGTACTGATCTTCGAGGAAGGTCAATTCCTCGTCGGAGAGATGGACGAAGTCGATCTCGACCCTGTCGCTGAAGCGCAACTGCTCGGCGAGTCCGGCGCGGGCCGGAAAACGCTCCATCAGCGCTTCGACATATTGGCGTTCGATTTGAATATTCATCGCCGCTCTCGCCTGTCATCGGGATAGGGGGGAAGCGTCAGAATGCGCGTGTCCTCGACAGGCGCTCCGACGGTGAAGTGGTAGACATCCTGGAATTGCGTGTCGCCCGGCGGCAGGCCCAAAAGCTCATGGACCGTGTCGTCGAAGAAGCAGCCTATGCCGGTCCCGGCGATCCCGACCGCAGTCGCCCAGAGATAGAGAGCCTGGCCGATGAGCCCGGCCTCGAAATGCAAGCGGCGATAGGCGAAGGCGCCGTCCGCCGCGAGCCCGCGATCGAAATCGGCGATCATCGCGACGCTGAAGCAGCCCTTGCCGGAAATGGGCTGGAGACAGGCGAGCTTCGTCGCCTCTTTTTCGACTGAGCCCGCATAGAGCCGATAGAGCGGGAGCCCGTCGAGATCGACGAGCGCCCATTCGAAATCCTGCCGGCTGGCGGCGCGCAGCCGCGCGGCGACATCCGAGTCGCGGTGCAGCGCATAGAGGCCGGGCTCCAGGCCATCGACGCGATGCACGAAGAGAATGAGCGTGATCGCCGCGCCCCAAGGAAAGGCGGAGAGCAGCGTGGATTCGCTCGGCAGAGTCGAGGCGATGAGCGCGGCGAAGGCCTCGCGCGAGATGGAGGTGGCGCCATCCATCTTCTGCGCGCTGCGCCGCTTGCGCACGGCGGCGCCGATCGAGACGCCTTCGAAGGAGGGCGCCGGCCCTTGCGCGCGCGTCGGCGCCGGGGGCCTCGGCTGACGCGGCTTGCGGCAGAATTGCCCGGCGAGATCGATGATCGGCCAGCCGTCGTGATCCTCGCTCAGCCGATTGGCCTGGCCGCGAAACTCGCGCGGCGCGTCGATCAGCGCGAAAAGGTCGAGCGGCGTCGCCGGCCCCGGCTCGGTCGCGATCCACATCAGCAGATCGGGATGCTCAGGCTCGCGCCTGTGCCAGGCGTCCTCGCGATCGAGGCCGACGAGCGCGGCGATCTCGCCGTCGGAGGGCTCGGCCAGCGCCTGCGCGCGCCAGCCGAGCGCGGCCGCGGCCTGAGCGACGGCGCCGATCGCATGACCGGCGTCGAGCTGGCAATAGCGATAGGCGCGCTCGCCATATTTCCAGGCCTCGCGCCAGGGAACCGATGAGAGAGCGAGCAGAAAGCCGCCCTTCGGCAGCACGCGCTCGGCCGTATAGACCGCCCGCTCCTCGAGCGCATGCAGCAGCGGCGCATAATGATAGAGAGCGGCGCTGCTCGCGAGGCCCGCGACCGCGTCGAGCAGCACATAGGATTCGGTGGGGTGCAGATTGCCGGAGGAGGGATTGTTGCGCAGCGCCCAGGTCGAGCCCTCATAGCTCTTCCAGGCGCTGATGCCGAAGGCGAGCTCCAGGAACAGCCCCAGCGCCCGAAGATCGAGCGCGGCCGGCTGCGGCGCCGGCCCGGGGAAGGCCGGGGTTTCGTCGATGAGGGGCAGCGGCGTCTGCGTCACGCCCTCGAACAGGCGGAAGGGCGCAGGCTGCGACGTCCAATCGAGAAAGCCCGGACCCATCGCATAGCGGTTCGGCGCATGTTTGGTGCGCCGATGATAGCCGCGAATATCCGTCGGCATCGTGTCGCGGTCGTCGGAACTCATCTCGTCTCCCGCTCCGCCGCTCTTCAAACAGCGGGGAAGGTATGGATTTTGATTGTCGGTCCCCTCACGAGACCAACTCGGCGGAGCTCGCCCCGCGGCCTATAGGATTCAAGGATCGTGCCTTGTTCGCTGCGCCGCAAAAAAATGATCGACTCTAGCAAAATCAAATAGTTGAAAAAATGAAGCCGTATCGAATAGGGAACGGCTCTAGCAAAGGAGCCTCGCAATGTCGCAAATGGTCGAAGTCGCCGCCGCCGAGCATAGGCATTTTGGCGCATTGGTGACGATTCGGGTGGGCGAGCAGCCGGCGCGCCGGCTGACCCCGAACGAGGCCGGCATTCTCTCCCGCGCGCTGGCGGCCGTCGCCAATGGCGCGAGCGCCGAAAAGCAGATTTTCATGAGCCCGATCGCCAGCGATCATGAATTCGAGGCCTTCGCCCAGGACGATGGCGTCGCCGTGAAGGCCCCCGGCTGCCCGGATATATTTCTGGACTGGACGCAGACCCGCGCTCTGGCCGAGGCGCTGGCGCGGCTGGCGGGCTGACGAGCCTTCATGCGTCCTCATGCTTGCAACCAGAGGCGAAGGCGCGTATTTTCGCGGGCGGATCGGCAAAGCGCCGATGAGACCGAGGATGTTGGATTTGGCGGCAATGGCCTCCATCACGAATGACGCGGCGCGCTCCTCGGCGCATGAGGCCGCGCGTCTGCTTTCGAGCCTGCTGCTTCTTAGTCGCCCCTGAACGCCCCCAGGGCCACCCGGCCCAGGCATTCAGGGGACTGCGACGAGAGACGAAACGAGCGCCCGCGCGACGGGCCCAGCAGTTCAGGACGAAACATCATGACCGACAAGACCTCTGACGCATCCAACGCCGATCGCGTTGTCATTTTCGACACCACTCTGCGCGACGGCGAGCAATCGCCCGGCGCCTCGATGAACTTCGAGGAGAAGCTCGAGGTCGCCGATATTCTGGACGAGCTGGGCGTCGACATCATCGAGGCCGGCTTTCCCGTCGCCAGCCAGGGCGATTTCGACTCGGTGCTGGAGATCGCCAAGCGCGTGAAGAACGCGACCATCGCCGGCCTCGCCCGCGCCGCCGCCAAGGATATCGACCGCTGCGCCGAGGCGCTGCGCCACGCCCGCAATCCGCGCATCCACACCTTCATCTCCACCTCGCCCGTCCATATGAAATACAAGCTCCAGATGGAGCCGGAAAAAGTATTGGAGATGATTGCGTCTTCCGTTTCGCGGGCGCGAAATCATGTCGCGGACGTCGAATGGTCGGCCGAGGACGGCACGCGCACCGAGCATGATTTCCTGTGCCGCTGCGTGGAGACGGCGATCGACGCCGGCGCGACGACGATCAACATCCCCGATACGGTCGGCTATTCCACGCCGCAGGAATATGAGGCGCTGTTCCGCATGGTGCGCGAGCGCGTGCCGAACGCCGACAAGGCGATCTTCTCGGTTCATTGCCACGACGATCTCGGCCTCGCCGTCGCCAATTCGCTGGCCGGCGTGCGCGGCGGCGCGCGGCAGATCGAATGCACCATCAACGGCATAGGCGAGCGCGCCGGCAACGCCGCGCTGGAAGAGGTGGTGATGGCGATGCGCACGCGCCCCGATGCGCTGCCCTTCCACACCAATATCGACGCCAAGCTGCTGACGCGCGCGTCGAAGCTCGTGTCCGCCGTGACCTCCTTCCCGGTGCAATATAATAAGGCCATCGTCGGCCGGAACGCCTTCGCGCATGAGAGCGGCATCCATCAGGATGGCATGCTCAAAAACGCCCATACGTACGAAATCATGACGCCGGAGAGCGTCGGCGTGTCCAAGACCTCGCTGGTCATGGGCAAGCATTCCGGCCGCCACGCCTTCAAGGAGAAGCTCAAAGAGCTGGGCTATGAGCTGGGCGAGAATGCGCTGGAGGACGCCTTCAAGCGCTTCAAGGATTTGGCCGACCGCAAGAAGCTCGTCTATGACGAGGACATCGTCGCCCTGGTCGACGACGAGATCGTGACCGCCAATGACCATATCAAGGTCGCGGCGCTCACCGTCATCGCCGGCACGGCCGGGCCGCAGACGGCGGCGCTGACCCTGGACATAGACGGCGAGAAGAAGACGCATCAGGCGACCGGCAATGGTCCCGTCGATGCGATCTTCAACGCCATCAAAGCGCTGGCTCCGCATGAGGCGGCGCTCGAATTGTTCCAGGTCCATGCCGTAACGGAAGGCACGGATGCTCAAGCGGAAGTCTCCGTGCGTCTCTCCGAGAATGGCAAATCCGTCACCGGGCGCGGCGCCGATCCGGATACTCTGGTCGCCTCCGCGCGCGCCTATGTGGCGGCGCTCAACAAGCTGATGGTCAAGCGCAATAAGACCAAGCCCGAGGCGATGAAAGCGGGCTGAGCCCCGCATTTCCGGCGGGGGCGCGATGTCGCGTCCCCGCTTCGTCTTTGCTCGCTGGCCTGAAATTCTCTAGAAGGATTTGCCGCGGGCGCGACGCGGTCATTGCGCGGAGCGGAGCGACGAAGCAATCCAGAGCCTTCCCCATGGCTCTGGATTGCTTCGCCTCGTTCGCAATGATGCAACGACCGGCGTCCATATTCTTTATCTGACCCCACCAGCGAAGGAAGCGCGACAATGCCATCGCTCGACAGTTTCAAAGCCCTCGAGACGCTCGAGGTCGGAGACGATTCCTATCATTTTTTCTCGCTGAAGGCGGCGGAGGCCAATGGCCTCGAGGGCGTGTCGCGCCTGCCCTATTCGCTGCGCGTGCTGCTCGAGAATCTGCTGCGCCACGAGGATGGCCGTTCCGTCACCAAGGAGCATATCGAAGGCTTCTCCAAATGGCTGACGGAGAAGGGCAAGGCCGAGCGTGAGATCGCCTTCCGCCCCGCGCGCGTGCTGATGCAGGACTTCACCGGCGTGCCGGCCGTCGTCGATCTCGCGGCGATGCGCGACGCTTTTGTTGCGCTCGGCGGCGATCCGCAGAAGATCAATCCGCTCGTCCCCGTCGATCTCGTCATCGATCATTCCGTCATCGTCGACGAATTCGGCACGAAAAAAGCGCTCGACGCCAATGTCGAGCTCGAATACGAGCGCAATGGCGAGCGCTATCGCTTTCTGAAATGGGGCCAATCCTCCTTCGACAATTTCCGCGTCGTGCCGCCGGGCACGGGCATTTGCCATCAGGTCAATCTCGAATATCTCGCCCAGACCGTCTGGACGAAGAAAGAGAAGACCCGCAACGCCGACGGCAAGAAGGAGACGATCGAATACGCCTATCCCGACACTCTGGTCGGCACCGATTCGCACACGACCATGGTGAACGGTCTCGCCGTGCTCGGCTGGGGCGTCGGCGGCATCGAAGCGGAGGCGGCCATGCTCGGCCAGCCGCTGTCCATGCTCATTCCCGAGGTCGTCGGCTTCGAGCTCACCGGCGAGCCGAAAGAGGGCGTCACCGCCACCGATATCGTGCTCACCGTCACGCAAATGCTGCGCAAGAAGGGCGTGGTCGGCAAATTCGTCGAGTTCTTCGGCAAGGGGCTCCCGCATCTCTCGCTCGCCGATCGCGCGACCATCGCCAATATGGCGCCGGAATATGGCGCGACCTGCGGCTTCTTCCCCGTCGACGAGGAGACGCTGGACTATTTGAAAATGTCCGGCCGCTCCAATTCGCGCATCGATCTCGTCGAGGCCTACGCCAAGGCACAGGGTCTCTTCCGCGAGGCCGACACGCCCGATCCGGAATTCACCGACACCATTTCGCTCGATCTTTCGACCGTCGTTCCCTCGCTCGCTGGCCCGAAGCGCCCGGAAGGCCGCGTCGCGCTCGAGGATGTGGGAACCGCTTTCGCGAGCGCGCTCGCGACCGAATATAAAAAGCCCGGCGATGTGACGCAGCGCTTCTCGGTCGAGGGAACGAATTACGATCTCGGCCATGGCGATGTGGTGATCGCGGCGATCACCTCCTGCACCAACACCTCCAATCCGAGCGTGCTGATCGGCGCCGGCCTGCTCGCCGCCGCCGCCCATGAGCGCGGGCTCAAGGTGAAGCCCTGGGTGAAGACCTCGCTCGCGCCGGGAAGCCGCGTTGTCGCCGAATATCTCGACAAGGCCGGGCTGCAGAAGGATCTCGACAAGCTCGGCTTTAATCTCGTCGGCTTCGGCTGCACCACTTGCATCGGTAATTCCGGCCCGCTGCCGGCGCCTGTCTCCAAGACGATCAACGATCATGACATTGTCGCGGCGGCGGTGCTGTCCGGCAATCGCAATTTTGAAGGCCGGGTCAATCCCGATGTCCAGGCGAACTACCTCGCCTCGCCGCCGCTCGTCGTCGCCTTCGCGCTGGCGGGCTCGGTCGCCAAGGATCTGACCAAGGAACCGCTCGGCCATGACAAGAAGGGCGAGCCGGTCTTCCTGCGCGACATCTGGCCGAGCAACGCCGACATTCAGAAATATATCCGCAAGAATGTGACGCGCTCGCTGTTCCGCGACACTTATGCCGACGTCTTCGAGGGCGACAAGCATTGGCGCAAGGTCGACGCCCCCTCGGGCGAGACCTATAAATGGTCGGGCGGCTCCACCTATGTGCGCAACCCGCCCTATTTCGAGGGGCTGACCAAGGAGCCCAAGCCCGTTCAGGATATCGTCGAGGCGCGGATTCTGGCCCTCTTCGGCGATAAGATCACCACCGACCACATCTCGCCGGCAGGCTCGATCAAAGCCGCCTCGCCCGCGGGACGCTGGCTCACCGAGCGCCAGGTTTCGCCTGCGGATTTCAACCAATATGGCACGCGCCGCGGCAATCATGAGGTGATGATGCGCGGAACTTTCGCCAATATCCGCATCAAGAACCATATTCTGCGCGACGAGGCGGGCAATACGCCGGAGGGGGGAAGCACCAAGCATTTCCCCGATGGCGAGACGCTCTCCATCTATGACGCCGCGGCGAAATATGCCGAGGAGGGCGCGCCGCTGGTCGTCTTCGCCGGCGCCGAATATGGCAATGGCTCCTCGCGCGACTGGGCGGCCAAGGGCACGATGCTGCTCGGCGTGCGCGCCGTCATCGCTCAGAGCTTCGAGCGCATCCACCGTTCCAATCTCGTCGGCATGGGCATTTTGCCGCTGACCTTCGAGGCGGGGACGAGCTGGGCCTCGCTCGGCCTCACCGGCGCGGAGAAGGTGACGATCCGCGGCCTCGCCGGCGACACGCTGACCCCGCGCCAGACGCTCCATGCGGAGATCGTCTATCCGGACGGCAAGCAGGTGAGCGTTCCGCTGCTGGCGCGCATCGACACGCTCGACGAGCTCGAATATTTCAAGAACGGCGGCATTCTGCCTTACGTGCTGCGCCAGCTCGCCGGCTGAATGCGTTGTCTCGCCCTTCGCCCCTTCTCCCGCTGAGCGGGAGAAGGGGCGCGCGCCCGTATAGATGAAATTAACTCATCTCTTGCTTTGCCGTCAAAGCCACGGCAAAGCTTTTGACAAAGCGCATAATTCCGCCCATCAGATGAAATGAATTCATCCATGGAGGCGGGCGGTGCGCTCTCTCCCTTCACTCGCGTCTCTACGGGCTTTCGAGGCCGCCGCTCGGTGCGAGAGCTTCAAGCTCGCCGCCGCCGAGCTCGGCGTGACGCCGACTGCGATCAGCCATCAGATCAAGAGCCTCGAGACCGAGGTCGGCATGCGGCTGTTCACGCGCAAGGCGCGGGAGATCGCGCTGACCCCCGACGGGCTCGCGCTCTATCTCGATCTGCGCATCGCTTTCGACTCCATGGCGGAGTCGATCGCGCGGCTACGCCGGCCGCAAAATCGCCGGCAGACGGCCACTCTCTCGGCGACGGTCGCCCTCACCTCGCGCCTGCTGGTTCCACGCGCGGAGGCCTTTCGCGCCCGCTCGCCCGGTTGGGATTTGCGGCTGCACGCTTCCGACCGTCCCGCCGATCTTTGCGGCGGCGAGGCCGATGCGGCGATCCGCTGCGGCGGCGGCCAATATAAGGGCCAGGTCGCGACGCCGCTGTTCACCGATCGCTATGCGCCGATTTGCAGTCCGCGTCTCGACATCAGCCGCCCCAAACATCTCGCCGGGACAGCGCTCATCCATCGCGAATGGGGGCCGCATGCGAGCGGCCCGCGCCTGCCGAGCTGGCGCCGCTGGGTGGAGGAGCGCGGCGCCAAGAGCGTCGATCCCGAATCCGGGGTCGTCGCGGCCGACGAGGAGAGCGCCATTCGCGCCGCCGTCGCCGGGCAGGGCGTGGCGCTGGCCAGCCTGCCGCTGGTGGCGGCGGAACTCGCCTCCGGCGCTCTCGTCCAACCCTTCGGCCCCGTGCTCGAAGGGCTGCAATATGACTTCGTTCATCCTCTCGGCGCGGAGGACCGGCCCGCGGTCGCCATGCTGAGAGAATGGGTCACGGCCGAATTCGCGGCCGCGGCCGCGAATTGCGCCTGAGCGCGTGGTCAGTTGCCGAAGGGGCTCGTCATCGGCGCCGATTGCCAGCTCTTCACGCTGGTGACGGAGCGATAACGCTGACCCGGGCCATAGGCGAGCGCATGGGAGCGATGCGACCGATGCAGGCTCGCGACATTGCTCCGATGCGCCTTATGCGCCGCAAAGCGCGTGGGCGACGAGCCGGTGATGGATATCTGCGCTCCCTCGCCCTGCACGAGCTTGTAGAGCGTCGCGGCGTTGGACGGCGAGATGCGAACACAGCCGTGCGAGGCCGGGCGGCCGAGCGCGCCGGTCGCATAAGTGCCATGGATCGCATAGCCGCCGTTGAAGAAGATCGAATGCGGCATGGGCGACATGTGATATTTGCGCGAATAGTGCATTTTCTGGAGGCCGGTCGGCGCATAGGTGCCGCGCGGCGTCACATAGCCCGCGCGCGCCGTCGAAACCGGCCAGCTATACGAGCCCTTGGACGACTCGACCTGCATTCTCTGGGTCGAGAGATCGATATGGATTTGCACGGTCGCCTGCGCCGCCCCGATCGATGCGATCATCGCAGCGAGAACGAGCACGAGGGCTTTGAAACAACGCATGACAAACACTCCCCGCGAACACGAGACACACGCCGCACAGTTAGGGCGGCATAAAAACGTGGCCCCTACGTAGGGGCAATCTATATCCGACGGTAAGGTTGACGTGAAAGCGGAAAAACGAGGCGAATCGAATCACCTCTTCTTCGCCTTGCCGCGCGGGCTGGCGAAAAGACCGAAAAGCGACGAGAATCCGACCGATTCTCGCTCGCCGTCACTCACATCGCCACGAAAGCCGCAGACATGAACCATTGGAGATCGGCCGCAATCGTTCTCTGGCTGGCCGCGGCGGGGCCGGCCTTCGCGCAGGACAAGGGGACTCTGGACCCCAAGCCCCTGCCGCCTCTCGCCCATCCCGATGATCCGTCGACGCCGGCCAAGGAGTTCTTCGGCCGCGCGACGAGCCCCGCCCCGCTCGATCCCGATCCGATCGGCTTTTATTCGCATGGCTGCCTCGCCGGCGCCGAGCCATTGCCCGTCAACGGGCCGAACTGGCAGATCATGCGGCTCTCGCGCAATCGCTTCTGGGGCTATCCTGCGCTCATCGCCTTTCTGCAGCGGCTCGCGCCGGCGGCGTCGCAGGCATCCGGCTGGCCGGGCCTGCTCATCGGCGATATTTCGCAGCCGCGCGGCGGGCCCATGCTCACCGGCCACGCCTCCCATCAGATCGGCCTCGACGCCGATATTTGGCTCACCCCCATGCCGCAGCGGGAATTGTCCCGCGCCGAGCGGGAGGAGATGTCGGCGACCGATATGGTGCGCGAGGATCGGCTCGACATCGATCCGAGCGTGTGGACCGAGGGCCATCTCGCCGTTCTGCGCACGGCGGCGCGGGCGCCGGAGGTACAGCGCATCTTCGTCAACGCGGCCATCAAGCGGGCGCTGTGCCGGCAGGCGACGGGCGACCGCTCCTGGCTCGCCAAGGTGCGCCCCATGTTCGGGCACAATTATCATTTTCACATTAGGCTCTATTGCCCGCGCGGCGCGGAGAGCTGCAAGGATCAGGATCCCGTGCCGCCGGGCGACGGCTGCGATTCATCCCTGGCCTGGTGGTTCACCGACGAGGCGCTGCACCCGAAGAAATCGACCAAGACATGGCCGCCCATGACCATGTCGAAGCTGCCGACCGAATGCCGCGAGGTGTTGAAGGCGAAATAGATGAATTGAATTCAGCCTGGAGTCGCGCCCGGATCGACGCCGAGCCCGACGGGGCAGGCGACGCCCGTACCGCCGAGCCCGCAATAGCCGTCCGGATTCTTGGCCAGATATTGCTGGTGGTAGTCCTCGGCGTAATAGAAGAGCGGGGCCGGTGCGATCTGCGTCGTGATCGGCCCGAAGCCCTGCGCCGCGAGCGCTTCGCCATAGGCCCGCCGCGAGGACTCGGCGACCCGCAGCTGCTCGTCCGAATAGCAGAAGATCGCCGAGCGATATTGCGTGCCGATATCATTGCCCTGGCGGTTGCCCTGCGTCGGGTCGTGGCTCTCCCAAAAGACGCGGAGCAGCTCCTCGAAGGAGATGTTCGCCGGATCGAAGACGACGAGCGCCACTTCCGCATGGAAGGTGCGGCCGGCGCAGACCTCCTTGTAAGTGGGGTTTTCCGTGGTCCCGCCGGCATAGCCGACCGCGGTCGAATAGACGCTCTCGCCGAGCTTCCAGAAGCGCCGTTCCGCGCCCCAGAAACATCCGAGCCCAAAGACGGCCTGTTCCAGCCCCGGCGGGAAGGGGCCGTGGATGGGATGGTGATTGACGAAGTGATCGCTCATGTCGGTCGACCTTTCGCTAAGCGACGCGCCTCCGCCCCGATATGGCCCCGCGGCGCCGGCGACGAAAGGGGACATCAGCGCAAGGGAAAGTCGATCGGCCGGCGGCGCTTGCGGCTCAATGCAATGAGCAGGCCGCCGAGGCCGGTGAGCGCGAGGCTCAGCGGCGCGAGCAGCAGCGTGAAGACGACCGGGCTCCAGAATTGCGGCGCCTTTTGCTCGATGGCGATTCGAAACGCCTTCATTTGAGCCGGAAAAAGATCGGCGGCGCCTTCGCTCAGCGGCGTGACATGGAGCCCGTCGCCGGCGAGCGAACGCGCGCCATCGACGATGAGGGCGGCGAATCCGCCGGCGAGGAGGACGAGACCGAGAAAACGAATGAGCAATCTCAGCATGGCGGTTTCGAGCCCGACGCGGAGCTTCATGCATAGAATGTGCGGAGCCGCCTGTCCACGCCGGGCCGCTACGGGGCGGCGAGCCGAAGTTTGACCGTGGACGGCTCACGGAATGATTTGCACTCTGGCGGCTTGTGAATATAGTGCGCGCCGATCCAAGGCCGAATCTACGCCGGCCAGGATTCACGGAGGGGTGGCCGAGTGGTTGAAGGCGCACGCCTGGAAAGTGTGTATACGGGAAACCGTATCGCGGGTTCGAATCCCGCCCCCTCCGCCAGCCGATAGCCACGAGTATCGACGCGACCGGGTTTTCGCGCTCGGGCGGCGTCCGACCCCGAATGAGCAGCTTTCACGGGCAGAGGTCGAGCGCCGATGAGCGCCAGACGCAGCAAAACCGCGGGCGCTATACTCGCACCCACGTTCGCTGCTCGATTGGCCCGATTTGATTTTTGGAGCGGGCGAAGGGATTCGAACCCTCGACCCCAACCTTGGCAAGGTTGTGCTCTACCCCTGAGCTACACCCGCATCCATGCCGCGTCGCCGCGACGGGGCCCTTATGCCGTAATCGAAGCGTCATTGCAACTGTCTCGAACGTCTGCGCACAGGGAGAGGCGATCTATCTTTTCGCCGCCGCCTGCGCTAATCGGTCGAGGTTCCGCGCCGGCGCCCGAAATGGCGGCCTGGCGCGCGAACTCTTGTACGCCGCCCAGTCCCAGTCCGCGGATTTCCGCCCTTGAGCGCCTCAGCTTCAGACGATCCCGACATTCGCCGCCGGCGCATAAAAATTCGCGCCTGGCGTCGCGGCATGCGCGAAATGGACATTTTGATGGGCCGTTTCGTCGACGCCGAGATCGCCGCTCTGCCCGAGGCCGAGCTCGACGATCTCGAAGCGCTGCTGGACGCGCAGGACGACGAGGTCTTCCGCTGGCTGTCGCGCGCCGAGCCGGTTCCGGCGCGCTATGACACGCCCCTTTTCCGCCGGATCGCGGCTTTCCATAACCATGAGAAGCCGCTCGATCTCTAGAGCATGTTCCTGAAAACCGCGAAGCGGTTTTCGGACAAGAACATGCGAACTCAAACAGCTCTAAAGACCCGACAGGATCATGACCGATCTTCGATCCGCCGTCGCCCGTATCGAAAAAGGCGACAAGCTCCGCTTCGTGAATGTCCCGGACGGTTTCGACGCCTTCGTCGCCGCCGATCTCACCCGCGCGCTGGCCCGCGTCGCGGAAGGGCGGCCGGCCGTCTTCGTCCATGTGGCGCGCGACGCGCAACGCTCGGCGGCCTTTCGCGAGGCGTTGCGATTCGCCGCGCCCGAGGCGGAGGCGCTGGATTTCCCCGGCTGGGACTGCCAGCCCTATGATCGCGTCTCGCCCAACGCCGCCATCTCCGCCCGCCGCATGACGGCGCTGGCGCGGCTCGCCCGCTCCAAATCCTCGGCCGAGCGGCCGCGCGTTCTCGTCACCACAGTGGATTGCCTGCTCCAGCGCGTCCCGCCGCTGGAAAGCGTCGCCGCCGACACGTTCTCGGCCGCGCCGGGCAATGTCGTGCGTCTGGACGAGCTCGCCCTCTGGCTCGAGACCAACGGCTTTCTGCGCTCCTCCACCGTGCGCGAGACCGGCGAATACGCCCAGCGCGGCGGTATCGTCGATCTCTACGCGCCGGGAATGCCGGGGCCGATCCGCCTCGATTTCTTCGGCGACACGCTCGAATCGATTCGCAGCTTCGATCCAGAGAGCCAGCGCACCATTGGGCAATTGCGCTCGCTCGATCTCGTGCCGATGAGCGAGCTGCGCCTCACCAGCGACACGATGCGGCGCTTCCGCCAAGCCTACACCACGCGCTTCGGCGGCCAAACGCGCGGCGATGCTCTTTATGAGGCGATCAGCGAGGGCCGCCGCCATCAGGGCGCGGAACATTGGCTGCCGCTCTTTTATGCGCGCATGGGCAGTGTTTTCGATTATGTGGGCGAGGCGCCGCTGCTGCTCGATCCGCTGGTCGAGGAAGCCGCCGGCGAGCGGCTGACGCAGATCGCCGATTATTACGACGCGCGCAAATTCGCCTATGACGCCGCCCCGGCCGACTCCAACTACAAGCCGCTGCCGCCGGATCAGCTCTATCTCACCATAGAGGAATGGCGCGGCAAGCTCGAGGGCCGCAGCCTCGCGACATTCTCGCCCTTCGCCGCGCCCGACGGCGCCGGCAAGGAGACGATCGATTGCGCCGCCCGCGCCGGCCGCGATTTCGCGCCCGAGCGCAATAATGAGGACACCAATGTCTTCGAGGTCGCCGTCGAGCATGTGAAGGCGCTGCGCGGCGCCGGCAAGAGCGTCGTCGTCGCCGGCTGGTCGGATGGGTCCTGCGAGCGTCTCGGCAGCGTGCTCGCCGAGCATGGGCTGCGCGATCTGAAGACGGTTTCCTCTCTGCCGGCGGCGCTGGCGCTCGGCAAGGGCGCGGCGGCGCTCGCCGTGCTCGGCGTGGAGCATGGCTTCGAGACGGAAGGCCTCGCCATTCTCGGCGAGCAGGATATTCTCGGCGACCGCCTCGTGCGCCGCCGGCGCAAGACCAAGCATACGGAAAATCTTCTCGGCGAGGTCGCGGCGCTCTCGGCCGGCGATCTCGTCGTGCATGTCGATCACGGCATCGGCCGCTTCATCGGCCTGGAGACGATCACCGCCGCCGGCGCGCCGCATGATTGCCTCGAGATTCACTATGCCGGAGGCGACAAGCTCTATCTGCCGGTCGAGAATATCGAGCTGCTGACGCGCTACGGCTCCGAGGATACGGAGGCCGTTCTCGACAAGCTCGGCGGCGTCGGCTGGCAGACGCGCAAGGCGCGGCTGAAGAACCGCATTCGCGAGATGGCCAAGGGCCTCATCGCGATCGCGGCGCAGCGCAGTCTGCGGCAGGCGACCAAGCTCGTCCCGCCGGAAGGACTCTACGACGAATTTTGCGCGCGTTTTCCTTACGACGAGACGGAGGATCAGGCCGCGGCGATCGAGGCCGTGCTCGACGATCTCGGCTCTGGCCGTCCGATGGATCGGCTCGTCTGCGGCGACGTCGGCTTCGGCAAGACGGAAGTGGCGCTGCGCGCCGCCTTCTGCGCGGCGATCAATGGCCGCCAAGTGGCCGTCGTCGTGCCGACGACATTGCTCGCGCGTCAGCATTACAAGACTTTCTCGACGCGCTTCTCCGGCCTGCCGATTCGCGTCGCGCAATTGTCGCGCATGACTCACGCCTCTGACATGCGCCTCGCCAAGGCCGGCATTGCGGATGGAACCGTCGATATCGCCGTCGGCACCCATGCCGTGCTCGGCAAGGCGATCTCCTTCAAGGATCTCGGCCTCGTCATCATCGATGAGGAGCAGCATTTCGGCGTCGGCCATAAGGAGCGGCTGAAGGAGCTGCGCGCCGAAGTGCATGTGCTGACGCTTTCGGCGACGCCCATCCCGCGCACTTTGCAGCTCGCCATGACCGGCGTGCGCGAATTGTCGCTCATCGCCACCGCGCCGGTCGATCGCCTCGCCGTGCGCAGCTTTGTTTCTCCCTTCGATCCGCTCATCGTGCGCGAGGCGCTGCTGCGCGAGCGCTATCGCGGGGGCCAGGCCTTCTTCGTCTGTCCTCGTATCGAAGATCTGGAGGACGCCGCCGCCTTTTTGCGCGAGGCCGTGCCGGAGGCGAAATTCGTCATGGCGCATGGGCAAATGGCGGCCGGCGATCTCGAGGAGCGCATGACCGCCTTCTACGAGGGGAAATTTGACATTCTCCTCTCGACCACCATCGTCGAATCCGGGTTGGACATTCCGACCGCCAACACGCTCATCGTCTGGCGCGCCGATATGTTCGGCCTCGCGCAGCTCTATCAGCTGCGCGGACGCGTCGGCCGCGCCAAGACGCGCGCCTATGCGCTGTTCACCACGCCCGCCAATAAGACGATCACGCCGCAAGCGCAAAAGCGTCTCGAAGTGCTGCAGAGCCTCGACACGCTGGGCGCCGGCTTCCAGCTCGCCAGCCACGATCTCGATATTCGCGGCGCCGGAAATCTTCTCGGCGAGGAGCAGTCCGGCCATATCAAGGAGGTCGGCTACGAGCTCTATCAGCAGATGCTGGGCGATGCGATCACCCTGCTGAAGGCCGGCATAGAGGAGCCGGAGGAGGAGGCCTGGTCGCCGACCATCGCCATCGGAGCGCCGGTGACGATACCGGAAGATTATGTGCAAGACCTCACTTTGCGCCTGCAGCTCTATCGCCGCCTCTCGACGCTGGAGACGGATCAGGACATCGAATCCTTCGCGGCGGAGCTGATCGACCGTTTCGGCCCGACGCCGCCGGAGGTGGAGCTGCTGCTCAAGATCGTCGCCATCAAGGCGCTCTGCCGAAGGGCGCATGTGGAGAAGCTGGAGGCGGGGCCCAAGGGCGTCATCGTCGCTTTCCGCGACGGCAATTTCGCCGATCCCGCCGGCCTCGCGCGTTTCGTCATGGAGCCGGGCACGCAGGCAAAGGTGCGCCCGGACATGAAGATCGTCTTCATCCGCGATTTCGCCGATATGAAGAGCCGTCTCGAGGGCGCGCGCCGAATCTTGCGCACGTTGGTGTCGATTGCGGAGAAGAAAAAGGCGGCGTGACGCCGTCTTTGCGCGCTATGCGCGGACGCACTGGACCGCGCGCCGCGAGACGCGCAGACTATTCGATCGAATATGATTACGAAGGATAGTCCATTGCATTCGACGAATGACATCGAAAAGCTCTCCGGCCTCCTCGGCTATTGGCGCGCGACGCCGCTCTATGCTCGCATCATCGCCGCCGTGGCGCTGGGCGTCGGAGCCGGCCTCGCGCTGGGCGATGCGGCGCAAATCCTCGAGACGCCGGCCAAGCTCGTCCTGCGCCTGCTCGGCGCTCTGGCGCCGCCGCTGATCCTGCTCGCCATCGTGCAGGCGCTGATGCGCGCGCATTTGGGCGGACGACAGGCGCTACGTCTCGTCACGCTGCTGCTCACCAATACGCTGGTGGCGATCTTCATCGGCCTCGCTGTGGCCAATGTGTTGCAGCCCGGCGCCTGGATGTCGGCCGTCCCTGGCGCACCGGCGGCCAAGCCCGTGGGGGGCGGCGCCGATCCGCTGTCGCAATTCCTCGACAGCGTGCCCAAGAGCATCGTCGGGCCCTTCTCCGACAATGGCGCGGTGATGGGCGTCATCTTCATCGCGATCGCCTTCGGCATAGCGCTGCGCGGGCTGAAGACGCATGAGGTCTGCACGGTCGAGGATCTCGTGCATGTGGCGCTGACCAGCCTCATCACCATTCTGCATTGGATCATCGATGTCGTGCCCTTCGCCGTCTTCGGCCTCGTCGCCAGCATCGTCGGGGTGAAAGGCTTTCGCGATTTTTTCGCGCTCGGCGGATTCTTCATCGCCGTGCTGACCGCGCTGGCGCTGCAATTCCTCTATTATGCGCTGCGCATAAGGTTCGGCTCATGGGCGAGCCCGCTGCATGTCGTCGGCGGCGTGCGCGATGCGCTGCTCATGGCCTTTTCGACCGGCAGCTCCACAGTGACAATGCCGCTGACCTATGAGCGTCTGCGCGACAAGGTGGGCCTGCGCGAGCAATCGGCCAGCATGGGCGCGCTGGTCGGCTCCAATTTCAACAATGACGGCACGGCGCTCTATGAGGCGATGGCGGCGCTGTTCGTCGCGCAATTGCTGGGGTTGCAATTGACGCTCGGTCAGCAGTTTCTGGTGGTGCTGACCTCGGTCGTCGCCTCTGTGGGCGCGGCCGGCATTCCGGAAGCCGGCCTCGTGACCATGACCATGGTGTTCCGCGCCGTGTCGCTGCCGACGGATTATATCGCGCTGCTGCTGACGGTCGACTGGCTCTTGGACCGCTGCCGCACGGCGATCAATGTGATGGGCGATGTGACGGTGAGCTGCTTGTTGGACGGCAAGGTGCGGGAGGAGAAATAGCCGGGCCGCGTCGCGCGGCAAAATCCGAAGGCGCATCACGGAACGGAAATATTTGTCGCGAGCGAGAAAAGCGCCGGCAAAATTTCTCGCGCAATCTCGCCTGCGAGATGCCGCGCACGGCGTGGGACGTTCTTCGGATCCGGGTGAGAGCTTGAAGGAAGCGCTCGCGCATTGCGCAGTTGCGGGCATGATGCTGGTCGCCCTCCTGCGCCCGACATTGGGAGCCGATCCCACCGGCTGCTCGACCTATGCTTTCGTTCCCGCGACAATCTCGGCGGACGGCAAGCGGCTGCTGACGAAGATCGGCAGGAATCGCACCGCCGTTCCCACTTTGCCGGAGCCCGGCGATCACAATGGCTGGGCGCGGCTCCAGGCCGCCGCGGCTTCGGCGCGCGAGGTCGATCTCGACGCGCTGAAGACGCAGGACGTCACTGTGTCTCGGGTCGAGATCGGCGGCGCGGCCTATTTCGACATAGAGCCGCGCGGGCTCGTCGCCGACGGGTCGGCGATCGTCTATCTCCATGGCGGCGCCTTTGTGTATTTCGACGCGCGCGGGTCGCTCGCCGGAATGACGAAGCTCGCGCGCGCCTTCGGCCGTCGCGTGATCGTCGTCGACTATCGCCTCGCGCCCGCGGCGAAATGGCCGCAGGTCACCGACGACGTCGTCACCGTGGTGAAGCGCCTGCTGGCGTCTGGATCGCAGATGCGGCGGATCGCCATTTTCGGCGATTCCGCCGGCGGCAATCTCGCGGTCGCGACGACGCTGAAAATGCGCGACCAGGGCCTCGGCCTGCCGGCGGCGGTGGTGACATGGTCGCTCACCGCCGATTTCGGCAACGCCGCCGACACGCGCGTGACGCTGCGCGACGCCGATCCCATCATGGCCTATGACCGCCAGATCAAAAACGCCATGCTCGCCTATGCGGACGAGAAGGATTGGAGCCATCCTTACGTCTCGCCCGTCTATGGCGATTTCGAGAAGGGCTTTCCGCCGGCTCTCATCCAGGCGGGCACGCGGGAAATTCTGCTCAGCGATTCGGTGCGGCTGTATCAGGCGATCGAGGCCGCGGGCGGCACGGCCAAGCTCGACGTCTATGAGGGAATGCCGCATGTGTTCCAGGCGCAAATTCCCGATGCGCCGGAGTCGCGGCTGGCCCTCGCCAAAGTGAAGGCGTTTCTCGACCGGCATTTGGCGCAGTGAGCGAAGCTTCGCTCACCCATGCACCCCAGGCTCACCCATGCACCCCCGGCGCCTCGCGCCCGGTGCGCGCGACATATTCCGTATAGCCGCCGCCGAACTGATGCACGCCCTCCGGCGTCAGTTCCAGCACGCGATTGGAGAGCGCCGCCAAAAACCGCCGGTCGTGAGAGACGAACAGCATGGCGCCCTCATAGGCCGCGAGCGCTTCGACCAGCATCTCCTTCGTGCCCAAGTCCAGATGGTTCGTCGGCTCGTCCAGCACCAGGAAATTCGGCGGGTCATAGAGCATTTTCGCCATCACCAGCCGCGCCTTCTCGCCGCCCGAGAGCACGCGGCATTTCTTCTCCACATCGTCGCCGGAGAAGCCGAAGCAGCCGGCGAGCGAGCGCAGCGAGCCTTGCCCGGCCTGCGGAAAAGCGTCCTCCAGCGCCTCGAAGACGCTGTGCTCGCCATTCAGCAGCTCCATGGCGTGCTGCGCGAAATAGCCCATCTTCACATTGGCGCCGAGCGCCGCGGCGCCCTCGTCCGGCCGAGTCGCGCCGGCGATGAGCTTCAGCAGCGTGGATTTGCCGGCGCCATTGACGCCCATCACGCACCAGCGCTCCCTGCGCCGCACCTGAAAGTCGAGCCCTTCATAGATGCTGCGCGAGCCATAGCGCTTGTGAACGCGCGACAGCGTCGCCACCTCCTCGCCGGAGCGCGGCGCGGGGGCGAATTCGAATGCGACCGACTGGCGCCGGCGCGGCGGCTCGACGCGCTCGATCTTGTCGAGCTTCTTCACGCGGCTCTGCACCTGCGCGGCATGCGAGGCGCGCGCCTTGAAGCGCTCGATGAATTTGATCTCCTTGGCGAGCATGGCCTGCTGGCGCTCGAATTGCGCCTGCTGCTGCTGCTCGTTCTGCGCGCGCTGGCGCTCGTAGAATTCATAATCGCCGGAAAAGCTGGTGAGCGAGCCGCCGTCGATCTCGATGATCTTGCCGACGATGCGATTCATGAACTCGCGATCATGCGAGGTCATCAGCAGCGCGCCGGGATAGCCCTTCAAAAACTCCTCGAGCCAGATGAGGCTTTCGATATCGAGATGGTTGCTCGGCTCGTCGAGCAGCATGGCGTCCGGGCGCATCAGCAGAATGCGCGCCAGAGCGACGCGCATCTTCCAGCCGCCGGAGAGCGAGCCGACATCGCCGTCCATCGTCTCTTGGCTGAAGCCGAGGCCGGCGAGCACCTCGCGCGCGCGCCCGTCCAGCGCATAGCCGTCCAGCTCCTCGAAACGCGCCTGCACCTCGCCATAGCGCTCGAGGATTTCGTCGAAATTCTCCGCGGCGTCGGGATCGGCCATGGCGGCCTCGAGCTCGGCCAGCTCGGCGGCCACGGCGCTCACCGGGCCTGCGCCGTCCATCACCTCGGCGACGGCGCTGCGGCCGGCCATCTCGCCGACATCTTGGTTGAAATAGCCGATGGTGACGCCGCGATCGACCGACACCTGGCCCTCATCGGGGCGTTCCTGCCCCGCGATCATGCGGAACAATGTCGTCTTGCCGGCGCCATTGGGGCCGACGAGGCCCACTTTCTCGCCGGAAAGGAGCGCCGCAGAGGCTTCGATGAAGAGGAGCTGCTGGCCGTTCTGCTTGGTGATGTTTTCGAGGCGTATCATGTCCGCGCGCTTATCGGTGAATTGCGCGGGTCTTATGACATGGCGGAACGGATTCCCGAAACGGAGCTGTTTCGGGCGGTCTCGTCGCCCCTCGGCGGCCCTCTCCCCGCTGGCGCGGGAAGAGGGGAAGAGGCGCTGTCAGGCCACGCCCTTCTCATTGAGGAAGGAGCCGTAGAGCTTGTCGATCTTCGGAATATGATCCGTCAGCCAGCCGACGAGAAAGGCGGCCGTATCGGCGGTCACTTCGGCCTCGCCGGCGTGGAACTTCTTCTGCAGATCGAGCGCTGTGGCGACGAGCTTGTCGTGCTCGGCCTTGTGGCCGGGGAAGGCCGGATAGCCATAGGCTTCGAAATTCGCCTCTTCCGACGCGAAATGCTCCGCCACATAGTCGATGAGCGCGTCGAGATCGCGGCCGACGGCGGCGCGGTCGCCGCTCGCGACCGAATCGCCCAGAACATTCAGCAGTCTGAAAATTTCCTGATGCTCTATGTCATGCTTGGAGACATTGGTGGCGAATTGCTCGGGCGTCCAGGTGATGAGCGACATGCCTTTTCCTCCATCGAAGACTCATTGGTCCGAAGCGAGCGACACGCAGGAAAATGCGAGAAGACACGCGCCGCGATCGAACGAGGCTCGGCGTAAACGGCGTGCGGACGCGCGTCTTTGATCGGCGTCAATAAAGGACGAATTGCCGCTGCGGCATGATGCGGCCTTAAGGGCCGCGCCAGACGAGAGCGAGCCTTCAGGCTCGCTTCTCGAGCGGCCTCACGCCTGCGCTTTGGCGGCCTGGCTTTTCTGCTTGCGCCGGCGCTTCTGCTCCGCGGCGCCGGGACGTGCGGCGGATGCGGCGGCGGCGCGCTCCTTCTCCTGGCGCAGCGAGCCGGTCATGGCGCCGACGAGCCGTTGCGCGGCGCGCGGCGGCGTCGAGCGCATCAGCGCGACCAGCGAGCGGATACGCTCCACATCCGGCGCGTCGCGTTCCGCGCCGAGGAAAATGCGGATTGCCGTGTCCTCGCCGACGCCGAGCGCGACGAGGGCGAGCGCCAGCGCCTCGCCGCCACGGTCCATGAGAATGGCGCGCGCGCGCGATTTGCGGCAGTCGAGTGCTTCGGCGAGCGCCTCGGCCAGCCCCTCGAAATCGCGGGCGATGGCGCAGGCGTCGATCTCCTCGGCGAGAGCGGGGACGGGCCGCGCGACATGCTCCGGCCCATTGGCGACGAGCGCCCGCGTCGCCGCCTCGAGCAGAATGCGCGAGCGCTCGCCGGAATCGGCGGCCAGGAACAGCGCCTCCGGGTCGAGCGCGAGATCGCCGCGGTCCAGCAATATGCGGGCGAGCCGCAGATCGTCGCGCGCGGCTTGCAACAGGGAGCGCCGCGCCGCCTGATCGAGATGGAGGCGCCGGTTGGCCGCGAGCGCGCAGAGCACCTCGCTCTCGCCGCGTGAGGCGAGGCTCCCGACGATCTTGCGCTCGAGCGAGGAGCGGCGGGCGATGGCGACGGCGAGCTCGGCGGAGCCATGCTCGGCGAGCGCGCGGACGAGCCCGGCATGGATCGCCGGCGCATATTCTATGGCGATGCGCGAGACGCGCCCGCCCTTGTCCAAGAGCTGCGCGACCACGCCGCGCGGCGTATCCGGATGGCGGCACAATTCGAGCGTCCGCTCGGCGACGACATCGGCGTCGAGCATCTCGATGAAGCCGCTGGCGAGCGTCTCGAACTGCTCGACATCGGCCGCCGGATGCAGCGGACGCGCGACGAACTGGTCGACGATCTCGCGGAACAGAGCCGCCTCGGCCTTTCGCCGTTCGCTTTCGCATCGTGGCATTTACGCACCAATCGCAACTTTAATACTCGAACGGCGAATTTAGCGCGCGGACATTGACGCAACATTAACCCTCGGCGGCCCCTAATCGCCGCATCGACCAATCGCGCGATTTACGTGCTTCATTGCGGGGGCGATGAAATGGGCGAACTCATAGCCTTCTCCTCGAGGGCGAGGTCGGCGGCCGTGGCGCCGCCCGTCGTCGGCGAGGCGCAGATACTTTTCTTTCTCGGCGTTCGCTATGTGAGGCCACAAGAGGCGGCGACGAATGCGCCGAGCGACAAGGGCGGGACGACGAGCGGCGGACGCAAGCGCAAACGCCGTGCGTGATTCGTCAGTCGGCCAGAATCAGCGCCCAATAGACCTTGTATTTCGCATTGGGCGCATAGGCCGTCGCGAGCCCCATGCGCGTCGCTTTTTTCATCAACAAATTCTTATTGTGCGGCGGCGACTGCCGCCATCCCGAAAAAGCCTCGGCGAGCGTGTGATAGCCGGCCGAGACATTCTCCGCCGCGCTGACGCTGCGCATGCCGCGCGCGGTGAGGCGCATGTCCAGCGTTCCGCGCACATTATGGTCCAGCGAATTGGCGGCCGCCATCGCATCGGCCTGCGCCTGCGCGGCCTCGCGCAGCGATTCGTCCAGCGCGAGCGTCGAGAGCCCGTTGTTGCGGCGATAGAGCGAGATCATCTCGCGCGCCGCCTCCGCGTCGACGCGCGCGCCGGGCGCTGCGAGCGAGCGATAGAAGCTCGGCTGCTCGGGCTCGCGCGGCAGCCGGCTCCCGTCTGAGCAGGCGGAAAGAAAGAGCAGCGCCATGGCGACGGGGGCGAGGCGGGCAAGTGTGGACATGGTGCTTTCTCCCTCGGCGAGGGTTGAGACAAAGTTAAGCATGGGCGCACCTTGCAGCCGAACGCCCCTTCGCTTCGGGGGCTTTCCAAACGCGTTCTTACCGGACTTTCTCGACGGTATTCGCGTTCGAGGCCTCGACGTCCGGCGCCAGCTAGCGGCCGCCCGACGCCCAATCGACGATCGCTTCGACCCCACGCTCCGCTCGCATGGATATGGCGAAATCTCGCGCCGCGCGCAGATAGCGTTGGTCGCGAAGCTCGGCGAGAGCTTTCGTGGAATTTTTCAGATCATAGTCGGACAGCCTCAGAGCGAAACCAACGCCCAGCCGTTCGATGCGTTTGCCGTGGTCGGGCTGGTCTCCGAAAAAAGGCACGATCAACTGCGGCTTTCCCGCTCGCAAGGCTTGGGCAGTCGTTCCGATGCCACCGTGATGGACGATGCAGGAGGCGAACGGAAAGAGCTCGTCGTGAGGCGCATCGTGGCAGACGAACTCGCTCGGGCCGACCGAAGACGAAAGTCGAGCGGCGTCTTTCGGGCCGGTGAGCAGGATGGCTCGAGCTCCCGAGGCGCGGGCGGCGCTTATGCTGACATCGTAGAAGCCGCCCGACACTTGGGGTGCGAACGAGCCCAAAGTGAAGACGACCGGAGCGTCGCCCGACGAAAGGAAAACTCTCAAAGGCTCGCTGAGCGCGCGTCGACGCTCGTCTCGGGGCGCGTAGAAGGGAAAACCGGGAACCTCCATATTGTCCGGTCCATCTGGTGGAGGCGAGGCGAAGCCGGGTGAGTAGAGACCGTAGATTTTAGATGCGCTGTTCGTCCTGCCGAAGTCGAGAAACAGGTCTTCCCGGCTGCGCGGCAGTCCGACCTTTCTCCGAAAAACGTGCAGACGCTTCAGTCGCAGATTTATGCCGGTTCGTATGAACGATCGCACCAGTTCGTTGTATCTGATCGCCAAGCGCGTCTCGGGTCGCAGGATATATGGCGCCGGAGGGGTGAACGACGGAGCGGCTGCCGACTGGACGTATAGAGGCGCGAGCGCGACCCGCGCGGACGGGAGGCCAGATTTTTCAGCCGCCAGGTTTGCGCCGACGAGAAGGCTGTGCGTGACGATCGCGTCCGCTCCTTCCGCCGCCGTCAAAGTATCGTGATAGGTCTCGGAGAGGAATCGCAGATAAATTTCGTCAAGAATGAAATAGGGATTCTGGAGCATGATCTGGAAAGCGCCCGGTATGTCGACGCCGAGCGCGCCGACGATGTCGTTCTCGTGCGGACGCAAGCGTGTGTATGCGATACCCTCGCGCTCGATCGATCCTCGGTGCATCTCGGGCGCGGCGATCACGACATCGAGACTTCGCTGACGCATCGAGTGGGCAATGGCGATGAATGGATATATATCGCCGAGAGTCCCAAATGTGGCGAGCAATATCCGTTTACGCTTTTCTGTCGAACCATTCATTTCGATACGAAACCCCGATGAATCGTTTGACCTGAAATTCTTGACTATTGGTCGTAGCGCACGGGATTTTTCAGCGCGAGGAGGTCGCAAATTCAGTTGAATTTTTCAGCGTTGCCCGGCGATCACATAATCCCGCTCGTCTTCTCGCGAAAGCGCCGGCGGAGCGAAGGGCTCCAGCCCCATCACCTGCACCACGGCCGGCGCCGGCGCCGGCGGCGAAATTTTGAGGCCCGCCTCGGCGAAGCGGCGATAAATGTCGAAATGCAGATCGCTCTTCACCCGCGTCGCCTGCTCGACATCGTCGACGAAGCACCAGAGCTCGAAGCGAAACGCCGTCTGCTCCATGGAAAGGAACATCACTTGCGGCGCTGGAATGCGCAGCAGCCCGTCCTGCGCCTTGGCGGCGGCGAGGAGAATTTCGCGAATCTCTTCTGGATCGACGCCCGAATGCGGCGCTATGGCGATTTTGATGCGGCCGACGCGATCATTGCGCAACCAATTCTTCACCACGCCGGAAACGAGATTGGAATTGGGCACGATCATCGTGGCGCGGTCGAAAGTCTCGATCTCCGTGGAGCGCACATTGATGCGCTTCACATAGCCCTGCTCCTCGCCCAGCACGACCCAGTCGCCGACGCGGATCGCCCGCTCCCAGAGCAGGATGAGGCCGGAGACGAAATTATTGACGATCGATTGCAGGCCGAAGCCGATGCCGACAGACAGCGCGCCGGCGACGATGGCCAGCCGCTCGAGGCTGAGGCCGAGCTCGGCCAGCGCCACCGAGACGGAGAGCAAGAATCCCGCATAGCCGAGACTGGCGCCGATGGAGTGGCGCAGCCCCATGTCGAGGCGCGTCAGTGGAAGCAGCCGCTGATCGAGCCAGCGGCGCAGCGCCTTGGTCGCCCCATAGGTGAACGCGAAGAGAGCGAGCGCCGTCGCCATTCCGGCGGGCGAGATCGACACTTCGCCGATCTTGAAGCCGGCGTAAGCGGTCTGGAGATTGCCGAAGAAATCGCCCGACTGGAATCCGTAAGGGACGAGCGCGACGAAGAGCGCGAAGGCGTAGAGGCCGAGCGTGGCGACGCCGGTCAGCAGCACGGCGAATTGTCCGAGCGACTCCGGCTGCGCGCCGAAGCCGGAGACGAGCGCGCGGCCGAGCGGCGTCTGCGGCTGGAAGGCGCGCGCGAGGCCGGTCTCGACGAAAGCGAGCAGCAGATAGAGCGCCGCGCCGACAGCCGCGAGCCAGGCGATCTGCAGCACCAGAAAATTGGCGAAAGCCACATAGCCGGCCGCCAGCGCCCCGGTGATGACCGCGATCTCCGCCCAGGCGAGCAGGCGCAGCGCATAGACCCAGTCGCGTCCCTCGAGATCGGCGCCGGGGTCGTTCTCGCGCGTCTCGTGGCGCGTGGCGACCGTGACGACGAGAAAGACGATGGCGATGAACAAGGCGCCTGCGCCGCGCGTCAGCACGATGACCGGCAGGCCCGCCTGCACGAATTCGGCGATCTGCTCCAGCACGCGCGTCGCCGCGGCGACGAAGCCGACGAGCACGGCGAGATAGAGCAGCCGCCGCGCCAGCCGGTCGCCGAAGCCGACCAGCCGCCATTGCGGCAGGCCGGGCGCCAGCAGACCGCGCGCCAGCCCATAGGAGACGGCGACGAAAGTCACCGCCTCCGAGAGCCGCCGGCCGAGCGGCGCGAGAAAGGCGTCCTCGAGCTGGAAGGCGTCGATGGCCAGAGCGATCGCCGCGACGAGGACGACCGGCAACGCCGCCGTCACCAAAGTCGTCGTCAACGCCGCGGTCGTCTTGCGGAATCGGTCCGGCGCTTCGACCGCGGCTTCGCGCTTGGAGAAGCGGCGGGCGAGCAAGGTCGCTGGCGCGGCGAGCAGCAGCACGCCGAAAATCGTCGCCAGAAAACTCGCGAGCTGGCCGTCGCGCAGCCGGGCCGTTACCGCGGCGCCGCGCTGCTCGAGCAGCAGGCCGAAGACTTTCGCGTCAAAGGGCAACTCCTGCAGAGCGGCGCTCCACAGTGCCGGAGAGAACAGCCCGCTCGTGCGCAGGAACAGCGTCTTGGCGAAGAGCGCCCGCTGCCGCGCGCGGATCACGAGCCCGGTCTGCCGCGCCTCGATCGACAGCGCCCGCGCGCGCTTCAGCGTGGCGTCCACTTCATCGTAGAGCTTCTTTTGCTCCGACCATTCGGCGTTGACGCTCGCCGTCGCCAGCGAGCCGCCCTCGACCGCAGGGGCCGGCGCAGGGACGACAGGCGCGGGCCGCGTCTCGGCGGAGGCCTTGGCGATGATCGCCCTGCCATTGGTCGGCGCGCGCGCGCCTTTTCCGGGAGCGACCTCGTCCTTCTTGGGCGGCGCTTCGGCCGGCGCGGGAGGCGGAGCGGCGGGGGCGTCTTTCGTCTCGCTCGCGGGCTTGGCCGGGCCCGAGAGCTCGTCGAGCCGCGCCTGCAAGGCGGCGAGGCGTGGCGTCAGCCGATCGACGACATCCTGAAGCTCGGCCGGCAGAGTGTCGACCCGATCGCGCAGGCTCTTGAGCGTGGCGTCATTGAGCGAGGGATCGGCGAGCGTCTTCTCCACATCCTCGAGCGTCGCCCGCGCGGCGTCGAGCCTCGCATTGAACAGATCGAGCGAGGAGGAGGGCTCCGCGGCGACGGCCGCGCTGGCGAAGAGAAGGACGAGGCAAAGGGCGATAAAACGGCGCAAGGCGAAGCTTTCGTTGACGAGACGAGCCATAGACGCGCAATGAGACGAACAATCCGTCAATCTTGCGGCGACGCCTGACTTTGCTCCCGCTCTCCCGCCGGATAGGGATGCCGCCGCCCGGCGCGGTCGCGGACGAACCAGCCGTTTTTCTCGTCGCCCTCGAGATGCGATTGCTGAAGCGGAACCTTACCGAATCCGCCCGGAATGTCGAGAACGTAAGAGGGAAGCGCAATTCCCGAGACCCGCTGCGCCAGCGCGCCATAGAGCGCCCGCCCTCGCTCGAGCGAAAGGCGGAAATGGCCTGTGCCGGGGGCGAGGTCGGGATGGTGCAGGTAATAGGGCTTGATCTGCGCCGTGACGAGGGCGCGCATCAGCAGCTCCAGCGTGTCGACGTCGTCATTGACGCCGGCGAGCAGCACCGTCTGCGCGAGCGTCGAAATCCCCGCCCTCTGGATGCGGAGGACGGCCTCCCGCGCCGGAGCGGAAAGCTCGCGCGCATGATCGACATGCAGCACCATGAAGACGGCCTTGCCGCTCGCCTTCAGCGCCTCGAGCCGCTCCGCCGTGACGAGGCGCGGCGCGGCGGTCGGCGCGCGCGTATGGATGCGCAGCACGGCGACATGCGGAATGGCCGCGAGCCGCTCGGCCACCGCGCGCAGCCGCCGAGCCGAGAGCGCCAGCGGATCGCCGCCGGTGAGGATGACCTCGAAAATCTCCGGCCGCGCGGCGACATAGGCCAGCGCTCTATCCAGCGCCTCTTCGGAGAGGGAGGCGCCCTTGCCGAGGCCCACCGTCTCGCGGCGGAAGCAGAAGCGGCAATAGACCGGGCACACAGAGAGCAGCTTCAGCAGCACGCGATCGGGATAGCGATGCACGAGGCCTTCCGTCGGGCTGAAGGCGTCGTCGCCGATCGGATCGGCGCGCTCTTCCGGGCGCGTCTCCAACTCGCGCAGATCCGGCAGAAATTGCCGGGCGATCGGGTCCGCGGGGTCGGCGGGATCGATCAGCGCGGCGATCTCCGGCGTGACGGCGACGCTATAGCGCGCCTCGACGGCGCGCAGAGTCTCCGCCCGCGCCGGCTCCAGCAGACCGGCGGCGGCGAGCTCGGCGACGGATTTCGACGTCGTATCATTACGAGCGGAGCGAGGGCCGGCGGGCGGCTCCTGGATCGCTTCGTTGCTCCGCTCCTCGCGATGACGGGCGCTGGATTCGGTCATCCGCCGCTTATAAGGAGGAATCTGCGGGCGGCAATGCCGGCTTCGGCGCGAACAGGCGTTCGATTTTGTCCTGACCCATGCTGTCGAAGTCGACCGGGGTCGTGATCTGGCCGGCCATGCATCCAAGCCGCGAGACCGACCCGGACGGAGACTCGGCCCCACAGATTACTGACCCGAACTGGCCAAATCCTTATTTTCCTCACCCGCCATGGCGCCAATTGGGGCGAGCGGTCCGATCATGTCAAGGCGCGGTGGAGCAGTTTGAATTTCCCTTTTTGACACGAAGCGGTCGTTGATGCTTTCCGAAAGCAGCCCTTCAGCGGAGGCCGTCAGCGATGCAGCTCTGCTGCATTCGCTGGGTCGGGCTCGTTCCTCGTAGAAGGCAGAGCCCATCGCAGCGCATCTGGCAGCGTATGGCTCCATGCTGCGAAATCGTGACCTCCATCGAATTCGACATAACGAGGTTGGTAGCCGTGTCGCAGCAATGCGTCTCGAAATCTCTTCACCGCTTCGATCTGGGAGACTGCCTGCAAAACATCCTCTTTGTGCAGAACGTTTTCCTGCGTCTCTTGAAGACCCACATCCAGGTAAAATTCTGTTTTTGGCTTGGGATCAAGTTTCTCAAAATAATCGATAATCCAACAATCGTTTGACCAGAATGAGCCGGACTGGGCGATCACCTTCGTGAATCGGGACGGATTCATCATAGAGACATAAGCCGCGGCCAAACCGGTATAGCTAAGACCCGCGATCACGCGCTCCTGGGCTTCGTGCGCCCTGAGATAGGCTCTCTCCAGCCACGGGAATAATTCTTCTTCTATGAACTGAGCGAACGGAGGATAGCAGGGGCACTCCACCCACCTGGATGCGGCGCTCTCCATTGAGACAAAGACAAAAAGTGAACTATCAATGTCACCCTTGGAGTTTAGGGCGTCGATGATCGATGTCGCGCCAACACGGTCTCGGTAAAGCTCCGCATCCAGAAACACCGTCACGTTCGTGGCCCTATGCTCCGGCTCACGCACCCATACCGCCCGCTCATTCGCAAGGTGGATGCTCTTTAAAGTGTGCTGTGTTTCTTTCATTTTTTGCTCAGATTCGCAGTCCAGCTGTATGAAAACCGTCAGAGCGGCGTCCCCGTCTCCGCCACAGGCGTCCACAACACTTGCTCGATGCGCTCCGCCCCGCTCGCCAGCATGACGAGCCGATCGAAGCCGAGCGCCACCCCGCTCGCCGGCGGCATATGGGCCAGCGCCGCCAGAAAATCCTCGTCGATCGGATAGCGGTCGCCATAGATGCGGGCGCGCTTTTCCATCTGCTCCGTGAAGCGACGGCGCTGCTCGGCGGGGTCGGTCAGCTCGCCGAAGCCGTTGGCGAGCTCCACCCCGCAGGCGAAAAGCTCGAAGCGCTCGGCGAAACGGGGGTCTTCCGCCTTGGGCCGGGCCAGCGCCGCCTCGCTCGCCGGATAGTCGCAGAGCAGCGTCGCCCGCGCCCGGCCGAGCTGCGGCTCCACCTTCTCGGAGAGAATTTTGCTGAAGAGGTCCGACCAGTCATCGTCCGCCGCGACCCGAATCCCGTCCCGCTCGGCGGCGCGGGCGAGGCCGTCGCGGTCGCCGATCAGCGCGGCGAGGTCTATGCCCGCATAGCGGTCGAAGGCCTCGCGGCAGGAGATCGCCTCCGGCTCCTCATAAGGATCGACGCTCGCGCCCCGATAGGCGAATCGCTCCACGCCCAGGGCCTCGGCGGCGGCGGCGAGCAGGCCGGCGCAATCCTCCATCAGCCGCTCGGGCGGCTCATTCGCCCGATACCACTCCAGCATGGTGAATTCCGGATGGTGCAGGGCGCTGCGCTCGCCATTGCGGAACACGCGGGCGAAGGTGAAGATGCGCTCCTCCCCCGCCGCCAGCAGCTTTTTGCAGGAAAACTCCGGCGATGTATGGAGATAGAGCCGGCTCGCCTCCCCCGCGTCCGAGACCAGATCGACGCCGAAGGCGCTGATATGCGTCTCATTGCCGGGCGAGAGCTGGAGCGCCGCCGTCTCGACCTCGGCAAAGCCCTCGCGGAGGAAAAACTGCCGCAGGGCGGCGGCGATTTTCGCGCGAGCCTTGAGAAATGGCTTGCGATCGGCGTAAACATCCCGGGCCCACCAGGGCGACACTCGCGTCATTCGTCGAGCCGTTCAAAGGTTCGAGGGCGGCGGCCGGGTTCCGCGCATGACGCGCGGATCGAGCCTTCAAGAGCGCTTTCCGCTCGAACGTGACCGTTCGAGCGATCAGAACTCGCTCCACTGCAAATTAGACCCTTTTCCGATCCGTTTCGATCGGAAAAGGGTCTGAGGCGTTCATAGACCCGCCGCGCGCGGCCAGCAATCGAGGATGAAAAATCGTGAAAGTCATCGCCAGTTCGATCCGAAAGGGCAATATCATCGAGAAGGAGGACGGCCATCTCTATGTCGTTCTGAAGGCCGAGAGCTTCTTCCCCGGCAAGGGCACGCCGACGACGCAGATCGACATGCGCCGCCTCGCCGACGGGGTGAAGGTCGCCGACCGCTACAAGACGACAGAGCAGGTCGAGCGCGCCTTCGTCGAGGATCAGGATTTCAGCTATCTCTTCGGCGACGACGACGGCTTCACCTTCATGAACACCGCGACCTATGACCAGGTCATCGTGCCCAAGGATGTGATCGGCGATCAGGCCCAATGGCTGCAGGAGGGCATGGTCTGCATCCTCTCGCTGTTCAATGGCGTGGCGGTCGGAATCCAGCTTCCCGCGCGCGTCACGCTCGAGATCACCGAGACCGAGCCGGCGATGAAGGGCCAGACGGCCTCGTCTTCCTACAAGCCCGCGATCGCCTCCAACGGCGCCCGCGTGATGGTGCCGCCGCACATCCAGGCCGGCACGCGCATCGTCATCCAGACGGAAGACGGCTCTTACGTCGAGCGCGCCAAGGACTGATTCGAGGCCCCCGTCCTCTCGTTCCCCCGATTCGCGGGAGAGGGAGTCTTCGACGTCTCGCGAACCTTTGATGAAGCGCCGAATCTGCGCCCTCTCCCGCGAAGCGGGGGAGGGTCGGGGAGGGGGCTCGAGCGCCCTTCACATTCGGTGATGCGACTCAGTCGTCCACGCACGACCGCCGACTCACTACTCACTCAAAAAGTCCCGCAGCTTCGCTTCCAGCGTCGCGCGGTCCTTCAGCTCGCATTCCCACACGACGAGCGCGCGCCAGCCGAGCGCGGCGAGCCTCTCCTGATGCGCAATGTCGCGGGCGCGATTGCGGGCGATTTTGGCGCGCCAATAATCGGCGTTGGTTTTCGGCTGCCGCGCGCCGCGCGCGCAATCATGCCCATGCCAGAAACAGCCATGCACGAAGATGGCGCGTTTTCTCCCCACATAGGCGATGTCGGGATTGCCGGGCACATCTTTGCGATGCAGCCGGTAATGCGGCGCGAAGCCGCGCAACATCGTGCGCACTGCGATTTCGGGAGAGGTGTTGCGCGACTTTACGGCGCGCATCACGGCGGAGCGTCGGGCGGGGTCTTCGGCCATGGGGGCCTCAGGCGGCGGCTCTGGTGAGGCCGCGCGAAGCTTCGAGCAGCGGCTCGAGAATCTGCGCCGCGAGATGCCGCGCCACGGGCGCGACGACGCCGTCGCCCGTCAGATGATAGGCCTCGTTATAATTGCGCGGCAGCAGGTAATCTTCGGGCAGGCCCATCAGCCGCGCCGTCTCGCGCGCCGAGATCAGCCGCGAGCGCACGCGCCCCTTCTCGACGAGCAACACGAATTGTCGGCTGGAGCCGCCGGTTGGCGTGCGCAGGCAGCCGGCGAGATCGTCGAAACGCGCCTCGGCGCGCTGGATTTTCTCGCCACCCACGCCGTAGCGCGTGCGCCGATAGAGCGCGCCGACCATGCGTCGCCCGGAGGCTTTCGCGGCTTCTACTTTAGCGCGATTGACGTCGCTCATCTTGGCGAGCAACGCTCGAGTCTCCTCGCTCTTGTGCCAGGCGACGCCTTGCGGCGCATCGTCGATGACCTCCGCGAGGCCGATGTTGCGCGCGGCGGGCGCAGCGAGCCGCCACCATATCCATTTTTCGCGCAGCGCGCGCGGCAGGCGCTCATGCGCGGCGGTCAATGCGCGCGTATGCCAGAGCGGAGAGGGCTCCGTCGCCGTCAATTCGGACGATGGCGCGATATCGCCCTGCAGAGCGACGATGAACAGGCGCGGACGCGATTGCGGCACGAAGAGCGCCGCATCTATGACCAGCGCGCCGAAGCGATAGTTCTCGCCGCCGAGCGCGCGGCAGATGGCCGTAAAATCCTCACCGCCATGCGAGGTCAGCGCGCCGCAGACATTCTCCAGAACCAGCAGCGGCGGATGGCGTCCCTCTTTGCGCAGCTTTTTGACGATGTCGAAAAACGGCCAGAAGCTTCCCGAGCGCTCGCCCTTCAACCCCGCGCCGGCGCCGGCGAGCGAGAGATCCTGGCAAGGGAAGGAGGCCCAGACGAGATCGGCGCGGCCGGGCAGATCGGCGGTCGTCACCTTGCGCACATCGCCGGGAAAGAGCTCTTCGCCGCCCCAATTGGCGCGATAGGTCTCGCATTTTTTCAGGTCGAAATCATTGGCGAAGAGGCATCGCCAGCCCGAGCCGAGCCCGGCGCGCGCCATGCCGCCGCCAGCGAAGAATTCGTAATAGCTCGGCTTTTCCATGCGGCGAGTCTAGCGCGATTCGAGGGGCGGCGACATGCCCCCACTCCGGCGCTCCCGCGCTTCGCGGCGGAGGGGGTTAGACTCGGCGCTTCACGGCGGGTTCGCGGAGCCTTTGCCGCTTCCCTCTCCCGCGTCGGCGGAGGAGGCTGTGGGAGGGGGCTCCACCCCGAGCGCCTGCAATTGCGCGCGTTCTTCCTCCGTCAGCGCGAGCGCGCCGGTGCGTCGCCGGTCGCGTCGCACCGCGGCGTAGATCGCCCATGCGCCGCCGAGGAGAGCGATCGCGGGCGCGGCCCAGAGCAGCAGCGTCTCCGGCTTGACGGGCGGACGCAGCAGCACGAAATCGCCGTAGCGCGCAACGACATAGTCGCGCACTTGGGCGTCGCTCGCGCCGTCTTTCAGCCTCTCGCGCACGATGACGCGCAAATCCTTGGCGAGAGGCGCGTCGGAATCGTCGATCGACTGATTCTGGCAGACGAGACAGCGCAATTCGCTGGCGATGGCGCGGGCGCGCGCTTCGAGCTTGGGATCGGCGAGGAGCTCGGAGGGCTCGACGGCGAAGGCGGGGGTAATGCTCGACAGAAGGGCGACGACGATGTGCGCGGCTCCCCTCTCCCGTGCGCGGGAGAGGGTGGCTCGACGAAGTCGAGACGGGTGAGGGCCCGCGCCGAAGCCCTCATTCGCCGCGCATTCGCGTGGCGCCTTCTCCCGCAGGCGGGAGAAGGGGAGAACGGCGAGTTGACGCAACATTCCCATCATTCCGCCGCCTGCGCTTGCGCCGCCGCGCGGGCGCGGGAGGCGACGCCGATGCGCAGACGCCGATCCGCCAGCGAGAGGCCGCCGCCGAGCGCCATCACCACGGCGCCGAGCCAGATCAGCAGCACCAGCGGCTTGTAATAGAGCCGCGCATCCAGCGTTCCGTCCTCATGCTGCTCGCCGAGCGCCGCATAGACCTGTCCGAAGCCGAGCGTGACGATGCCCGCCTCGGTGCGCGCCATGCGCCGCGCTTGATAGAAGCGCTTCGCCGGCTCTATGCGCGCGATCGTCTCGGCGCCTTTGCGCAGCGCCATCACCGCATAGGTCTCCGTGTAATTGGGGCCGGCGCGCGAGGCGATGTCCTCGATCGCGATCTGGTAAGGCCCGACCTCATAGGCGACGCCGGGTTTCATGGCGACGATCTGCTCGACGCCCCAGCCCGTCGCGGCGAGGCCGAGCAGGGTGAGCCCCATGCCGGCATGGGCGACGGCGGTTCCCCAGGCCGAGAGCGGCAGGCCGCGCAAACGCGCGAGCGCATTGCCGAGCGTCGCGCGCTGCGCGATGTCGGTGAAGGCGCCGATGACGAGATAGACGGCGAGACCGGCCGAGACCACAGAGAGGACGGGCGCGCCATAGAGCGCGCCGAAACCCGCCAGCGCGACGACGCCGGCCGCGAAAGCTGCGCGCAGGCGTTGCAGCGCGCCGACGAGATCGCCGCGCTTCCAGGCGAGCATCTGGCCGATCGGCATCAGCAGAATGAGCGGCAAAGCGAACGGAATCAGGACGATATTGTAAAACGGCGCGCCGACTGAGATTTTTAGACCCATCGCGTCTGTCGCCAGCGGATAGAGCGTGCCGAAAACGACGACGAAGCAGACCACCGTCAGCAGCAGATTATTGACGACCAGCGCGCCCTCGCGCGAGATCGGCGCGAAGAGCCCGCCCGTCGGCAATGCGCTCGCGCGCAAGGCGAACAGCGCCAGCGCGCCGCCGATGAAGAAAACGAGAATGGCGAGAATGAACACGCCGCGCTCGGGATCGCTGGCGAAAGCATGCACGGAGGTGAGCACGCCCGATCGCACCAGGAAGGTGCCGAGCAGGGACAGCGAGAAGGCGAGAATGGACAGAAAGATCGTCCAGACTTTGAGCGCTTCGCGCTTCTCCATCACAGCGGCGCAATGCAGCAGCGCCGTGCCGGCGAGCCAGGGCATCAGCGACGCGTTCTCGACCGGATCCCAGAACCAGAAGCCGCCCCAGCCGAGCGTGTAATAGGCCCAATAGGAGCCCATCGCGATGCCGAGCGTGAGGAAGATCCAGGCGGCGAGCGTCCACGGCCGCACGAAGCGCGCCCAGGCGGCGTCGATGCGTCCGCCGATCAGCGCCGCCGCAGCGAAGGAGAAGACGATCGAGAAGCCGACATAGCCGAGATAGAGCAGCGGCGGATGAATGGCGAGGCCGGGGTCTTGCAGAATGGGATTGAGGTCGCGGCCTTGCCACGGCGGATCGGCGACGCGCGCGAAAGGATTGGACGTCAGCAGGATGAAGGCCAGAAAGGCCGCGCCCATCAGCCCCTGCACGGCGAGCGTGTCGGCGCGCAGCAGATCCGGCATGGCGCGCGAGAGCAGGGCGATGGCCGCGCCGCAAGCGGCCAGAACCAGCACCCACAGCAGCATGGAGCCTTCGTGATTGCCCCAGACGCCGGAGATTTTATAGATCATCGGCTTCAGCGAATGCGAATTCTCGATCACATTGACGAGCGAGAAATCCGAGACGACATGCGCGTAAGTGAGCGCGCCATAGGCGAAGGCGACGAGAAGGAATTGCGCGACCGCCACGGGGCGGGCGACGCGCATCAGCGAAACATCGCGCAGACGCGCGCCGGCGAAGGGAAGAATCGCCTGCGCCAGCGCCAGGGCCAGAGCCAGGACGAGCGCGAAATGGCCGGTCTCGACGATCATTTCTTGGCCTCTCCTCCTGCGCCCTGCCACACGCCTTGCTTCTTCAGCGCATCGGCGACCTCGCGCGGCATGTAGCGTTCGTCGTGCTTGGCCAGCACGCTGTCGGCGCGGAAGGCGCCGTCGGCGCCGAGCGTTCCGTCGACGACGACGCCCTGACCCTCGCGGAAGAGATCGGGCAGCAGGCCCTTGTAGCTCACGCGCAGATCGGCGGTCTTGTCGGTGACGGTGAAGGCGACATTGCGATCCTCGCCGCGCGCGACCGTGCCTTCTTTCACCAGGCCGCCGATGCGCAGCCTGGCTCCCGGCGAGACATGCTTTTGCGCGAGCTCGGCGGGCGAATAGAAAAACACGATATTGTCGCGCAGCGCGAACAGCACGAGGCCGACGGCCGCCGCCAGAACCGCGAGCGCGCCGGAGATGAGCGCGAGCCTCTTGCCCTTGCGAGTCATTCCGTCATCCTCCTACGCCCAGTTCATGCGCCAGAGCGTCGACGCGGGCGAGCCCGTCCTTGTCCTGCTGCAGCGCCTTGCGGGCGCCGTCCAGCGCGGTCTTCGCTTTTTCGGTCTCGGCCAGCACGCTATAGGCGCGGATGAGCCGCAGCCAGCCATCGACATCCGCGCCATCCTGCTCGAGCTTGCCGCGCAGCCGCTCGACCATGGAGCGAATGGCGTCCAGCCGCGGGCCCTCGGGCATTGCGGCGATCTTCGCGCCTTCCTCGCTCGCTTGCGGCGCCTCGGCCGCCGGCGCGCCGCGCAATTGCGCGAGCAGCGCCTCGACGCGCGGGCGCCATGCTGCGTCGGCGGCTCCGTCGGCGAGCAGCTCGGACCAGACATTGTCGGCCTTTTCGCGCTCGCCGTTCTGCGCCGCCTCGAGGCCGATGTAGAAGCGCGCCATGGCGGATTTCGGGTCGAGCGCCAGCGCCGCCTCGAATGATTGTATGGCCTCGGGCGTCACGCGGCCTTGCGAGGCGAGCACGCGCGCTTCGCCCAGCGCATTGTGGCGATGCGGCGTCGGCCCCAGCAGGCGCAGCGCCTTTTCAAAGGCGGCCGCGGCATCGGCGGCGCGGCCGTTGCGCAGATAGAATGGCGCGATCACCTCATAGCCGCGCCCATCCTCCGGATGCTCGGCGAGATGCGCCTCTATCCGCGCCACCGCGCTCGCAATGTCGCTATGGCCGGGCTTGGCCTCGAGCCGCGCCTCGAGTGAGGCGTCGGCCAACTCCGGACGGCCGAGCTTTCCGTAGAGCAGCAGAGCGATGGCGGGGATCAGCAGGATCGCGCCGGCCGCCGCGACCAGCGCATTGCGGCGGGAGGAGGAGGCCGCGCTCGTGGCCGCGCCACGGGCGCGCAGCAGGCGGCGGGCGGCTTCCGTTCGCGCGGTCTCGGCGTCCGTCGCGGCGAGGCGCCCCTCGGCGCTCTCGCGGTCGATCTCGGTGATCTGCTCCTCGAAAAAGGCGATGTCGGAGGCCGAGGCGTCGCCGGCGTCGCTTTTGCGCGCGAGCGGCCACAATACGCTCATCACTGCGGCGCCGGTCAGGAGAGCGAAGAGGAGCCAGATCATGGCCCGGCTGTTTAGAGGGAATCCGACCCAGAGGGAAGGGAGATAGAAATTCCCGGCTGCGCGAACGGGCGCCTCAGACGCGGATCGTCGCGAAAGCCGCGAGCGCGCGCTGGCGCGCCGCCGCGTGATCGACGATCGGGCGCGGATAGGTCTCGCCGAGCACGACGCCCGCTTCGCGGAGCGCGCGTTCGGGCGCGGCCCAGGGCTTGTGAATGTATTTGGCGTCGAGGCGCGCGAGCGCCGGGACGAAGCGGCGCACGAAGGCTCCTTCGGCGTCGAATTTCTCACCCTGCAGCACCGGATTGAAGATGCGGAAATAAGGCGCGGCGTCGGCTCCGCAGCCGGCCACCCACTGCCAATTGCCGGAGTTATTCGCGAGATCGGCGTCGACCAGCGTGTCCCAGAACCAGCGTTCGCCTTCGCGCCAGGGCAGCAGCAGATGCTTCACCAGAAAAGAGGCCGCGACCATGCGCAGGCGATTATGCATGAAGCCCGTGCGCCAGAGCTGGCGCATGGCGGCGTCGACCAGCGGATAGCCGGTCTCGCCCTTTTGCCAGGCGGCGAGAGCGCGTGCGTCGCTCGCCCAGGGAAAGCGCGCGAAGGCGGGATCGAGCGGCGCGTCCGGCATTTCGGGATGGGCGGCGAGCAAATGGTGGCAAAATTCCCGCCAGCCGAGCTCGCGTAGAAAGGCCCGGCGCCCCTCCTCGGGCGCGGCGGCGGCCGCGCGCCAGATTTGCAACGGCGAAATCTCGCCCCAGTGGAGATGAGGCGAGAGGCGCGAGGCGCCGTCCTCGGCCGGAAAATCCCGCAGGCGGTCGTAGGCATCGACTCCGTCCGCCAGGAAATCCTCGAGCCGCCGTTGCGCCGCCGCTTCGCCCGGCCGCCAGCTCTCGCGCAGGCCCGCGGCCCAATCGGGCGCCTTCGGCTGGAGGCGCCGATCCTCGAGCCGCTCGCTCGCCGGAGCGGGGCCGGCGCGCAGGCGTTTTGGCGCGGGCAGGCGTTTGGGCGCGGGCAGGACCGGGGCAGGCTGCAGCCTTTCCGTGAGCGCGCGCCAAAAGGGCGTGAAGACGCGGAAGGGCCGTCCCTCGGCGTTGCGGACCGAACCCGGCTCGGCGAGCAGCGCGCCGGCGAAGCTCTGCGCCGTGACGCCGCGCTCGCGCAGCGCCGCTTCGATCCGTGCATCGCGCGCCATGGCCCAGGGCTCGTAGATGCGGCTCCAATAGACCGCGGAGGCGCCCGTTTCCTCGATGAGGCGCAGGAGCTCGGATGCGGCTTCCCCGCGGCGCAGCGTCAGCGGCGCGCCGAGGCGCTTCAGCTCGCCCGAGAGCGCGGAAAGGCTCTCGTGCAGCCACCAGCGCGAGGCGCCGCCGAGCCGCCAATCGCCGCCCTCGGCCGTATCGAGAATGAACAAGGGGATCAGCGGCGCGCCGGAGGCGACGGCCGCGCTCAGGGCGGGATTGTCGGCGAGCCGCAGATCGCGCCGAAACCAGTGTATGGCCGGCGCGATCACGCAATCACCTGCGGCGCGTGCGCAAGCTGCCGTAGAAATAGTAGAGCGCCAGGCCGGCCGCCATCCAGACGAAAAGCCGGATCCAGGTTTCGATCGGCAGTGCCGCCATCAGCGCGAGACAGGAGAAAATTCCGCAAATCGGCACCCACGGAATGCCCGGCGCGCGGAAGGGCCGATGCAGCTCGGGATTGTTGCGGCGCAAATAGAGCACCGCGCCGCAGACGAGCGCGAAAGCCGATAGAGTGCCGATCGACACCATCTCGTCGAGAATTTCGATGGGGAAGAGGCCGGCGGCGATCGCCACCAGCAGGCCGACGACGATCTGGCTGATCGCGGGCGTCTTCCAGACCGAGTGCAGCCGCGCGAAGACCGCAGGCAGCATTCCGTCGCGCGCCATGGAGTAGAAGACGCGCGTCTGGCCGAAGAGCAGCGCGAGAATGACGGTGGTGAGGCCCGCGAGCGCGCCGATCTTGACCACCCAGGCCATCCAGCCGGCGCCGGTGGCGTCCATCGCCACGGCGATCGGGTCCGGCACATTCAGCGTCGTGTAGGAGACGACGCCCGTCGCCACGCCGGCGACGCCGATGAACAGAAGCGTGCAGATGGCCAGCGAGCCGATAATGCCGATCGGCACGTCGCGCTGCGGCAGCTTGGCCTCCTGCGCCGCCGTCGAGACGGCGTCGAAGCCGATATAGGAGAAGAACACCACAGAGGCGCCGCGCAGCACGCCGCTCCAGCCGAAATGGCCGAATTCGCCGGTGTTCTCGGGCACGAAGGGCGTCCAATGCGCGGTGTCGATATAGGAGACGCCGAAAACGATGACGATCAGCACCACGCCGAGCTTCACGAAGACGATGAAATTATTGAACAGCGACGATTCGCGCGTGCCGCGCGCGAGCAGCAGAGAGAGCGCCAATATCACCAGCGCCGCCGGCAGATTGAAGAAGCCATGGCCGGCCGCGGCGCCCGCATGGCCCGGCTCGGCGAAATAGGCCGTCGTCCATTGCGGCGGCAAATCTATCCCTATTCCATGCAGCACCCGGTTGAAATAGCCGGCCCATCCGACGGCGACAGTGGCGGCGCCGAGGCCATATTCCAGCACCAGATCCCAACCGATGATCCAGGCGAATATCTCGCCGAGCGTCGCATAAGTGTAGGTGTAGGCGCTGCCCGAGACGGGGATGAGCGCCGCGAGCTCGGAATAGCAGAGCGCGACGAAGGCGCAGGCGAGCCCGGCGAGCGCGAAGGAGATGACGACGCCGGGGCCGGCGAATTTCGCCGCCACCGTGCCGGTGAGCACGAAAATGCCGGCGCCGATGATGCCGCCTATGCCGAGCGCGGTGAGCGAGACGGGCCCGAGCGCGCGCGCGAAATTGCCGCCTTCCGCGAGATGATTTTCGGCGAGAATTTCGTCTACGCTCTTGCGGGCGAAAAAATTGCGCGTCGGCGCGGATGCGCCGGTCGTCGTGTCTTGCTCCACGAGGAGACCCCTTCTCAGCGAATGGCGTTTGCGCGAAAGCGCGCCGCCCCTGATCGGGGCGGGATTATGGTTGCGCTGTGAAGAGGATACAAGAGGCGCAGGCTCGGGCGGGCGTCATCGTGGGTGTCGTCCCGGGCGTTGTCGCATTTCCGACGCGCGTCTCGCGTCGAAGGCGTGGGCGAAACCGCCCGCGCGGCGGAATCCCGCAGTTCCGCGCATAAAAATCGGGGTTTTCGCACGGGCGGCTCGGTTGTTGCAGGACTTCGCTCGATTTCCCCGGCGCCTGGCCGGGCCAGCTGGAGCGGCGCGATGAATCCGCGTTTTGGTTACCTGTGCCTGTTCGACAATCCGACCTTGGAGGCGGCCCGCGCATTGACGCGCCAGCTCATATTGGTGCGCGAAGCCGAGCGCATGCGCTTCGACGACATCTGGTTCGGCGAACGTCATTTCGACGATCATTTTCCGAGCGGCGCCTGCTCGGTCATGCTCGGCTATGCGGCCGGCGTCACCATGCGGGCGCGCATCGGCTCGGCGTCCTTTCTGCCGGCGCTGCGCGATCCCATCCAGCTCGCGGAAGATGTCGCCAGCATCGATCTCTTGACCAAGGGCCGGTTCAGCTTCGGCGTCGCCAGCGGCGCCGATTTTCCCAAGCAGACGGTCAATTTCGGCGTCGCGCCCGAGGAGGCCAACGAGCGCGGCCTGGAGGCGCTGGAGCTCGTCGAGCGCCTGCTGTTGGAGAGCGAGGTCACGCATAAGGGCAAATATTTCCAGGTGGAGAAGCTGAGCCTCTCACCACGGCCGGAGCAGAAAATTCCGACCTGGATCGCGACGACGGAAGAGAGCACGATCCGCTTGGCTGCGCGCAAGGGCTATGGGCTCATGGCTTCGGCGACCTGCACGAATGACGAGCTGCATCGCATTCTCGGCGTTTATCGCGACGAGGCTCCCGGCGCCGATCCGCGCCTGGTGCTGGCGCGATTTGGTTTTGCGACGCAGGAGCGCGACGAGGCCGTGTCGATCGCGACGCCCTACCTCGAGGATTATTGCGCCAAGGCCAATGCTGCGCGCCCAGAGGGCGAAGCGCTCGATCCGCAGGCGCTTTTATCCATGTCGCTGGTCGGCAGCTTCAAGGAGGTCGCGGATCGGGTGAACAGTCTGAACGAGGAGTTCGGCGTGCATGGCATAGCGATGGCGCCCACCACCTCGCAATTCGACACGGTGAAACGCTGCCTCGCGGCTTTCGTCGACGAGATACGTCTGCGTCTGCCGGTGGATTGAGCAGGAGAGCCGCTCGGACGAGCGGCTCTCGTTTTATCTCACTCGGAAAAGAGAGCCGCTCGGATGAGCGGCTCTCCGGTCCGTCGTTTTATTTGAGCTGGTCGGCGACTTTCTCGATGCCGGCCTTGGCGCAGGCTTCGTCCTTGTCGCCGCCCGGCGCGCCGGAGACGCCGACGCCGCCGACGACCACATCGCCGACCTTGATCGGCAGAGCGCCCTGCGCCGCGATCACATTGGCGAGATGCACGGCGCTGAGCGTCGGATTGTCCTTCACCCGCTGCGCGAATTCGCCCGACGGCGTGCGGAAGGTGCGCGAGGTGTAGGCCTTGCGGTGACTGTTCTCGAAAGTATGCGGCGAGGAGCCGTCGCCGCGAATGGCGACGAGGATCTGGCCCTCATTGCCGACGACGGTCACCGAAATGCGATAGCCCTGCTGAAAACACACGTCATAGGCGGTCTGCGCGATGGCGAGCGCGACCGGCGTGGACAGGATTTTTTGCGTGACGAGCTCGGCATGGGCCGGAGCCAGTGTCGCGGCGAGGACGCCGGCGGCGACCATGGAAGCGAGAATTTTCGGCGGCATAGTCTCTCCAGGGAAGGCAAAATTCTGGCGGACCATCCCGAACGGGATGATAAATCGATCAATGTTATAGAATTAATTAGTAGTCAAGCGCTGCGCTCGAGTATGAAGCGCGGACGAATTCCGTCGCATCGGCGAGGCGGAGCGCATGAACTTTTCTCCAGAAAGACAATAAAAAGAACGAAAAATCCGGAGTGTGGCGAATAGGTCGCGTCTCGCGAGGAAACGTCGGGAGCCCGTCATAATTCTTGACCGAGGGCGATGCGGCAGATTAAAAAATATTTAGAAAATAGGACTTGTCGATGAGTAGATCCAGACGATCGTCCGGCGCGGAGCCGCCCAGCAATGACGCCGAAAGTTCGGAGCGCCTCGCCGAAACAGTCGCGCGGCGGCTCGAGCGATTGATCACGCGCAAGGGCCGCACGCTGGAGCGCGTCGCCGAGCTGAGCGGCGTCGACATAGAGGATTTGCGGTCGATCGTCGCGGGATCGAAGGCGCCGACGATCGCGCATCTGTGGCGTGTCGCCAATGCGATCGGCGTTCCCTTCGGAAGCCTCGTCGCCTCGCAGGAGCGCAGCGGCGTGCTCGTCATGCGCAAGACCAGTCCGCGGGTGATCGGCTCGCAGGACGGCAATTTCCTCTCCCGTCCTCTGTTTCCCTATGACAGCGCGAGATCGGTCGAATTCTACGAGGTCACCATCGCGCCGCTGCATATCGAGCGCGCCGAAGCGCATGCGCCGGGCGCGAAGGAGACGCTGGTCGTCTCGCAGGGCGAGGTCGAGATCGTCGCGGGACGGGAGCCGCCGGTGAGGCTCGAGGCCGGCGACGCCGTCGACTTCCTCGCCGATGTGCCGCACAGCTACCGCAATCTCGGCGAGGCGCCGGCGACGTTCTTCCTCGTCATCTCTTATGCCGGCGTAGAGACGGGCGAGAGCTGATCTGCGAGAACACCACACAGCATATGGTTCTTGTAGACGTATAGTAAGTGAATAAATAAACGCATGTATTTGAAAGTAGTAGAATTTTCTACATTTAATACTATTGATTTCCTGGGGGGCGGTCTGTAGTTATTGCTCGCGGTTCGGATTCGTCCGCCGCGCTTTTTTCGATGACGGCCGACGTTCATCGGCGTCGCGTGGCGAGAGCTTCGCGGACGCCGGGCGTTTCGTTCAACCGCCCGAGGAATAACCCATGACCACCGAACCCGAAGTCCGGCGGACGCTGAGCGAATCTGCGGCTCGCCAGCTCGCCAATGCGACCAAGACCAGAGCGCAGTGGTCGGGCATCACGCCGCGCTGGCTCGTGTCCTTTCTGCCCTGGACGCCCGTCGAGGCCGGCATCTACCGGCTGAACCGCGTCAAGGAGGAGGGCGCCCTCACCGACGCCGACGTGACTTGCAGCCCGGCCCGCGACCGCGACGCCGATCTGCCGGAGACCTTCGTCGATTACGAGGATCATCCGCGCGAATATTCGATGAATGCGGTCACGACCGTGCTCGACGTCCAGACCCGCGTCTCCGATCTCTACAGCCATCCTTACGATCAGATCCAGGAGCAGGTCCGCCTGCTCACGGAGAAGGTCAAGGAGAAGCAGGAGAGCGAGCTCATCAACAACGCCGAATACGGCCTGCTCGCCAACGCCCATCCGTCCATGAAGATCAGGACGCGGACGGGCGCGCCGACGCCGGACGATCTCGACGAGCTCATCGCCAAGGTCTGGAAGGAGCCGGCTTTCTTCCTCGCGCATCCGCGCGCCATCGCGGCCTTCGGGCGCGAATGCACCCGTCGCGGCGTGCCGCCGCCGACGGTCACTCTGTTCGGCTCGCCCTTCATCACCTGGCGCGGCCTGCCGCTGGTGCCCAGCGACAAGCTGTTCATCGACGAGAACGGCAAGACCAATATTCTGCTGCTGCGCACGGGCGAGAAGAAGCAGGGCGTGATCGGCCTGTTCCAGCCGGGCATTCCCGGTGAGGTGGCGCCGAGCCTTTCGGTGCGCTTCATGGGCATCAACCGCAAGGCCATCGCCTCCTATCTCATCTCGCTCTATTGCTCGGCCGCCGTGCTGACGCATGACGCGCTCGGCGTGCTCGAGGGCGTCGATGTGGGCAAGTTCCACGATTACGGCGACAAATACGTCTGATCCTTCGGCCCAGAGCCGCTCGCGCCGGCGGAGATTCGCCGCCGGCGCGCCTTTTCTAAAAATATGTGAGAGAGAGCGATCATGTCATCTGCGCCCTCCAATTCCGCGGCCTTCGGCGCAACCGCGCCGGACGCGCCCTCCGAGGAGACGCTGACGCGCCATGCGGCGCCGGCCTTTCCCGATCCGGCCATGATCGCGCGCCTCGCCAACGCTTTTTTCCAGGCCTCGCCGCAGGCTTCCGCCAATGACTCGCCGGCGACGCTCTCTCCCGGCGCGCCCATCGTGCCGCCGACGCAGCCCGAGCCGCCCGCGCCCTCCGTCGTCACCAGCGTCGCGCCCTATGCGCCCGCGCGCCCGCCCTTGGGGCCGCCAGACGTTCCGCCGACGACGATTCCCTCCATCGCGCCGACTCCCAATCTCTCGGCTCCGTCGGCGCCCGTCGGCCTGCAGCCGGCGGTTCCGCCCTATGGACTCTCGGATGTTCCGCAGCCGGGCGCCTCGGCCGGCGCTTTCGACCCCGGCAGCCCTGCCGCGGCGGCGATCGATTATTCCGCCATTCCCAATTCGCTGGCGCAATATGGCGGCGCCGCGCCCGTGCAGGCGCCGGCGCCCTATGGCGGCTATGATGCGGACGCCGTTCCGGGCGGCGTGAAGGCCGCGCCGGTCGACAATCTCTATTTCCTGCGCGAGCGCGCGGCGCCGGGCTCGGTTCCGTCCGACCCGTCGCTCTCGCTCGTCGATCGCTATGACATCGACGCCGCGCCGCAGACAACGGCGGCCGCGCCCGAGAGCTTCGCCTATTCCGGCCCCTCGGAAGCCGATCCGCATCGGCTCTCCGACGCTCTCGCGCTGGGGACGCCCAATGTCGCCCTGCCGGAAATCTCCGGCCAGGAGCGCAGCTTCGCGCCCGGCGCAGCCGGTCCCGCGGCGACGGATTCGCTCTATTTCCTCGACCGCGCCGGCGCCGTCCCCGCCGCGCCTTCGGCGGCTCCGCAAGAGCCGCAGGGTTTTGCGCCCCAGCTCGCCGCCAGCGCGCCGGCGAGCAGAGCCGCCTTCGACCCTTATGCGGTGAAGCGCGACTTCCCCATTCTGCAACAGCAGGTGCATGGCAAGCCGCTGATCTGGCTTGACAATGCGGCCACGACGCAAAAGCCGCAGGCCGTCATCGACCGTCTCGCGCATTTCTACGAATATGAGAACTCCAACATCCATCGCGCCGCCCATGCGCTGGCGGCGCGCTCGACCGACGCCTATGAGGCCGCGCGCGAAAAAGTTCGCCGCTTCCTGAAGGCGCCGTCGATCAAGGACATCATCTTCGTGCGCGGCGCGACCGAGGCGATCAATCTCGTCGCCCAGGCCTGGGGCCGCCGCAATGTGCAGGCCGGCGACGAGATCATCGTCTCTTGGTTGGAGCACCATGCCAATATCGTGCCCTGGCAGCAGCTCTGCGCCGAGAAGGGCGCGCGGTTGCGCGTCGCGCCGGTGGACGATCGCGGCCAGATCATCCTCGAGGAATATGAGAAGCTGCTGAATCCCAAGACGCGAATCGTCTCGGTGACGCAGGTCTCCAATGCGCTCGGCACGGTGACGCCGGTGCGCGAGATCACGGCGATGGCGCATCGCCATGGCGCGCGCGTGCTGATCGACGGCGCGCAATCGGTCTCGCATATGCCGGTCGACGTTCAGTCGATCGACTGCGACTTCTTCGTCTTTTCCGGCCATAAAGTCTTCGGCCCGACGGGAATCGGCGTCGTCTATGGCAAGGACGAGGTTCTCGCCGACATGCCGCCCTGGCAGGGCGGCGGCAATATGATCGCCGACGTCACCTTCGAGAAGACGATCTATCAAGGCCCGCCCGAGCGCTTCGAGGCCGGCACGGGAAACATCGCTGACGCCGTCGGCCTCGGCGCCGCGCTCGATTACGTCGAGTCGATCGGCATGGAGGTGATCGCCCGTTACGAGCACGATCTCCTCCTCTACGCCACCGAGAAGATGCGGATCGTGCCGGGCCTCACCTTCATCGGCACGGCGGCGGAGAAGGCGAGCGTGCTCTCCTTCGTGCTCGACGGCCATCGCACCGAGGATGTCGGCAAGGCGCTGGACCGCGAGGGCATAGCCGTGCGCGCCGGCCATCATTGCGCGCAGCCGATTTTGCGCCGCTTCGGCCTCGAGGCGACCGTGCGGCCGTCGCTCGCCTTCTATAATACATGCGCCGATGTCGATGCGCTGGTCGCCGCGCTCTTGCGCCTGCAGAGCGGACGCGCCGGCTTTTTCTGAGAGCTGGATAAACTCCACCGTCTTTATTGACTTCCCGCGCCGCCGCCAATAGTCTACCGTTTTTGTAGACGGGGTGGCGCGGTGCTGACGAAGAAGGGCAAATACGGCATCAAAGCCATGACCTATCTGGCGCGATTCGAGCCGGGCCGCACCGTGCCGGTCCAGGAGATCGCGACCACACAGCGCATACCGAAGAAATTTCTCGATGCGATTCTCTGCGAATTGCGCAATCTCGGCTATGTGAGCTCGAAAATGGGCAAGGGCGGCGGCTATACGCTCGCCCGCCCCGCCGAGACGATCTCCGTCGGCAATATCATTCGCGCGCTCGACGGTCCGTTGGCGCCGCTCCCTTGCGCCAGCAAGACGCGCTATCAGCCCTGCGACGATTGCGTCGACGTGGAAAAATGCGCCGTGCGTCTCGTGATGCAGGATGCGCAGCGCGCGCTGTCGGGCGTCCTCGACAATTGCTCGCTCGCCCATGTGCGCGATCTCGCCGAGCAAGTCGCGCTCTGCTACGAAATTTGACGTCTCTCACGCCGCGCATTTCCGCGTAAGGCGTCGCGCCGCGCGCATTTTGCTGCGCTTACCGCGCGGAGTTCGCATCGCCGCCGGCAGCGGCGGACGCGGCTTTTTTCCGGCGATAAGTTGATCTTCTTTGTAGACTTAATCAATATAGTCGCTTAAAGTCCCCCTAGAGCCACGAAGATGCGTGCGCGCTATGCGCGTCGTCGGACGCGGTCGCTTCTCGTAAGCATATGACGCCGATAGGCAATACAGAGAAAAAACGAGGTTGCGGGCATGACGAAGACCTTCAAAAGATCCGTGATCGCAATGATGTTGAGCGCCTCCGCGGCGGCTCTCGCGATCGCCGAAGAACAAAAGGCGCCGACCGCCGCTGTCGAATCGCCGCGCGCGAGCAAGCCGCACTGGGCGTGGCAGCCGGTCTATCAGCCCTTCGCGCCCGCTGTGCAGAAGAAGGATTGGTCGCATTCGTCCTTCGACGCTTTCGTGCTGTCGAAGATCGAGGCGCGCGGGCTGGCTCCCTCGCCGGAAGCCGATCGCGCCACTTTCATCCGCCGCGCGACGCTGGACGCCTGGGGTCTCATTCCCACTCCCGACGAGGTCGCCGCCTTCGAGGGCGATCGAAGCCCGGATGCTTATGAGAAGCTCATCGATCGTCTGCTCGCCTCGCCGCGCTACGGCGAGCGTCAGGCGCGCTTTTGGCTCGATCTCGCGCGCTACGCCGACAGCACCGGCTTCCAGAACGACAATACGCGGCCGAACATGTTCCGGTATCGCGATTACGTGATCAAGTCGTTCAGCGAGGACAAGCCCTATTCCCAGTTCATCCGCGAGCAGCTCGCGGCGGACGAGATCGCGCCGGGCAATCAGGATCTGCTGGTCGCGACCGGCTTCCTCGCCGGCTATCCGGACAACAGCAACTCGCGCGATCTGGTGCAGCGCAAATATCAGATCACGACGGATATGGTCGACACTGTCGGCCAGGCGGTCCTCGGCACGACGGTCGGCTGCGCGCGCTGCCACAATCACAAGACCGATAAATTCACGCAGAAGGACTATTTCTCGCTGCAGGCCTTCTTCGCCAACACCGCCTTCGACGAGAAGGCGCCCGCCAAGAAGGGCGAAGTCGAGGCCAATTTCGAGAAAGACCAGGCCGCCTATAACGAGGCGACCAAGGCGATTCGCGTGCGACAGAAGGAGATCGTCGACTCGGTCCGCGAGGCGGCGCTCAAATATCACAAAGAGCGCTATCTGACCGATAGCCGCGATTCGATCTTCAAGCCGAAGGATCAGTGGAACGCGCTGGACCGCTGGGTCAATCACCGGCTCGTGGCCGTGACCGACGACAATGCGCTCGCCGCCTTCCTGCGCTACGCCGCCGACGACAAGAGCGCGCCGGAGCACAGCGAAGAGATCGTCAAAAAGGCGGAGGAGTATCAAAAGCTCACCCAGGAGCTCCGCAAGTTCCAGGCGCAGCGCCCGAGCAAAGGCTCGCTGACCTTCACCGCCGCCACCGAGCTCGGCCATAGCGACGCGCCGCCCACGCATATTCTCTTCGTCGGCAATCACGAGAAGCCGCTCGACGAAGTGCAGCCCGCCTTCCCGGAGGGTCTGACGAGCGAGCTTCCCGACATCAAGCCGACGGCGACCTCCTCCGGCCGCCGCACGGCGCTCGCCGACTGGCTGGTGAGCGAGAAGAATCCGCTCACCGCGCGCGTCTTCGTCAACCGCGTGTGGAACCAATATTTCGGCAAGGGTATCGTCGGCACGGTCAGCGATTTCGGCAAGGCCGGCGACAAGCCGACCAATCAGGAGCTGCTCGACCATCTCGCCTTCACTTTCGTGAAGGACGGCTGGAGCGTGAAGAATCTGCATCGTTCCGTTCTGCTCTCGGCGACCTATCGCCAGTCGTCCGATTATCGGGAGGATGTCGCCAAGGCCGATCCGGAGAACAAGCTGCTCGCCGTCTTCCCGCGCAAGCGTCTCGAGGCGGAGGAGATTCGCGATTCGATCCTGGTCGCGTCCGGCAAGCTGAACGAGCATATCGGCGGGCCGAGCGTGTTTCCTCCCATTCCCGCAAATCTCATCGGCGGCGGCAATTTCAACACCGATCCGGCCTGGACGACGTCGAAGGATCCGCAGGACTATACACGCCGCAGCCTCTACATCTTCACGCGGCGCAGCCTGCCCTATCCGCTGCTCGAAACTTTCGACATGGCGAATCCGCAGCAGATTCACAGCAAGCGCGATGTGACGACGACGCCGCTGCAGGCGCTGACGCTCTACAACAGCGATCTCATCTTCCAATGGTCGCAGGCGCTCGCGGGCCGCGTGATCGAGGAGGCCGGCGACAATGAAGCCGCGCAGCTCGATCGGCTCTATCTCGTGCTGTTCGGCCGCAAGCCGAGCGAGCAGGAGGTCAAGGCGCTGCACGCCTTCCTCGACCAGCATCAAAAGACGATCGCCGCCAAGGCGGAGAACGGCAAGCTCTCGATCGCCGTGCCGGTGACCGCCAAGGCGCATTTCGTCGATCCGCTGCGCGCCTCGGCCTTTGTCGATCTCGTGCATACGGTCGTGAACAGCAACGACTTCGTCTACCGCTTCTGAACAATCTGAACCGAGGGGAGCAGGCATATGCTCATCAAGACATCGCGTCGCGAATGGCTGCGTAGCGCGGCCTATGGAGTGGGTGGTTTCGCCGTCGGCGGCATGATGCCGGGCGGCGGCTGGTTCGGCGCGCCGCAGGCCAACGCCGCGGCCTTCGTCGATCCTCTGGCGGCCAAGCAGCCGCATTTTCCGGCCAAGGTGAAATCGGTTATCTGGATACATTTGGACGGCGCGCCGAGCACGCTGGATCTCTACGATCACAAGCCCGAGCTCGAGCGTCTCGCCGGCCAGGACATTCCCGGCTCCTTCCTCGAGGGCATCAAGACCTCGACGCAGGGCGGCGTCGGCAAGCTCTTCGTCTCGAACAAGCGCAGTTGGAAGCAGTATGGCCAGAGCGGCGCCTGGTTCTCCGATCTGCTGCCCAATCTCGCGCAGCAAGCCGACAAGCTGACCTTCGTCAAATCGAGCGTCACCGTCGGCGCCACGCACGACATCTCGATTTTGAAGCTCAACACCGGCGATCTCAGCCCCGGTCGCCCGTCGCTCGGCGCCTGGGTCGCCTATGCGCTCGGCTCGGCCAATCCCGATCTGCCGCCCTATGTCGTGCTCTATGGCGGCCAGCGCGAGCCGCGCGCGGGCTCGGTCAATTGGAGCTCGGGCTTCCTGCCGGCGGTCTATCAGGGCACGGCGTTCCGTCCCGGCGCGCAGCCGATCCTGCATCAGGCGCCGCCGGAACTGGTCGGCCTGCAGCAGCAGCGCGAGAGCCTCGATCTGTTGCATCAGCTCAACGATATCCGCTCCAATACTCGGCCCGAGGACAGCGAACTCGCGGCGCGCACCAATTCCTATGATCTCGCCTATCGCATGGAGGCGACCGCGCCAGAGGCCGTCGATCTGTCGAAGGAGACCGAGGCGACCAAGGCGCTCTACGGCCTCGACGACGAAGCGACGCGCGACATGGGCACGGTGCTGCTGCGCGCTCGCCGCCTCGTCGAGCGCAATGTGCGCTTCGTGCATGTGGTGACGGGACCGATCGCGGGCCTCGGCCAGGGCGACGACGCCAGCTGGGACGCGCACCGTCAGCTCGAGCGCAATCACAGCGCCCATGCGCGCGCGATCGACAAGCCGGTCGCCGGCCTGCTCGCCGATCTCCAGTCGCGCGGCCTTCTCGACGACACGCTCATCGTGTGGGCGTCGGAATTCGGCCGCACGCCTTACGGCCAGAGCGGCGACGGTCGCGACCATAACCCCTGGGGCTATACGCAATGGCTCGCCGGCGGCGGCCTCAAGCACGGCCTCACCTATGGCCGCACCGACGAGATCGGCCTCAAGACCGTCGAGAATCCGGTCGACACCTATGACCTGCACGCGACCGTGCTCCAGCTCCTCGGCCTCGATCACCTCAAGACGATCTATCTGCGCGCCGGCCGCGCCGAGCGTCCGACGGTCGTCTATGGCAAGGTCGTGAACGACATTCTCGCCTGACGAAAACGCCGGAGCCTCGCAGCTCCGGCGCAAAACGCGAAAACGAGCTCGCGGCGCGGAGGACGCGCCGCGAGAACGGCGGACTGCGCCCGCCGAATGCACATTCGAAACCTCGAGCAGGATTGCAAGACAAGCGTCATGAGCCGCACGCCCGCATATCGAAATTTCTTCACGCGTTCCGCCCTATGCGCCGTCCTGCTCGCCACTCCGGCGCTGGCCGCGCTGGACCTGCGCGATTACGACGACGATCTGATGCGCGATCTCGAAAAGACGATCAAATATTTCGAGCCGGACATCACCGCGCAAAACTCGCAGGCCGCCAAGGAGGATGCGGAAATTCTGCTCGACGGCTTCCGTTATACGGAGGACTATTTCGCCAAGAGAGGCAAGGATGACGCCGTGGCGATCTCCCGCGACGGCTCGCGCCTCATCACCGACGTCGTTCAGAAAGTCGAAAAAGGCGAGTTCGACGCCGCGGCCGCCTCCGCGCGCGAGGCGACGCAAGTCTGTAAAACCTGCCACGAGATCTACAAGCCCCGCCTCGCACGCTGACCCCGAGGATACGAACGATGACGCGTAAGACCGCAAACGAGTTCCCGCCCGGAATATTGAAGCTCTTCGATCTCTTCGTGCATGGCGACATCGACCGGCGCGGTTTCATCGACGGCGCCAAGAAATTCGCTGTCGGCGCCGCCGCGGCGACGGCCTTCCTCGAGGAGCTGCTGCCGCGCTTCGCCGAGGCGGAGGTGGTGAAGAAGGACGATCCGCGCATCGCCGGCAAGACGCTCGAGGTTCCCTCGCTCGACGGCAATGGAACGGTGAAGGGCTATTTCGTCCATCCCGCCAAGGTGGAAGGCAAATTGCCGACCGTGCTGGTCATTCACGAGAACCGTGGCCTCAATCCGCATATCGAAGATGTGGCCCGCCGTCTCGCCCTGGCCAATTTCGTCGTCTTCGCGCCGGACGCTCTGGCGCCGCTCGGCGGCTATCCCGGCGACGAGGACAAGGCGCGCGAGCTTTTCCCCAAGCTCGATCAAGCCAAGACGCGCAATGATTTCATCGCCGCCTATGGCGCGCTGAAAACCTGCCCGATCGGCAATGGCAAGGTCGGCGCGGTCGGCTTCTGCTATGGCGGCGGCGTGGTGAATTTCCTCGCCACCAAGCTCCCCGATCTCGCCGCTGGCGTTCCCTTCTATGGGGCGCAGCCGCCGGCCGAGGAGGTCGCAAAGATCAAAGCGTCGCTGCTCATCCAATACGCCGGCGTCGACGATCGCATCAACGCCGGCTGGCCGGCCTTTGAGGCGGCGCTGAAAGCGGCGCATGTCGATTATCAGGCCTTCGTCTATCCGGGCGTGCAGCACGGCTTCAACAATGACACGACGCCGCGTTTCGACGCCGCGGCCGCCGAGCTCGCCTGGGCGCGCACCGTCGACTTCTTCAACGCGCGTCTGCGCGCCTGAGAACGGATAAGGAAAAGCCATGAAAGTCTCGACGCTCTTCCTCGGCCTTGCGCTCGGCGCCGCCTCGACGGCGCTGTTCGCCGCCGGCGCTACGGCGCAGCAGGCCGCCGCGCCGGCCGCCCCTGCGGCGGCGCCCGTCACGCCGGCCAACGACCCGGCCTATACTTACAAAACCCTGCGCCTCAATCGCGCCGCCTTCGACGCGCTTCTGGCGAAGCCCGAAGATCTTCTGATTCTCGACATTCGCCGGCCAGACGAACTGACCAAGAATGGCGGCTTCCCAGTCTATCTGAGCATTCAGACGAAAGAGGTTCAGAAATCTCTCTCCTACATCCCGCGTGACCGGCTCATCGTCACAGTGTCCAATCGCGCGCATCGCGCCGGCGCGGTGGGCGATATTCTCGCAGGCCTCGGCTATCATGTCGTCGGCGCGATCGGCGTCCTCGATTATCAGGACGAAGGCGGAATTCTGACGAAGCTCGCGCCGCCGGCTCCTGCCGCCGCCGCGGCGAACAACGCTCCGACGTCCGGCGCTCCGGCTCCCGCCGCGGCCGTCGCGACGACCAATGGCGCGAAGTGAGGCGAACATGCGTAAAGCTGCAATTCTCTCTGCTCTCTTGGCCGTTTTCGCGGCCGCTCCCGCCTCCGCGGCGTTGAAGACGGGCGCCGAGGCGCCCGATTTCAGCGCCCCCGCCGCGATCGGCGGAAAGGACTTCGTCTTCTCTCTGGCCGATGCGCTGAAGAAAGGGCCCGTCGTCCTCTACTTCTACCCCAAGTCCTTCACGCGCGGCTGCACCATAGAGGCGCATGAGTTCGCTGAGAATTACGATAATTTCTCCGCGGCCGGCGCCTCGCTGATCGGCGTCTCCGCCGATACGATCGAGACGCAGCGCGATTTCTCGACGAAGGAGTGTCGCGACAAATTCCCGGTGGCGGCGGACGCGAATCTCTCCGTCATCAACGCCTATGACGCCAAGCGCGATCGCCCGACGCAGAATGGCGACACCGTGTCGGACCGCGTCTCCTATGTGGTGACGCCGGACGGCAAAATCGGCTTGACCTATGTGAGCTCCGACCCGATCAAGCATGTCTCCGAGACGCTCCAATTCGTGCGGCAGTGGCAGGAGAGCCACAAGCCGGGGAAGATTTGAGCATCGCGTTCAACCTCAGCAATAAAGGGACCATTATGAGTCTGTATTCGAAGCGCGCGCGCGCCCTTCTTTTCGGCGGAGCGCTCGCCGCGAGCTGCGTCGCCCTGGCCTCCGCCTATGCGCAGGCGCCGGGCCCCTCCCCGGCGAAAATCGCGGTCGAGAACCGCCGGGCGGAGTTCGTGCTCATCGGCAATTTCTTCCGCTGGTTCGGCGCCGTCGCCAGGGGCAACGCCCCTTATGACGAGGCCGAGGCGACGAAGCGCGCCGCGCGCATCGCCTATCTCGCGGGCCTGCTGGACGAATCCTTCCCCGATATCTCCAATGTCGGCGAGCCGGACAGCAAGGCCAAGCCCGAAATCTGGAAAGAGAAGGCGGAGTTCGACAAGAAGCTCGTCAAATTCAAGGAAGACGCCCGCCTCTTCGCCGAGGCGATCGGGAAAGAGAAGAGCGCGACCGAGGGCTTCAAGACGGCGGTCGCGAATCTCGGCCAGGATTGCAAGGGCTGCCACGACTCTTACAAGGCGAAGTGACGCCGGACGACGAGACGAACGATGACGGTGATCGACAGGCCCCCCGAAACAAAGGCGGCGGCCGCGCAATCGAAAGACAGACGTCTGGTCTGGGATCTGCCGGTGCGGCTGTTCCATTGGTCGCTCGTCGTCTCGTTCATCGGCGCCTATGTGACCAACAGGCTCGGCGTCGCCTGGTTCGACTGGCATGTCCGGTTCGGCTACGCCGTGCTCACACTCGTCGTTTTCCGCGTGCTATGGGGCCTGTTCGGCGCCAAGCACGCGCGTTTCGCGAGCTTTTTGCGGCATCCGCGCGAGGCGTCGCTCTATGCGCGGCGTCTTCTGCGCGGAGAGGCCCCTTTCTATGCCGGGCATAATCCGCTCGGCGCGCTCATGGTCGTCGCCCTGCTCCTCGGCCTTTTGACGCAGGCGACGATGGGGCTGTTCTCGAATGATGAAATCTTCAATTTCGGGCCCTTTGCGGGGGCGGTGAGCAAGGAGACGAGCCTCCTGCTCACCTCGCTGCACAAGCGGGGGTTCTATGTGCTGGCGGCCGCCGTTTTCATTCACGTCGCCGCGGTGATCGCCTATGTGGTCGTGAAGCGCGAAAATCTCGTGCGCGCGATGGTCACCGGATATAAGCGCGCCGAGGCCGTCCATCCCGAGGACGAGATCACGACGTCGCGTCTGCCGCTCGCGGCGACCTTGCTGCTCGTCGTCGCCATAGCGCTCGTCGCTTTGACCTCAATCGCTCCGGTGGCCAGCGCCGGCGGCGACGCATTTTGAGGAGGCGCGCCGGTTCGCCGAGCTTGAGGGCGGCAGCCGGCTGGGCTACTTAAGAGCCATATTGCGCATTCGATCGTCTCCGCGCGTCGAGGCTCCTCATGGCTCGCTCTATCGCACCGGCTATTTTCTTCCTTTTCACGCAGATTTCCGTCGTTTATGCGGTCGACCGGCCGAGCGCCCCCGCGGTCCGCGCGGCGGCGCCCGCCAAGCCGGCGGCCGCGCCTCCCTCGGGCGACGCCCCGCGCGTGTTCGGCGATTGGCAGCTGCGTTGCCTCGCCGGGAGCGCGCCACAACCGGCGCGTCGCAACTGCGAAATTCTGCAATCCGTCCTCGTCAAGGACAAGAGTTCGACGATCGCCGAGATCGCCTTCGGCAAGCCCGACGCCAACGACTCGATGGCGATGACGATCGTCGTGCCGGTCAATGTCGCTTTTCAGGCTGGTCCGCGCGTGACGACGAGCGACGTGGACACGCAACCCCTCGATCTCGTCTGGCGGCGTTGCGCCTCAGCCGGATGTTTCGCCAGCGCGGCCCTCGGCGACCAGACGCTCGCCCGTTGGCGCGCCTATGACGGCCTGGCGCGGATTGTTTTCAAAAGTGCGGCCGGTCAGGACGCCGTGCTGCCGGTGTCCTTCCGCGGGCTGGCGCAGGCGCTCGACGCGCTCGGGCGCGAGCGTTGACGATATGTGGCAATATTGCCACAGAGGCGGAAAATCGCGAATACGAGACAAGAACGAGAAACACAGAGAAATACTTAAACAATTCACTTAGCGTGAGTTTCGCCCTCGCGCGAGGGGCTCGCCGCTCGCCGCGCCGGCAGCTGTGACCTTGCTGCACTCCCCAATCGAAAATAGAAATGACAGAAGTAGAGAAATACGCGAGTCGGCCCCGAGCCGGCCCTCGACGTGATTTTGTCGTTTGAAATTTGACGAGTTCTGGAGACTATGAATGATCCGTTCGTCCGATCGTCGCAACAATAGCGTCCCCACCCCGAGCTGTTCGCATTTTCTGACGAATGACGGTCATAGACGTGGCCTTCTTCTCGGCGTCTCGGCGATCAGCATCGCTCTTTCGGTCGGCCTGTCGCAGCCTGTGCTGGCGCAGCAGGCGGGCGGAGTCGGCGGCGGGCCGGGCGGCGGAGCGGGCGGAACGACGACGGACGCGGTCGGGACGGTCGGCGGCAATGCGAGCGCCGGACTCGGCGGCGGCGGCGGCGGCGGCCTTGGTTCGGCGGGCGGCGCGGGCGGCGGCGGCGTGGCCGCGGGCGGCGCGGGCGGCAATTCCGGGTTCGGCACTGATACTGCGGGAACTGCCGGAACGAACGGAGCCGCAAATCAGGGCGGCGGCGGTGGCGGCGGCGCCTTCACGGTCACCAATACATTCAACGTCTTCGCTCCCTTTGCGGGTAAGGCGGGCGGGGCCGGCGGCGCGGGCGGGGCGGGAGCCGGCTCGGGCGGCGGCGGCGGCGCAGGCGGCGGGCTGGCGCTCAAATCCCTCCCGGCTGGCGGAGCCAGCACTGTCAGCGCGGGCGGCGCGGCCACCGGCGGCGCGGGCGGCGCGGGCGGCTCCGCCACTGCGGTCAGCGGCAATGGCGGCGCGGGCGGCGACGGCGGCGCCGGCTTGTTCACCACAGCCGCGGCGGGCGGCGGCGGCGCGAACAGCACCCTCACGGTCCAGGGTTCGATCACCGGCGGCGCGGGCGGCGCCGGCGGCAATGGCGGCACGGGATTCGGAGTCGGCGGCGCCGGCGGCAATGGCGGCGCGGGCTTCGCCGGCTCTAAATTCACGATCGACAACTCCGGCGTGATCCAGGGCGGCGCGGGCGGCCTCGGCGGCGTTGGCGCTGGCGGGGCCGGCGTGAATGGCGCGGGCGGCGCCGGTATCCTCGGCAGCGATCTCACCATCAAGAACTCCGGCCAGATCATCGGGACCGGCGGGGCCAACGCCCTCACCCTCGCGGGCGGCGCTAATACTCTGACGACGACAGGCGCAGGCAAGCTGACCGGAAATATCGGCCTCGGCGGCGGCTTGTTGACCTTCGACCAGAACACGCCCGGCGCGGGCAATTCGGTCTCCTACGCCAACAACATCACCGGCGCGGGCGCGATCACGGTCGACGCCGGCGTGAATTCGGTCACTCTTTCCGGCGCCAACAGCTATACGGGCGGCGCCACCATCAAGAGCGGCGCGCTGACGATCGGCTCCGTCGGGGCCATTGGCGCGGGCGACGTCAAATTCGTCGCGGGCGGCGCGACCGCCCCGATTCTCGACTCGACGGTCACCACGACTCTGACCAATACGGTAAGCGTCGCGTCGGGCGTCTCCGCCACGATCGGCGCCGGCGCCGGAACCACTCTGACCATCGCCTCCGGCGTCAACTTCACCGGCGGCGCGGGAACGACGCTGCGTTTCGGATCGGCGACCGACGCGGGCGTGGTCGTTCTGGCGCCGGGCTCTGGGGTCATCAGCAACGCCGGCGCGCTGTCCGTGGACGGCGGGACTCTGTCGCTGGGCAACCAGGCTTCCGCCATCGTCGTCGGCGCGCATCAGGGCGGCCTCAATGTCGGCAAGGATGCGGCGACCGCCGCGACGCTGGACGCCAATGGCCAGTCCTTCACCGCCAACAATCTGACCGGCTCGTCGAAAGGCGTCATCACCAACAGCGGCGCCGCCGCCACGGTCACGACCCGCAACACTGTCGACACGGTCTATTCCGGCGTCATCAAGGACGGCGCCGGCAAGCTCTCGCTCGATGTGCAGGGGTCGGGCGGCACGACGCTGACGCTCGCCGGGCAGAACACTTATAGCGGAACGACCAATATTGCGGCCGGTCAGACGTTGAAGGCCGGCGCAGCCAATGTTTTCAGCCAGGCGAGCGAGACGACCATCAAGGGAACGCTGGACCTCGGCGGGGCCGCGCAGAACATCGACACCGTCAATCTCGCCAATGGCGCGATCCGTAGCGGCACGCTCACCAGCGTGAATGGCGTCTCCTCCATCGGCGGCGTGGTCCAGGACATAGGCGGCGGCGCCGGGCTGACCACGACCGCCGGCCTCACCAGCCTGAGGGGATCCAACGCCTACACGGGCGCGACGACGGTCAAGGATGGCAGCACGCTGCGGGTCGAGAGCGTCAACGGCTATAGTTTCGCGAGCGCGCTCGATGTCCGCGGCGGGGGCGTGTTCGACCTCGGCGGCTTCGGCGCCAAGATCGGGGCGCTCTCCGGCGCAGGCGTCATCACGAGCGGCGCGGCGGCGACGCTGAATCTCGCTCTTACCGGCGACGCCACATGGGCCGGCGCAATTCAGGGCCCGATTTCGACGCAGATTTCCGGCGGCAAGACGCTGACTCTCACCGGCCAGAACATCTATTCGGGAACGACGCAGATCGCCGCCGCGACGGTCGTCGTGGGCGCCGGCGGCGCGATCGGCTCCGCCGCCAATAATGCGGGCGCGATCAATATAGACGCGGCCGGAGCGCTGACCATAAAGTCGGGCGGCTCCGTCAACACGGGCGCCAATAATCTCACCAACTTCGGCGCGGTCACCGTCGAAAAGGGCGGCCAGCTGACCGACGACCTCGTCAATTTCGGTACGGTGAACAACGCCGGCTTGGTGACGGCCAATCTCCAGAACAATGCGCCGGGCGTGGTGACCAATCAGGGCCCGGCCGGCGTCTGGCAGGGCAATGTCGTCGCCAATAGCGGCGCGATCGTCAATCAGGCGGGCGCCAATTGGATCGGCAATGTCAACGCCAACGCCGTCGGCGGGATCATCACCAATAAGGGCGTCTGGACCGGGAACGCCGCCAATAGCGGCGGAACGATCGACAACCAGAATAATTGGAACGGCAATGTCGTCAATGTCGCCGGCGTCGTCAGCAACAGCGGAACGATCACCGGAACGGCGACGAACTCAGGAACCTTCAATAATCTCGCGGGTGGAGTCGTATCCGGCCTCTTCACCCAAGCGGCCGGAACGACGACCAACAACGGCAGTCTCAACGGCGGAGTCCTGGTCACCGGCGGCTCGCTGACAAACAATGCCGCGAAGAATATCGTCGGAGCCGTCAATATCACCGGCGGTCAGCTCGACAACGCCGGCAATATTGCCGGGACGGTCAACAACGCCGCCATCTTCAACAATAATAACGGCGGCGTTGTCGGCGGCGGCTTGAACAATACGGCCGGCGTCGCGACGAACGCCGCCGGCGCGACGATCAACGGCGGCGCCGTCATCATCGGCGGAACCTTCACGACGCTCGGCGTGGTCAATGGCGGCGTGACCAACTCCGCGACGACGAATGCGCAAGGGACGATCACCGGCGTCGTGAACAACAATGCGGCCGGCGCCGTGTTCAATGTCACCGGCAATCTGACGGCCGACAGCGTGCAGAATGCGGCCAATGCGACCATCTACGTCAAGTCCGGAACCTTCTCCGGCAATGGCGCCAATAATCTGACGGTCGCGAACAAGGGCGTCATCAATGTGGAATCCACGGCGACGCTGACCGCGCTCGGCGGCGTCACCAATTTCGCGGGCGGCGTCATCACCGTTTTCGCGGGCGGCGCGGTCAACGATCAGCTGGTGAACAATGGCGTCGTGAACAATGCCGGCTCCTATAAGGGCGACGTCGTCAACAGCGGCGCCGGGGCGACGATCACCAATACGGGCGTGTGGACGGGCGATGTGCTGTCCAACACCCTCGGAGCTGTGATCGACAATCAGAGCCTCTGGGCCGGCGCCGTGAACAACGGGGCCACCGGCACGTTCAAGAATTCGACGGCGACATCGAAGCTGACCAAGCTTCTCACGACGGCGGGGACGGCGACCAACGCCGGCACGCTGGACGGCGGCGCGCTGGTCACGGGCGGGACGCTGACAACGACGGGCACGATCAATAATGGTCTGACCAACGCCGGCGCGGTGAACGCTTCCGGCGCCATCAATGGCGTGATCGACAATTCGGGCCAGTTCACGGTGACGGGCGCGCTCACCAATGACGGCTCGACTTTCAACAATAAGACGAAAGGCGTGCTCGCCGTCGGGACGAACTCGTTCACCGGCATCGGGACGCTGAACAATGCGGCGACGGTCACTGTCGACGCGGGCGGAACGCTGACCGCCAATGTGATCGCCCAGACCGCCGGGACGCTGACCAACGCCGGCGCCCTCACCGGCACGACGTCGATCGTCGTCAGCGGCGGAACGCTGACCAATCTGGCCGGCGGCACGGTGACCACCGCCGCTCTGTCGACCAAGGTCGGCGGCGCGATCGACAATAGCGGAACATTGAATTCGACCGCGACGGTCCAAAACCAAGGCGTCTTCACGCAGAGCAAGACGGGCTCGTTGACGGGCGGGTTGAACAATGACGGCGGAACCGTCAAGGCGGCGGGCTCCATCGCCAATGGCGTGACCAACACCGGCTCCTTCACGGTGACGGGCGGCGCGCTCGACAATAAAGCCGGCAATTTCGACAATCAGGGCGCCGGAACGCTGGTTGTTTCGGGCGGCGACTACACGAATATCGGCACGCTGACCAATAGCTCGACGTCGGCGAATGGCGTCCTCATCACCCTGAACAATAAGGTGTCGGCGACGAATGTGGTCAACAGCGCGGGTTCGGCGATCGTGAACGCCGGCACGCTCGCCTCGACCGGGGCCGCGATCGACAACAAGGGGACGCTGACGAGCACCGGAGCGATCACTGGCGGTCTCACCAACGCCGCCAGCGGCACGGTCAACGCCGCGGGCGCGATCTCGGGAACGGTGACGAACTCGGGCGCCTTCACAGTGACGGGCAATCTGCTCGGCAATGGCGGCAATTTCGACAATAAGGCTGGAACGCTCGCCGTCGCCGGCGGCGACTACACCAATATCGGAGCGCTGACCAACTCGGCGCAAGTGTCGACCCTCGCGACCCGCACGCTGTCGGCGGCGAGTGTGACGAACAACGCCGGCGCGACGATCGTGAACGCCGGCACGCTCGCTTCGACGACCCAAGTCGTGAACAAAGGGACGTTGACGACGACGGGGGCGCTGACTGGCGGCCTGGCCAATTCCGCGACAGCCAATGTCTCGGGCGCGATCGCTGGCTCCATCATCAACTCGGGCGCCTTCACGGTGACGGGGAACCTCGCCGGCAATCTCGGAAAGTTCGACAATAGCGGCGCGCTCGCCGTCTCGGGCGGCAATTATATCGACGTCGGAGCCCTGACGAATGCTTCTGCGGCGACGATCTCGGTTTCAGCGGGCAAGACCTTGGCCGCGACGAGCATCGGCAATAGTGGGACGATCACCAGCTTCGGCACGATCAAGACGAACACAGGCCTGAGCAATTCCGGGACGGTGAACGCGACCGGCGCGATCAATGGCGCCATTGTCAACAATGGCGGCGCCATCGACAAGAACCACAATTTCCTGCAGGCGGGCGGAACGTTCACGCTCACCGGCGCGCTGAGCAGCGATGGGAGCTTCACCAACAACGGTCCGGCTCTCAACGGAGCGACCGAGACTTACGCGCTCATCGGCGGCGACAGATTCGCCGCCGATGGCAACAACAACCAGTCGGCCGGACAGCTCGTGCTCGGATCGAACACCTTCACGGTTCCGAGCGTCACCAACGCCGGCGGCGTCATCACGTCGGTCAATGGCGCGATCACTGGCAATCTGACGAATGCCGGCCTCATCGATCTGAGACTGGGCGGCCTCACGCCGAATGGCGATACGCGGCTCCTGAACACGCTCCATGTGTCGGGAACCTATGATGCGACTGCCGGCAGCGTGATGAACGTCGTGGCGGCGTTCACCGACTACGGTGGGCAGCGCGCCGGTGAGTTGCTCGTCGACGGCAAGGGAAGCGGAGCGACCTCCGTGGCCGTTGCGCCGAGCGCCGGGACGGCCTATTTCGCGAGCCCGATCCTGATCGCCCGCACGCAGGTAGGATCGACGTCGACATTCAATCTCGCAAATCCCGGCGCCCTCAACAGCGGCCTGGTGAGCTTCAACCTGCAGGAGCTCAACCCGGGGCAGTGGTATCTCGTGCCGAGCCTCGACACCGGAGCATTGTCCGCGGTCGGCGGCAGCGTCGCCTCGGCGATCAGCTCGGCGACCACCGGCTTCTTCCAGAGCGCCTCGGCCTTCGTGCAATCGCGGCCGGACGCTAAGCCGAACAGCATTGATTTCGGAGTGTGGACGCGCGCCGCCGTCGGCCGTAACGATCTCCAGAGCTCCTCCAGCGCGCCGGCGGCCTCTGGCGCCCAGACGCTCACCAATGAGAAGACGCGCACGCTCTACAGCGGCTATCAGGTCGGCCTCGACGCCTCGCTCTCCAATATCGAGAACACGCAGATCAATCTCCACGCCGGCGTCATGGCGGGCCAGTATTTGTCGAACTCCTATGATCTGCTCGGCTCCGGCACGAGGACGCGCTTCGACGTGCCCTTCGTCGGCGTCTACGGGGTCGCGACCGGCTTCGGCTTCTTCGCCGACATCCAGTTCCGTCATGATTTCTGGAGCGCCAACATCACCAATTACCGCGCCGGCCTCAACGAAACTCCGCTCGAGGGACGCGGCTGGGCCGGCTCGGCGTCGCTCGGCTATCATTGGGCGCTGCCTAACGACTGGTTCATCGAGCCCTCCGCCGCGATCAATGTCACCAGCGCCGACTTCGACCGGCTGCAGGTGGCGGCGGGTTCGTCGCCGGCCTATCTCGCGCTCGACACGGTGCGCTCGACGCTCGGCCGCGTCGGCCTGCGGGCGGGCACGTCTTTCGTTCTCGGCGAGAAATACGCCTTCCAGCCCTTCGCCTCGGTCAGCGGCTGGAACGAGTTCGAGACCAATCTGAAGGAAAGCTTCCAGCAGAACACTACCTATGTGCCGATCACCGTGTCGCGTTCCGGCGCTTTCGTGCAATTCGGCCTCGGCGTCTCGGCGCAGATCATCGACACCGGCTGGGTCGGCTTCCTGCGCGGCGACTATCGCACCGGCGAGAAGCTGACCGGCGCGGCGCTCAATGGCGGCGTGTCCTATCGCTTCTGACCGGCGTCGCCGGTCCTTCGAGGCGGAAGAAAAATCTTCCGCCTCTCGACTCTCACAGTCTTCGAGCAGAGGGTGATCCGGCTGCGCATGATCCGAACCGACGAGAAGCCGCCGACCGAGGACTTGGAGCAGCTCATCGCGCGCATGGCGCTGAAATATGATCTGCTTCCCTATACCTCCAATCCTTTCCCGCAGACGCAGCCGGGCCGGCTCGGGGCCATCGCCACATTGTCGGGGCTGGAGGTCGCGCCACTCGCGACGGCGCGGGTGCTGGAGCTCGGCTGCGCAGCCGGCGGCAATCTCATTCCGCTCGCCGCGCGATTCGCCGGGGCGCGATTCGTCGGCGTCGATCTCTCGCGCACACAGGTCGCGGCGGGCCGCGCCCGCATCGCCCGTCTCGGCCTCTCCAATATCGAAATCCTCTGCCGCAGCTTCACCGAGCTCGACGCGACCGACGGCGAGTTCGACTATATCGTGTGTCACGGCGTCTATAGCTGGGCGCCCGCCCCGGTGCGCGAGGCGATCCTGCGCATCTGTCGCGAGCGCCTGTCGCCGCTCGGCGTCGCCTATGTCAGCTATAATGTGCTGCCCGGCTGGCGCATGATGCAGGGCCTGCGCGACAGCCTGCTGCTGCATGTGGCCGAAACGCAGGACATGCGCCAACGCGTGGCGCAAGCGCGCGCGCTGCTCGAGACGCTCGCCGCCGCGAGCCCGGAAGGCAGCCTGCACAAGCAGGCGCTGACCGCTTGGAAAGAGCGTTTTTCGCAATTTTCAGACGATTATATCGCGCATGAATTTCTGGAGGAGGTCAACGACCCCTGCCTGTTCCGCGATTTCGTCGCCGCGGCAGAAGGCGCGGGCCTCGCCTTTCTCGCAGAGGCGGAGCTGCCGTCGATGATTCTCGAGAATTATCCGCCGCAGACAGCCGAAGAGGCGCGCAGGCTCGGCGGCGGCCAGCTGCTCGCCGTCGAGCAATATCTCGACCTGCTGACGGGCCGGACCTTCCGCCAGAGCCTGCTGATCGCGCGCGAGCGATTCGATCGCGTGCGCCGCGACATCGCCCCGGACGCGATGGAAGGACTCGCGTTTCTGACCGCCGGCGATTTGAGGATCGAGCGGGAAGGGGAGGGCGGCCGCGTCATCGACGCCGCCGGGCGCTTCCTTTCGACGACCTCGCCGGCGGTGCTCGATTGCCTCGAGCGATTGCTCGCCCGCTTTCCGGCGCCTTCCGTCCTCGACGACCTTCTGCCCGTGGAGGCCGAGGACGCCGCCGAGCGACGAGCGCTGGCGCGCGACGCATTGCTGAAAATGACGCTCATCGGCATGGCTGCCGTCACGATCGACGCCGTCGGCGCGTCGCCGGAGCCTGGCCCGCATGCGAAGAGCTGGGTCGTCGCCGCGGACGACGCCGCGCGGGGCGAGAATTTCACCACCAATCTCCGGCATGAGCGCGTCGCCCTCGGCCCCGTCGCTCAGGCGCTCTTGCCGAAGATCGACGGCGTCGCCACGGCGACCGATCTCGCAGCCCATCTCGTGCGCCTCGGCAAGGACGGGCGTTTGACCTTCGCTCGGGACGGCTCGCCGGTCGCCGACGACGAGGCGATGCTGCGGATCGCCGAAGAACAGACCGCGATTTGCCTGCAATTATTGGCGAAAAACGCGCTTTTGACTGCCTGAGCCGCATTTTCGAAACGGGCGAGACCGGCTGCGCCATGGCTCGTTCGGCGCGAGCTTCACCAGGCGGCGGCCTCGCAACCGGGCGGTTTGCTTTCGGCTCCCGGTTACGCCAATCTCGCGCCCCATGGATCGCAAATGCGACAAGCGGCGGGCGCTTCTCACCGGCCTCCTGATCTTCGCTCTCTGCGCGCCGGCGCGCGCGGAGGACGACGGCCCGCGCGTGTCGATCATCCGCGACGCGGAGATCGAGCAATTATTGCGCGATTATACCGCGCCCGTGTTCAAGGCGGCGGGTATCCATAGCGGCGCGGCCAAGATCATTCTGGTCGGCGACCGCTCCTTCAACGCTTTCGTCGCCGATGGGCAGAAGATCTTCGTCAATACGGGCGCGTTGATGGAGGCGAAGACGCCGAACGAGATCATCGGCGTTCTCGCGCATGAGACCGGCCATATCGCCGGAGGGCATTTGGCGCGCGGACGCCAGGAGCTCGCCAAGGCGACGATCCTCTCCGTCGCCGGAATGCTGGCGAGCGCCGGGGCCATGGTCGCGGCGCGCGGCGCCTTCAATCGCCGTGACGGCCAGGTGGGCATGGATTCGGCCGGCGCGGCGGGCATATTGCTCGGGCCCCAGGAGGCGGTGAAGCGCTCGCTTCTCGCCTATCAGCGCGGCGAGGAGCAGGCCGCCGACCGCATGGCGGTGCGCTTCCTCACCGCGACGCAGCAATCCGCCAAAGGAATGCTGGAGGTGTTCAACCGCTTCGCCAGCGAATCCTTGTTCAAGACGACGGCGATCGACCCTTATCTGCAGTCGCATCCTCTGCCCAATGAGCGCATCTCCAATCTCGATCAGGCGGCCAAGCAATCGCCCTATTTCGAGGCCCCGGACTCGCCCGCGCTGCAGGCGCGCCACGATCTGATGCGCGCAAAGCTCATCGGCTTCATGGGCGCCTCGGGCGAGGCGGCGAGGCGTTATCCGATCTCCGACCTCTCGCTGCCGGCGCGCTATGCGCGCGTCATCGCCGACAATCGTTTCGGCCGGCTCGAAGACGCGCTGCGCGGCGCCGATGCGCTCACCGCCGCCGATCCGAAGAATCCTTACTTTTGGGAGCTGAAGGGGCAGATTTTGCTCGAGGCCGGCCGCGCCAATCAGGCGATCGCGCCTCTGCGCAAGGCCGCGGCCATCGCCGGGCCCGGCGCGACGCCGATCCGCGTGCTGCTCGGCCATGCGCTGCTCTCGGCCGACGATCCCAAGCTGCTCGACGAGGCGGTGAGCGTGCTTGCCAACGCTACCCAGCGCGACGAGGACAGCGCGGACGCCTGGGAGTTTCTTTCCATGGCCTATTTTCGCAAGGGCGAGAACGCCAAGGCGCAGCTCGCGGCGGCGGAAGGCCTGTTCATCGCCGGCAAATATGTGGAGGCGCGCACCCAGGCGACGCGCGCCCAGGCGCAGTTCAAGGAAGGCACGCAAGGCTGGCTGAAGGCGGACGATATTCTGACCTATCGGCCGCCGGGGAGCGAGTGAGGCCCTAGAGTCCTTTCCGTGTTTCATCGAAACACGGAAAGACTCCAGGCTTTTGTCTTGACGCGTTTCCAACGCCGAAACGGTGTCCACTTCGGCTGGAAACGCCCTACGTCCCGCGCGCCCTACGTCCCGCGGAGGAACTCTCCGACGAGCGATGCGATCGGAGCCGGCGCGTCCTCGAGCGAATAGTGTCCGATGCCCGCGAGCCGATGGATCGGCGCCGACGGCCACAGATCGGTGAAAAGCGGCAGGAAATGTTCGGCCCTCAGCGTGCGGTCGGCCTCTCCCCAGATCGCCAGCGCCGGCAGGGCGCGGATCGCGCGCAGAGCGGCGGCGTCGGGAGCCTCGAAGCGATGCGCGCCGATGGCGACGCCCTTCGCCCAGCCGATCGCGCCGAGGCAATCCACGGGGCGCGTGAAATGCGACGCGTAGGCCGAGAGCCATATGTCGTCGATGAGCGCATTGTTCTCGAATCCGTTCAGCTTCAGCACGCTCAGAATGTTGAAGCCGAGCTCGCCGAGGACGGTCTCGAGACGTCCTTCCTTCTGGGCGTTCGAGACCCATTGGAACCAGGGCGCTTCGGCGAAATTCGCCGTCAGCCGCGCGAGAAGATCGGTTTGACCGAAGGGCGTCGGACCGTTGATCGAGATCAGTCTGCGAATGCGGTCCGGGCGCCGCGCCGCGAGGCCCATGCCGACCGGGCCGCCGAAATCATGCATCACGAGCGTGATATCGCGCAGATCGAGCGCGGAAACGAAGCTATCGAGATTGTCGATGTGATCCTGCAGCCAATAGCTGCGGTCGGGCGGCGTCGCGCTCTTGCCGAACCCCATGTGGTCCGGAACGACGACGCGATGCGTTCCGGCGAGCGCAACCGCCAGATGTCGATACAAATAGCCCCAGGTCGGTTCGCCGTGCAGACAGAGAACGACGTCGCCGTCGCGAAATCCCTCGTCGACGTAGTGCATGAGGAATCCAGGGGCGTCGGTGAAATGCGGCGCGAAGGGGAAGCTGCCGCCGAAACTTTCATCGGCTCGAATCATCTCGAATGCTCCTCGGCGGCTTCTTCGACATTCCGTGCCCCGCGTCTCCGCCGCTAACCAGCCTCATGCGCCAGCGCGCGCCGATAAGAGGCGTAGATGTCGTCGCGTTCCGGCAGCGCGCCGGTCTCGAGGCGATCGATCCACTCGGCCGTCTCGAGGACCGCCGCGAACCGCGACTGCAGCACGACGTTCACGACGCGATGGATGTCCGAGGCGGAGGCGTAGCCGGCGCTGTTGAGATAGGGGATCGATCCTGCGGCGTCGGACAGAAACTCGACCGCAAAGCCCATATGCACGGCGTGGATAATGGTCGAGAGCACGCAATTATGAGTCATGTAGCCTGCGACCGCGACCGTATCGACGGCGGCTGCGCGCAGCCATTCCTCGAGGTCGGTTCCGGCGAAGGCGCTCGGCAGCGTCTTTTCGACCCGATGGTCGCGCGGCCGCTTCGCGATTTCGGGATGCAGTTCGGCGCCCTGGCCGCCTTTGGCGAAGACCGGGCTGTCCTGCGGCGCGAGTTGCTCGACGACGACGATTCCGACGCCCGCGGTCGCCGCCGCATCCATCGCGCGCGCCACATTCGCGAGGCTGTCGCGAATGGGTGGATGCCGGATCGCCAGAGCGCCGCCGTCATAATCGTTCTGCGCGTCGACGACGATGAGCGCGCGGCGAGGCGGCGAACCGATGGAAATCGAAGTCATGGCGCTTTCCTTCCGAAGTCTCGCCTTCCGAAGTCTCGCGAAGTGCGGATGGATCGAAGGATAAGCCCCGCGGCGGTTCCCGAAACTGGCCCGATTGACAATATTCGAAACAATCAGGACATTCCGGCTCGTCTTCCCCGGAAAGAGCATGGCCGATCCGATCGTCGCCGTCGTCGCCTATGACGGCATCAGCCTCTTCCACCTCTCTGCGCCGTGCCTGATCTTCGGCGAGGATCAGACGCAGCTCGGTCTGCCGCGCTTCGACTTTCGGGTCTGCGCGCTGGAGGACGGCGCCATGCGAACCGACGCGGGACTGACTCTGACCACGCCGCACCGGCTCTCCGGCCTCGACGACGCGGACATCGTCGTGGTTCCGAGCTGGAAGGAGCTCGACAAACCGCCGCCGGCGGCGCTCGTGGAGGCGTTGCGGCTGTCGCATGCGCGCGGCGCATTGCTGGTCGGACTCTGCCTCGGCGCCTTCGCCTTGGCGGCGACCGGAGTGCTGGCGGGGCGGCGGGCGACGACGCATTGGGCCTATGCCGACAAGCTGCGCGCGCTGTACCCGGATATCGCCGTCGAGCCCGAGGTGCTCTATATCGACAATGGCGATGTCGTCACATCCGCCGGTGTGGCCGCGGGGCTCGACTGCTGTCTCCATATCGTCCGCGCCCGCTACGGCGCCGACGCCGCGCTGCGTCTCGCGAGGCGCATCGTGCTTTCTCCGCACCGGCAGGGCGGTCAGGCGCAGTTCATCGAACGCCCCGTCGCGAAGACGCCGAAGGCCGACCGTTTCGCGCGCGCGCTCGACAGGGTTCGCGCCACGCTCGACGAGCCCCACAGCCTGGACCGCGTGGCGGAGGCGGCGGGCTTGACCCGGCGGACTTTCACACGCCGCTTCCAGAAGACGATTGGAGCGAGCTTCGGCGAGTGGCTCGTGGATCGACGGCTCGAGGAGGCGCAACGTCTGCTCGAATCGACCGACGACTCGATCGACTCGATCGCCTTTCGAACCGGCTTCGGCACGGCTGCGTCTTTGCGCCGGCGTTTCGCCGAGCGGCTCGAGATCGCGCCGACACAGTATCGGCGCGCCTTTTCCAAACGGGCGGAACCGGTCCGGACGGCCGGAACGCCCGGCTCGCGCAATCGAACCAGCGGTTAGAATATTCGAAACGCGGCGCCCTCGTCGTGCTAAATGCGGCTGGGCGCGCACCGCCGCCGAACCATAGAGAAGCCGCACGAAATTGCCTGCCTCACTCCCTCTCGCCCTCACCCAAGGCGATCCGTCCGGGATCGGCCCCGAGCTCACGCTGAAGGCCTGGATCGCGCGGCGCGCGCGGGCGCTGCCGCCGTTCTTCGTGCTCGCCGATCCGGCGCAGCTCGCCCGCACTGCGGCCGCGCTCGGGCTCGAGATCGCGCTGCGGGAGGTCGCGCCGCAGGAGGCGCGCGCGGTCTTCGACACGGCTCTGCCGGTCGTCCCGCATGGGTTTTCGGTTTGCGGCGCCCCGGGCGCGGCAGACCCCGCCGACGCCGTGGCGACGATCCGCTCCATCGAGCGGGCCGTCGAGCTCGTGGTCGGCGGCGAAGCGCGCGCTCTCGTCACCAATCCGATCGCCAAAAATGTGCTCTACGCCGCGGGTTTCGCGCATCCCGGCCATACGGAATTTCTCGCGGCGCTGGCCGAGCGGCGGTTCGGCCGCAGCTTCCGCCCGGTGATGATGCTCTATGCGGAGGAGCTCGCCGTCGTTCCGGCGACCATCCATGTCGCGCTCGCCGAGGTTCCGCGCCTGCTCACCCGCGCGCTGCTGGTGGAGACGGGCGAGATCGTCGCCGCCGATCTTACGTCCCGCTTCGGCCTCGCTTCGCCGCGGCTCGCCTTCGCCGGGCTCAATCCGCACGCCGGCGAGAGCGGCGCCATGGGGCGCGAGGAGATCGAGGTCATCGCTCCCGCCGTCGCCGAGCTGCGCGCGCGGGGAATAGACGCCAGCGGCCCGCATCCGGCAGACACCATGTTCCACGCCGCCGCCCGCGCGCGCTATGACGTCGCCATCTGCCCCACGCACGACCAGGCGTTGATCCCGATCAAGACCTTGGCCTTCGACCGCGGCGTCAATGTCACTTTGGGCCTGCCCTTCGTGCGCACATCGCCGGACCACGGCACCGCCTTCGACATAGCCGGCAAGGGAATCGCCGAGGCGACGAGCCTCATAGAGGCGATCCGCCTCGCCGACCGCATGACGACGCGATGATCGACGATCTGCCGCCTTTGCGCGAGGTGGTCGCGCGCCACGGGCTGATGGCCAGCAAGGCGCTCGGCCAGAATTTTCTCTTCGATCTCAATCTCACGGCCCGCATCGCCCGCGCCGCCGGCCCGCTCGAGGGCGCGAGCGTGGTCGAGATCGGGCCGGGGCCGGGCGGCCTCACCAGGGCGCTGCTCGCCGGGGGCGCCTCCCGCGTCGTCGCCGTCGAGCGCGACGCGCGCTGCATTCCGGCGCTGCGCGAGATCGAGGCGCGATATCCCGATCGCCTCGTCATCGTGGAGGGCGACGCGCTCGCGGCCGATCCGGCCGAGCTCGTAAGGCTGCATGGCCTCGGCGGCCCGGCCCGCATCTGCGCCAATCTTCCCTATAATATCGCCACGGAGCTGCTCTGCCGCTGGATCGAGGCGGAGCCCTGGCCCTCCCTCTTCGATCGCTATGTGCTGATGTTCCAGCGCGAGGTCGCCGAGCGCATCGTCGCGACGCCGGCGCAGCGCGCCGATTATGGACGGCTCGCCGTGCTCTGCGGCTGGCGGACGCGCGCGCGCATTTTGTTCGATCTATCGCCCGCGGCTTTCACGCCGCCGCCCAAGGTCACCTCCTCGGTGGTGGAGCTCGTTCCCAACCCTTCGCCGCTCCCCTGCGATCCCAAGCTCTTGTCGCAGGTGGCGCGCGCCGCTTTCGGCCAGCGGCGCAAAATGCTGCGTCAGAGCCTGAAGGCCCTGCCCGTTCCGGGCCTCGACGTCGCCGAGCTGCTCGCCGCCGCCGGCATAGAGGAGACGCGTCGCGCCGAGGAGATCGACATCGGCGGATTCGTCGCATTGGCGCAGGCTCTGGCCGTTCTATCTTGAGTCCGCGGCGCCTTTGTTCAGGAGCGGCAGGAATGGCGAAATTCTATTTTGCGGCGGTGGAGACCGAGGAAGGCCTCCGCGCCGAGCTCAAGATCGCAACCCCCTATTCGCTCGCCGCGGATGTGTTCGATCCGAGCGAGAACTTCGCCGACTACGAGGCCAAGCTCGACGGCGCGCTGCGCGAATTGGAGCGCACCCGCGACGAGGCCCGCGCCTGGTTCGCCAAGCACGGTGGCGGGAAGGATGCGGGCGGGGCGGCCGCGTCGCGCTGACCGACGGCCGACAAGGGGCCGCCCACACCGGGCCGAATTTTTGCTTGGCGGCCCCGCCGGACTCGACTATAACGCCTGGATGCGTGGCGCGTGGCCTGGGGCCCCGCGCCGCGACTGTTTTGTGGCGCGTCTCGACGAGTCCCCGAGGCCGCGCTCTTCGGCTCGGTGAAAACCTCACGGTTCGGTGAAGAATGGCCAATCCGTTTCAGTTTCTGCAGGACGTGCGCTCGGAAGCGACCAAGGTCGTTTGGCCGACGCGCCGCGAGACCTTGATCACCTCCGGGCTGGTGGTGCTCATGGTGCTCGCCGCGAGTCTGTTCTTCGTCGTCGTGGATCAGGGGCTGCGCCTCGCTGTCGGCATGCTGCTGAAAATCGGCCAGTAAGGCCGGAGAGAAGCGCCGGCGCGCCGATCGTCGAGAGCGAAAATTTTGGAGCTTGTCGCGCCGTGAGCATGCGCTGGTATATCGTCCACGCCTATTCGAACTTCGAGAAGAAGGTCGCCGAATCCATTCGCGAGCAGGCGGCGCAGCGGAATCTCGCCGATCAGTTCGAGGAGATTCTCGTGCCGACGGAGCAGGTGGTCGAAGTGCGCCGCGGCCGCAAGGTGAGCTCGGAGCGCAAATTTTTCCCCGGCTATGTGCTGGTGAAATGCGACCTTTCCGACCAGGTCTTCTCGCTCATCAAGAACACGCCGAAAGTGACCGGCTTTCTCGGCGCCGACAATAAGCCGATGCCGATCAGCGAGGCGGAGGCGATGCGTATCAAGGGCCAGGTGGCCGAGGGCGTCGAGCGCCCCAAGCCCTCGATCTCCTTCGAGATCGGCGAGACGGTGCGCGTGGCCGATGGTCCCTTCGCCTCCTTCAACGGCGTGGTGGAAGAAGTCGACGACGCCCGCTCGCGGCTCAAAGTGGCCGTGTCCATCTTCGGCCGGCCGACGCCTGTGGAGCTGGAATTCGCGCAGGTGGAGAAGGTTTGACGTTTCTGGAATTCCCTCTCCCGCTCGCGGGAGAGGGTGGCCCGGCGCAAGCCGGGTCGGGTGAGGGCGCTTCGATGACCCTCATCCGTCACGCATTTGCGTGACGCCTTCTCTCGCTTGGCGCGAGAAGGGAAAAGCCGTGGCGGACGCGCCCCCGACGCCAGGGGGAGACCGTGTCGGACCACGAACTGCAACCCGGCGGCCCCGGACGCGGAAGCGTCTTCGGGATCGCCTATCGTTGGAGATGAGAAATGGCGAAGAAAATCGCCGGCTACATCAAGCTGCAAGTGCCGGCGGGCGCGGCCAATCCCTCGCCGCCCATCGGTCCCGCGCTCGGTCAGCGCGGCCTCAACATCATGGAATTCTGCAAGGCCTTCAACGCCAAGACGGCGCAGATGGAGAAGGGGACGCCGATCCCCGTCATCATCACGGCCTTTCAGGACCGCTCCTTCACCTTCGAGCTGAAGCAGCCGCCGGTGTCCTTCTTCCTCAAGCAGGCGGCGGGCGTCAAATCGGGCTCGAAGACGACCGGGCGCGGCTTCGTCGGCCAGGTCACGCGGGCGCAGATCCGCGAGATCGCCGCGAAGAAGATCCAGGATCTCAACACGACGTCGATCGACGCGGCCGCGGCGATGATCGAGGGCTCCGCCCGTTCCATCGGCCTCGAAGTGGTGGGGTGAGACCATGGCCCATATCGGAAAACGCATCGCCAAGGCCCGTGAGGGCGTCGAGCGCACCAAGCTCTATCCCGTCGACGAGGCGATCAAGCTGGTTCGCGCCAGCGCCACCGCCAAATTCGACGAGTCGATCGAGATCGCCATGAATCTCGGCGTCGACCCAAAGCACGCGGACCAGATGGTGCGCGGCGTCGTCAATCTGCCGAACGGCACCGGCCGCACGCTGCGCGTCGCCGTTTTCGCCCGCGGCCCCAAGGCCGATGAGGCCAAGGCCGCCGGCGCCGACATCGTCGGCGCCGAGGAGCTCGTCGCCATCGTCCAGGGCGGCACGATCGAATTCGATCGCTGCATCGCCACGCCCGAGCTGATGCCGCTCGTCGGCCGACTCGGCAAGGTGCTGGGCCCGCGCGGCCTGATGCCGAACCCCAAGGTCGGCACGGTGACGATGGATGTCGCCGGAGCGGTGAAAGCCTCCAAGGGCGGCGCGGTCGAGTTCCGCGTCGAGAAGGCCGGCATCGTGCAAGGCACGGTGGGCAAGACCTCCTTCGAAGAGGGCAAGCTCGCCGAGAACATCCGCGCCTTCGTGGACGCGGTGGCCAAGGCGAAGCCCGCCGGCTCCAAGGGCACCTACATCCAGCGCGTTGCGTTGAGCTCCACCCAGGGGCCCGGCGTGAAGGTGGATGTGGCGACGCTCGGCGCGACGCAGTCCTGATCGAAGCGGCGGCCCATGGCCGCCGTTCTCCGCTATTCGCGCAAGATCATCGACGCGAGGGGTCGTCTTCTCGCGTCGAACTATTCGGGGTCGCGTCCCACTCGTACGCAGCGTCGCCCTCATAGACCGTGAAACGCGGCCGCCTCGGCAGATCCCGCGTCGGCGTCCCCGGGGGAATCGGCAACATCAGAGCCGTATCCTCTCCGAGCACGCGCAGCGACACGATGCTCAGCGCCTCGACCGGAGTCCGCCCGAGCCATAACGGCCGCTCTCCCGGCGCCAGAGAGCCCAGCACGCGGGCGTGCGTCTTCCCGAAAAACCGGACCGGCAGGAGCAGGAGCTCGAAATCCGCGATTTCGATCCCGCCGACCAGATAGCCCTTCGCGCCGGCGACGACCGGCGTCGCGTCGTCGGTGACGATGCGCAGGATCGTTCTCACATCCTCGCGACCGGCCTCGCTCCAAATTCCGAGGAATGATCGGCTCGGTCGCTCCGGCGGCCAAAAAGCGCCGACGCGCGCGCCGCAGAGCTTGGCCGGAACGAAATAGCTCAGCTCCGTTTCGATGACGAAAGCATCGGAAAGGGTCCGAAACGTGTTGGCCAGATCCATCTCATGGCAGTCGGGGGCCGCACGTTCGCCTTTGAAGCCCCTCCAATAATCGAACAATATTCTATTGGCTGGATGTCTCATGCCGCCTCCCGCCTCCGAGCGACGCTCCCGGCCCGTTCGAGTCACGGCCGAGGCGGTGATTCCTGGTCGCGGCGCATGGCTGTCCGCAACTAACCGTCCGCATGACGGTCAATCTTCTGAGAATCGAAAGATATCGAATAGATACGTTCGAACTGCCGTTCCCCGGGTGAACATCCGGGTCGACGAGTTACGACAATGCGAGTGATCGAACGCCTATTTTAATCAAATAGTCACCCAGGACGTTTTAAGGTAAACAGACCGTGTTTTTTCCGTTATGATCCCGGCCTCGAATGACCATCTGATTTTCGGGATAAAAAATGTTCGATGAAGCAGACGCCGAACGGCGCGCGAATGATCGGGAGATCGATGGGCGCGGCGCCCGTCTTGAGCTCCTGTCTCAGGGAATTTGTGCGGCTCTGGGTCATTCCATCATCGCTCTCGTCATCGCTTTCGGTTTCGTGAAAATCGCTTATGTCGAAGCTCGAGCTATCATCTGGGCGAGTCGCGGCTTTTTCAGGGCTGGAGCCGAGGCTTGGCGAAAGCCTGGAGCGGAGGCGGGGGCCAAATTTTTGCTTGGCAAACGCATTAGCCCCCTTTAATAAGGCCATTCCGGGGTCGGTCAGCGTTCGCGACCCCCTTTTCAGATATCAGCTTCCGTCGAACTCGATCCCCGATGTGGGAAAGGGCGAGGCGGTGGATAGGCCGGCGGATCCGGGGGGAGATTCCTCGCGTCCCGTCCGGCCATGTCCTGTCCGAGACTGCCGGCGCCGATCCGAGGGTCAAACCGAGGATGGCTCAATCGGCTCGCTGGACGGCGGAGTCCTCCGCCCCCGACGAGCGGCCTGCATAGACGGGGAAGACCGGAATTGTAGGGCCGGCGCGGCGCTTTTCAAAGCTCGCGCGCGGTCTTTCGAATTTGGTTGGCGCCCCTCTGATCCGAGGCGAGGCCGTTTTTCGGCCCAAACGCCGAGGGGACAGGATCTACGGCGCCGTCGTTTTCGCCGCTCCCCGTGGCGATACGGCGGCTGGTCGCAACCGGCGGGGTTCGCCCCGCTCGAGGAGAGAGCAACCGTGGACAGAGCGGAGAAAGCCCAAGCCGTCGCGGCGTTGAACGAGGTCTTTGCGAAGACCCCGGTCGTCGTCGTGGCGCAATACTCCGGCCTGACCGTCGCCCAGATGCAGAAGCTGCGCAAGCACGCTCGTGAATCTGGCGCGTCCGTTCAGGTCGCCAAGAACCGCCTCGCCAAAATCGCTCTCGACGGCACGAGCGTCGCCTCTATCGGCTCCCTTCTGAAGGGACCGACCCTGATCGCCTATTCGGACGATCCGGTGGCGGCGCCGAAGGTCGCTGCAGCCTTCGCCAAGGATCACGACAAATTCGTCATCCTGGGCGGCGCGCTCGGCGCCCAAGCGCTCGACCCGGACGGTGTGAAGTCGCTCGCGACTCTCCCGTCGCTCGACGAGCTGCGCGCGAAGATCGTGGGCCTTATCCAGGCGCCCGCGACGAAGCTCGCGCAGCTCACGACCGCTCCGGCTGGAAAGCTGGCGCGCGTGGTCCAGGCCTATGCCGACAAAGACGCGAACGCGGCCTGATAGGCGGCTCGTATCCAACCAACCGAGAACCAAATTCGAAGGACCGAAAACATCATGGCTAATCTCGAAAAGATCGTCGAAGACCTGTCGAGCCTGACCGTGCTCGAGGCCGCCGAGCTGGCGAAGCTGCTCGAGGAGAAGTGGGGCGTCTCGGCCGCCGCGGCCGTCGCCGTCGCCGCCGCTCCGGGCGCTGGCGCCGCCGCCGCCCCGGTCGAGGAGCAGACCGAGTTCAGCGTGATTCTGGCCGCCGCCGGCGACAAGAAGATCGAGGTCATCAAGGAGGTCCGCGCGATCACCGGCCTCGGCCTCAAGGAGGCCAAGGATCTGGTCGAAGGCGCTCCCAAGCCCGTCAAGGAAGGCGCTTCCAAGGACGAGGCCGAGAAGATCAAGGCCGCCCTCGAGAAGGTCGGCGCCAAGGTCGAGCTCAAGTAAGACGAGAAACATCCCTCTCCCGCGTCCCGCGGGAGAGGGCTTTCGGCGCGTTGACGCGAGGAGCGGACGGCGAATAGCGAATAGCGAATCGAGAGAAGACGTCATTCGCTATTCGCAACTCGCTGTTCGCTTTCATTACGAAGAGGATCGAGAGGCGACATGGCTCAGACTTCGGCGCAGACTTTCTCCGGTCGCAAGCGTGTCCGCAAATTCTTCGGACATATCCGCGAAGCCGCGGAAATGCCCAATCTGATCGAAGTGCAGAAAGCCTCCTACGACCAGTTCCTGATCGTCGACGAGCCCGCCGGCGGGCGCCTCGACGAGGGCCTGCAGTCGGTCTTCAAATCCGTTTTTCCGATTTCCGATTTCTCCCAGGTCGCCCTGCTCGAATTCGTCCGCTACGAGTTCGAGCCGCCGAAATATGACGTCGACGAGTGCCGCCAGCGCGGCATGACCTTCGCCGCGCCGCTCAAGGTGACGCTGCGCCTCATCGTGTTCGATGTCGATCCCGACACGCAGGCGAAGTCCGTCAAGGACATCAAGGAGCAGGACGTCTATATGGGCGACATGCCCTTCATGACGGCGAACGGCACCTTCATCGTCAATGGCACCGAGCGCGTCATCGTCTCGCAGATGCATCGCTCGCCGGGCGTGTTCTTCGATCACGACAAGGGCAAGAGCCATTCCTCGGGCAAGCTGCTGTTCGCGGCCCGCATCATCCCCTATCGCGGCTCCTGGCTCGACATAGAGTTCGACGCCAAGGACATCGTCTATGCGCGCATCGACCGTCGGCGAAAAATTCCAGTGTCGTCGCTGCTCTTCGCGCTCGGCATGGACGGCGAGGAGATTCTCTCCACCTTCTACAAGACCATCACCTTCAAAGCCTCGGGCGACAGCTGGCGCCAGCCCTTCGATCCGGAGCGGCTGAAGGGCGTGAAGGCGGTCAGCGACATCGTCGACGCCGACACTGGCGAGGTGATCGTCGAGGCCGGCAAGAAGCTGACCGCGCGCGCCGCCCGCCAGCTCGCCGAAAAGGGCGTCAAGGCGATCAAGATCCAATCTGAGGATCTCTATGGGCAGTTCCTCGCGCAGGATCTCTTCGATCCGTCGACCGGCGAGATTTTCGCGGAGGCGGGCGACGAGATCACGGTGAAATCGCTGCCGCTGCTCGTCGAAAAGGGATTCGACGAGCTTCCCGTGCTCGACATCGACCATATCAACATCGGTCCCTATATCCGCAACACGCTGGCGGTCGACAAGAACAACTCGCGCGAGGACGCGCTGTTCGACATTTATCGCGTCATGCGCCCCGGCGAGCCGCCGACGATGGATACGGCGGAGGCGATGTTCTATTCGCTGTTCTTCGATTCCGAGCGCTATGATCTCTCGGCGGTCGGCCGCGTGAAGATGAACATGCGTCTCGACCTCGACGCGCCGGACACGATGCGCGTGCTGCGCAAGGACGACATTGTCGCCGTGGTGCGCGCGCTCGTCGATCTGCGCGACGGCCGCGGCGAGATCGACGATATCGACCATCTCGGCAACCGCCGCGTGCGCAGCGTGGGCGAGCTGATGGAGAATCAGTATCGTCTCGGCCTCCTGCGCATGGAGCGCGCGATCAAGGAGCGCATGTCCTCGGTCGACATCGACACGGTGATGCCGCAGGATCTCATCAACGCCAAGCCGGCGGCGGCGGCGGTGCGCGAGTTCTTCGGCTCATCGCAGCTCTCGCAATTCATGGACCAGACCAATCCGCTGTCGGAGATCACCCATAAGCGCCGTCTCTCGGCGCTAGGTCCGGGCGGTCTGACGCGCGAGCGCGCCGGCTTCGAGGTGCGCGACGTGCATCCGACGCACTACGGCCGCATCTGTCCGATCGAGACGCCGGAAGGTCCGAACATCGGCCTCATCAACTCGCTCGCGACCTTCGCGCGCGTGAACAAATATGGCTTCATCGAGGGCCCGTATCGCCGCGTGCGCGACGGCAAGGTGACGAGCGAGGTCGCCTATCTCTCCGCCATGGAAGAGCAGAAATACCACGTCGCCCAGGCCAATGCGCCGATCGACGCGGAGGGCAATCTGCTCGAAGACCTCGTGCTCTGTCGTCACGCCGGCGATGTCGTGCTCGTCCCGCGCGAGCGCGTCGACGCGATGGATGTGTCGCCCAAGCAGCTCGTCTCGGTCGCCGCGGCGCTCATCCCGTTCCTCGAGAACGACGACGCCAACCGCGCGCTGATGGGCTCCAACATGCAGCGTCAGGCCGTGCCGCTGGTGAAGGCGGACGCGCCGCTGGTCGGCACCGGCATGGAGCCGATCGTCGCCGCCGACTCGGGCGCCGCCATCGCCGCGCGCCGCGCCGGCGTCGTCGATCAGATCGACGCGACCCGTATCGTCGTCCGCGCGACGGAGGAGCAGGACCCGACCAAGCCGGGCGTCGACATCTATCGCTTGATGAAGTTCCAGCGCTCGAACCAGTCGACCTGCATCAATCAGAAGCCTCTGGTGAAGGTCGGCGACTATGTGACGAAGGGCGACATCATCGCCGACGGTCCCTCGACCGATCTCGGCGATCTGGCGCTCGGCCGCAATGTGCTCGTCGCCTTCATGCCCTGGAACGGCTACAACTTCGAGGACTCGATCCTTCTCAACGAGCGCATCGTCAAGGACGACGTCTTCACCTCGATCCATATCGACGAATTCGAGGTGATGGCGCGCGACACTAAGCTCGGCCCGGAGGAGATCACCCGCGACATTCCGAACGTCTCGGAAGAGACGCTGAAGAATCTCGACGAGGCCGGCATCGTCTATATCGGCGCGGAAGTGCAGGCCGGCGACATTCTCGTCGGCAAGATCACGCCCAAGGGCGAGAGCCCGATGACGCCGGAGGAGAAGCTGCTCCGCGCCATCTTCGGCGAGAAGGCGTCCGACGTTCGCGACACGTCTCTGCGCGTGCCGCCGGGCGTGCAGGGCACGATCGTCGAGGTGCGCGTGTTCAACCGCCATGGCGTCGAGAAGGACGAGCGCGCCCAGGCGATCGAGCGCGAGGAGATCGAGCGTCTCGCCAAGGACCGCGACGACGAGCTCGCCATCCTCGACCGAAACACCTACGCCCGTCTCTTCGAGATGCTGGTTGGCAAGGTCGCGATCGCGGGTCCGAAGACCTTCAAGAAGGACCAGCCGCTCAACCAGGCGATCCTCGACGAATATCCCCGCTCGCAGTGGTGGACCTTCGTCATCGAGGACGACAATCTGATGAGCGGCATCGAAGCCGTGCGCAAGCAATATGACGAGTCGAAGAAGGGTCTCGAGAACCGCTTCCTCGACAAGGTCGAGAAGCTGCAGCGCGGCGACGAGCTGCCGCCCGGCGTGATGAAGATGGTCAAGGTCTTCGTCGCGGTGAAGCGCAAGATCCAGCCCGGCGACAAAATGGCCGGACGCCACGGCAATAAGGGCGTGGTGTCGCGCATCGTGCCGCAGGAGGACATGCCCTTCCTCGAGGACGGCCAGCCCGTCGATATCGTGCTGAACCCGCTCGGCGTGCCGAGCCGCATGAATGTCGGGCAGATTCTCGAGACGCATCTGGGCTGGGCCTGCGCCGGCCTCGGCAAGCAGGTGGGCGCCGCCGTCGACGCCTATATGCGCAGCAAGGATACGAAGCCGCTTCGGGAGAAGCTCACCGACATCTATGGGCCGAACGAGTCGCTCGAGGGACTCGACGACACGACGGTGGTGGAGGTCGGCAAGAATCTGCGCCGCGGCGTGCCGATCGCGACGCCGGTCTTCGACGGCGCGCGCGAGAAGGACATCGTCGAGATGCTGTCGCGGGCGGGGCTCGCCTCTTCCGGTCAGGTGACCTTGTTCGACGGGCGCAGCGGCGAAGCCTTCGACCGTAAGGTGACTGTCGGCTACATTTATATGCTGAAGCTGCATCACCTCGTCGACGACAAGATCCACGCCCGCTCGATCGGCCCCTATTCGCTGGTCACGCAGCAGCCGCTGGGCGGCAAGGCCCAGTTCGGCGGACAGCGTTTCGGCGAGATGGAGGTCTGGGCGCTCGAGGCCTATGGCGCGGCCTATACGCTGCAGGAGATGCTCACGGTGAAGTCGGACGACGTCGCCGGCCGCACCAAGGTCTATGAGTCGATCGTGCGCGGCGACGACACTTTCGAGTCCGGCATCCCAGAAAGCTTCAACGTGCTCATCAAGGAGATGCGTTCGCTGGCGCTCAATGTCGAGCTCACCTCCGCCGAGCCCGAGGAGGACGAGGAGACGCCTTCGTCCGAGACGACGGCCGAGGCGGCGGAATGATCCACTGACTCCTTCTCCCGCCCGGCGGGAGAAGGTGGCCCCGCGAAGCGGGGTCGGATGAGGGCCGCCGCGGATCGCGCGAGCCCTTGGAGCCCTCACCCGACCCGACTGACGTCGGGCCACCCTCTCCCACAAGTGGGAGAGGGGATGCGCACATAAGATTTATGGACGTAGCGGAGAGACATAGCGAGGCGAGCGCGCTTCCTCCGTCCTGCGTCTCTAGGAGAAGACCATGAATCAGCAAGAGGTCATGAATCTCTTCAATCCGGTCGTCCAGCCGCAGGCGTTCGACCAGATTCAGATTTCGATCGCGAGCCCGGAGAAAATCCTCTCCTGGTCGTTCGGCGAGATCAAAAAGCCGGAGACGATCAACTACCGCACCTTCAAGCCGGAGCGCGACGGCCTGTTCTGCGCCCGCATCTTTGGCCCGATCAAGGATTACGAGTGCTTGTGCGGCAAGTACAAGCGCATGAAATACAAGGGCGTCATCTGCGAGAAATGCGGCGTCGAGGTCACGCTGGCGCGCGTGCGGCGCGACCGCATGGGCCATATCTCGCTCGCCGCGCCCGTCGCGCATATCTGGTTCCTGAAGTCTCTGCCCTCGCGCATCGGCCTTCTGCTCGACATGACGCTGAAGGATCTCGAGCGCATCCTCTACTTCGAGAGCTATATCGTCATCGATGCGGGCCTGACGCCTCTGAAGGAGCGTCAGCTCCTGACCGAGGACGAATATCTGCGCGCCCAGGACGAATATGGGCAGGATCACTTCACCGCCATGATCGGCGCCGAGGCGATCCGCAAAATCCTCGAGTCGATGGACCTCGAGGGCATCGCCGTGCGGCTGCGCCAGGAGATCGCCGAGGCGACGACCGAGCTCAAGCCCAAGAAGCTCGCCAAGCGCTTGAAGATCATCGAGGCCTTCATCCAGTCCGGCAATAAGCCGGAGTGGATGATCCTCAAGGAAATCCCCGTCATTCCGCCGGACCTGCGTCCGCTGGTTCCGCTCGACGGCGGCCGCTTCGCGACCTCGGATCTGAACGATCTCTACCGCCGCGTCATCAACCGCAACAATCGTCTGAAGCGGCTGATCGAGCTGCGCGCGCCGGACATCATCATCCGCAACGAAAAGCGCATGTTGCAGGAGGCCGTCGACGCTCTGTTCGACAATGGCCGCCGCGGCCGCGTCATCACCGGCGCCAATAAGCGCCCGCTGAAGTCGCTCGCCGATATGCTGAAGGGCAAGCAGGGCCGCTTCCGTCAGAACCTGCTCGGCAAGCGCGTCGACTATTCCGGCCGTTCCGTCATCGTCGTGGGCCCGGAGCTCAAGCTCCATCAATGCGGCCTGCCGAAGAAGATGGCGCTGGAGCTGTTCAAGCCCTTCATCTATTCGCGTCTCGACGCGAAGGGCCATTCGGCCACGGTGAAGCAGGCCAAGAAGCTGGTCGAGAAAGAGAAGCCGGAGGTTTGGGACATCCTCGACGAGGTGATCCGCGAGCATCCGGTGCTGCTCAATCGCGCCCCGACGCTCCATCGCCTCGGCATTCAGGCCTTCGAGCCGGTGCTGATCGAGGGCAAGGCGATCCAGCTGCATCCGCTCGTCTGCGCCGCCTTCAACGCCGACTTCGACGGCGACCAGATGGCCGTGCATGTGCCGCTGTCGCTGGAAGCCCAGCTCGAAGCGCGCGTGCTGATGATGTCGACCAACAACATCCTGCATCCGGCCAATGGTCAGCCGATCATCGTGCCATCGCAGGACATCGTTCTCGGCCTCTATTATCTGTCGCTGGAGCGCGACGGCGAGCCCGGACAGGGCATGATGTTCGCCGATCAGGGCGAGATCGAGCATGCGCTGGCCGCCAAGGCGATCACGCTGCAGACCAAGATCAAGGGCCGCGCCTGGACCTATGACGAGAAGGGCCAACGCGTGTCGAAAATCTTCGACACGACGCCCGGCCGTCTGATCCTCGGCCAGCTCCTGCCGCGCAATCCGAAGATTCCCTTCGACGCAGCCAACAGACTGATGACGAAGAAGGAAATCTCCAACATGATCGACACCGTCTACCGCAACTGCGGTCAGAAGGAGACGGTCATCTTCTGCGATCGCATCATGTCCCTCGGCTTCCGCGAGGCGTTCAAGGCGGGCATCTCCTTCGGCAAGGACGACATGGTCATCCCGGAGACGAAGGAGCGCATCATAGAGGAGACGCGCGGCGCGACGAAGGAATATGAGCAGCAGTACAATGACGGCCTCATCACCCAGGGCGAGAAATACAATAAGGTCGTCGACGCCTGGATGAAGTGCTCGGAGAAGCTCGCCGAGGAGATGATGATCCGCATCTCCACCGTCCGCAAGGACGAGCATGGCCGCGATCTGCCGATCAACTCCATCTATATGATGTCGCACTCGGGCGCGCGCGGCTCGCCCGCGCAGATGAAGCAGCTCGCGGCGATGCGCGGCCTCATGACCAAGCCCTCGGGCGAGATCATCGAGACCCCGATCATCTCGAACTTCAAAGAGGGCCTCACCGTTCTCGAATACTTCAACTCCACCCACGGCTCGCGCAAGGGCCTGTCGGACACGGCGTTGAAGACCGCGAACTCGGGCTATCTCACCCGCCGTCTCGTCGACGTGGCGCAGGATTCGATCATCACCACGGTCGATTGCGGCACCGAGAAGGGCATTCGCATGCGGGCGATCATCGACGCCGGTCAGGTCGTCGCCTCGCTCACCTCGCGCATTCTCGGCCGCACCGCGGCGGAGGATCTGCGCGACCAGCAGGGCAAGGTGATCGTCCCCAATGGCGAGATGATCCAGGAGTGGCACATCGAGCCGATCAACGCCGCCGGTCTTCAAGAAGTGAAGATCCGCTCGGTGCTGACCTGCGAGTCGAAGAACGGCGTCTGCGGCAAATGCTACGGGCGCGACCTCGCCCGCGGCACGCCCGTCAACATGGGCGAGGCGGTCGGCGTCATCGCGGCGCAGTCGATCGGCGAGCCGGGCACGCAGCTCACCATGCGCACCTTCCACATCGGCGGCGCGGCGCAGCTCGCGGACCAGTCCTTCGTCGAGTCGAATTTCGAAGGCACGGTGCATATCCGCAACCGCCATGTGGCGCGCAATTCGGATGGCGATCTCATCGTCATGGCGCGTAACGTCGCGGCGGTGATCGTCGGGCCGGACGGCGTCGAGCGGGCCGTCAACCGTATCCAATATGGCGCAAGGCTGAAGGTGGACGAAGGCGACAAGATCAAGCGCGGCGACCGCATCGCGGAATGGGATCCCTATACGCGTCCCATCGTCAGCGAGGTCGACGGGGCGATCGGCTTCGAGGATCTGGTCGAAGGCCAGTCGGTGTCGGAGACGGCCGACGAATCGACCGGCATCACCAAGCGCGTCGTCATGGACTGGCGCCTCAATGCGCGTTCGGCGAGCTTGAAGCCGGCGATCCTCATCAAGAGCGCCGACGGCAAGGTGATCAAGCTGCAGCGCGGCGGCGACGCCCGCTACACGCTGCCGGCCGACTCGATCATCGCGGTCGAGCCGGGCGCGCAGATCAAGGCCGGCGACATTGTCGCGCGTATCTCGCTAGAGAGCGCCAAGACGCGCGACATCACCGGCGGTCTGCCGCGCGTCGCCGAGCTGTTCGAGGCGCGCCGTCCCAAGGACCACGCGATCATCGCGGAAATCTCCGGAACGGTGCAATTCGGCCGCGACTATAAGAACAAGCAGCGCCTCTCCATCGTCCCGCACGAGGAAGGCGGCGATCCGGTCGAATATCTGATCCCCAAGGGCAAGCACATCCATCTCCAGGACGGCGACGTCGTGGAGAAGGGCGATTATATCGTCGACGGAAATCCGGCGCCGCACGACATTCTGGCCATCAAGGGCGTGGAGGAGCTGGCGGCTTACCTCGTCAACGAGATCCAGGAGGTCTACCGGCTGCAGGGCGTCAACATCAACGACAAGCACATCGAAGTGATCGTGCGTCAGATGTTGCAGAAGGTCGATATCGTCGATGCGGGCGACACTGGCTTCCTCGACGGCGAGCAGGTCGATCAGACCGAGCTCGATGAAGCCAATATCAAGGCGTTGGAAGAAGGCAAGAAGCCGGGTCACGGCACGCCCGTGCTGCTCGGAATCACCAAGGCGTCGCTGCAGACGCGCTCCTTCTTCTCGGCGGCCTCCTTCCAGGAGACGACCCGCGTCCTCACCGAGGCGGCCGTCAATGGCAAGGTCGATCCGCTGGTCGGCCTGAAGGAGAATGTGATCGTCGGCCGTCTGATCCCGGCCGGCACCGGCGCCGCTATGGCGAAGTTCCGTGGCATCGCCACGGGCCGCGACGATCTCATCATCGAGCAGCGCGCCACGGAATCCGAGACGCGCTCGACGACCCCGCGCCTGCCGCCCGCCGCGGCGGAGTGAGGCGGCGAATAGAGAAACGAAGAAAAGGCCGCCCAGCGATGGGCGGCCTTTTTCGTTGCGATCACCTTTGGGCGCCAGCAGGAGGGCAGGCGCGTGATTACCGCTTTTTCTTGCCGCCGGTCTCGGCCGTCTTTTTGAAGCCCGTCGCGAGCTGCGTGCCGAGCGCGAGCGCACGCGCTTCCGTCACACGCAGCGCGCAATAGCCGAAATCCGCCTCCTGGATATAGGAGCGGCAGATCTCCTCGCGGCGCGCCGAAAATCCGGCCTGTTCGCGCACCAATTCCTTGCGCTGCGCCTTGTCGGATTTGATCCGGTCATACAGCGCCTTGAAGTCGTTGCGCACGGTCTGGTCGATGCGCGCGCGCATCGTCAGCATGTCCTCGGCCCGCTTTGGATCGAAATCGCCGGCGCCCATGCCCCAGAGCCCATTGGGATCGGCGCGGCAATCGGCCTGCTTCAATTCGCAGGCTCTGCCTTCGGAGCTGACGAGAATCGCGCCGTCGAGCGCGTCGAAGCCGAAGGGGCAGGCGGGAAACTCCACCTCATAGCGCTGCAGTCCGCTCACCGTCTGTCGCGGCGTGAGCCTCAATGGCTCGGAGACCTCGATGCGGCAGGTCTCGCCGGAGCGGGTCAGCCGATCGCCGACGAGCGAGAGCCGGGCGACCTCGAGCGCGCCGCCGCGGCGCTGCAATTCGATCGAGCCGCGCGCTTCGCCGTCCTGATAGAGGACGCGTCCGAGGATCGACTCTTCGCTCGGCAGCTTCGGGGCGACGGGCGCGACGGCGGCGCGTGGCCTGGGCTTGGGCGCATCGGCCGGCGCCGCGACGGAGCCCTCCGGCGCAGGCGCGACAGCGCCCGGCAGCGCCATCTGTGCGACGGCGCCGGTCGGGGCGGCGAGAGCCAAAAAAAGCGCCGCGCCGGACAGAATCGCGCGGAAGGACACATTGGACATGAAAGACAACAAAGACTGAAAGACGCGGCCCCGGCAAGTGCGGATCGAGGCCCCGTCAGGTCGGCGCGTCAGCGCGGCGCCAGCACCATGATCATTTGGCGGCCTTCCATCGAAGGCTCCAACTCGACCTTGGCGATCGTCGCCGTCTCCAATTTGACGCGGGACATCAAGCGGTAGCCGATATCCTGGTGGGCGATCTCACGGCCGCGAAAACGCAATGTGACTTTGACCTTGTCGCCCTCTTCGAAGAAGCGCTGCACGGCCTTCATCTTCACGTCATAGTCGTGCTCGTCGATGCCGGGGCGGAGCTTGATCTCCTTGACCTCGACGATCTTCTGCTTCTTGCGGGCCTCGGCGGCCTTCTTCTGCTCGAGAAATCGAAATCTTCCGTAATCGAGGATTTTGCAGACCGGCGGCTCGGAGTTGGGCGCGATCTCGACGAGATCGAGCGAAGCCGTCTCCGCCAGCGAGAGGGCGTCGAGCAAGGCGACCACGCCGTGGTTCTTGCCTTCCGAGTCGATCAGTTGCACCTCGC